>DAICYJ010000029.1 GCA_027311705.1 Novosphingobium sp. | reverse complement strand
GTGACCTGCGTTCCAGAGCGCCGTGCGCTTGAATCCGGCACATCTTGGCGCTTCAAGGAAATTCATTTTCACAAGTTAGCACCTCGGTAAGAAGGGCCGGGAGGGCACGTTCCGGGAGTAGCGCCGGCCATTTGCATCGTCTTCAGCCGGCTGGCGGCCTCGCTGTCCGAAATCGCATGCACCGCGCCGGTGAGGGGATCGATCAACAGTGGGGTGCGGCATCCGGGCGGCGGCATCGGTCCGCGCTTTCGGGCAGGGAGGGTCAGCAGCATGCTCGCGTTGGCATCGCGGTAGAGCACCCGCAGCACCGGGACACTTTCGGCCCGCTGAGTGGATTGCGGGGCATCGTGGCAGGCGGCGACCAGCAGCGCCAGCGCGCTGGCCCTAATCCACAACCTTGAGCAGCTTGCGTTCGAGCGGGGAGAGCACATTGGCCAGGTCGTGTCCGCGCTTGAGCACTTGTCCCGCCTCGCCATAGAGCGTCCACATGCCCTGCTTGTTGCGCAGCGCCGGCCGCTTTTCGATCCGCGCAGTGGGCCGTTCGGCGGTGCGACGATAGGCGGAAAAGGCGGCGGCATCGCGGTCGAAGTTCATGGCATAATCGCGCCACAACCCGGCCGCCACCATGCGCCCGTAAATGTCGAGGATGCGGGTCAGTTCCAGCCGGTCGAACCCGACCTGCAACACCGGCCGGACTTGCGGAAACGCGACGACGGTTGCGCCGATCGCGCCCGCACCGTCCGCTCCGCCCGCCACGCTCAGGTGCGCGTCCTCCGCCGCGAGGGGCTGGGTGCAGGCGTGCTGCCGTCATCCTCGCGCCCGGCGAGCAGCGCGGCCACTTGCGCCTTCAGCGCTGCCACCTCATTTTCCAGATCGTCCATCCGGTTGCCGCCCATCGGCTCGCACGGTTCCTTGCACGGCGTGCCATAGGGGATGAAGTCCTTGAGCCATGTTTCCACCGGCACCAGCGTGGACCGCGCCTTCAGCCCCACCATCGTCGCGCCTTCAGGCACATCCTCGGTCACCACGGCATTGGCACCCACGCGGGCGCGTGGCCCTACGGTGATGGGGCCCAGGATCTGCGCGCCCGATCCGATGATGGCGTTGTCGCACAAGGTGGGGTGCCGCTTGCCCGGCACGCCGTTGGCCGGGTTGGTGCCGCCCAGCGTCACGCATTGGTAGATCGTCACGTTGTCGCCGATTTCCGCCGTTTCACCGATCACGGTAAAGCCGTGGTCGATAAACAGGTGCTTGCCGATCTTGGCGCCCGGATGAATGTCGATCGCAGTCAGGAACCGCGCGAAATGATTGATCGCCCGCGCGAGGAAGAAAAGCTTCGCCTCGAACAGCCAGTGCGCAATCCGGTGCAGGCCCACGGCCAGAAGCCCCGGATAGAGCAGGATTTCCCAACGCGAACGGGGCGCGGGATCGCGGGCGCGGATCGAGTCCAGATATCCGGTCAACTTGCTGAACATCGTGGGCGATCCTCCCTCTTTTCGCTCGTCAAAGCAAGCGGGGCTGCCACTCGCGGTCGGGAACCCCGTGGACCCTCTCCGCCAGGGCGTCCCGAACGAGCGATATGGTGACGGCAGCCTTGCGCTCAAGGGACAGCCTGTCGATTGTTGCTACAAGGGACTCTGCGGCCGCATGGCTGCGCTCGATCCGAAGCATCAGGAACGCCAGCACGCCTTCGCCCAGCACCAGCCCGCGCCGACGCGCAAGGTCTTCCACCAGCGCCCGCAGCAGGTCATCGTCGGGTGGTGCGATCTCGATCAGCAGTGCTGCGCCGATGCGCGAAGCGAGGTCGGGCAGCTCAATGCTCCACGCGCCTACAGGCCGGTTGCTGACAAGCAACAGTGGGCGACCATCGGCCTGTGCCCGGTTCCAGCGATGAAAAACCTCGTCTTCCGGCAACGCATCGGCATCGTCGAGCGCATCGCCCGCGCCTGATTGCACGAACCAGCGCGCCAGCAGGCTCTTGCCCGAACGCGCTGGCCCCGCCAGCACGGCAGTGCGGAACGGCCAGTCCGCTGCTGCAGACAGTGCTGCCAGCACCGGGGCGAGCGAAGGACCGGTCAGGATCGTCTCGGCAGTGGCTGCGGTAACGAGGGGCAGGGCAATTTGCGACATGGTGTGTGCGGAAAGCCCGCGCTATTTGCGGATGCTGAGCGCACCGGCCCCTTGCGTGACTTTCCAACCGCGCGCTCGCAGGCCCGCCGCCAGGGCATCGAGATCGCCCGAATAAGTAACCCGCATCACCGACGTGCCGCCCATCGCGATGCTGGTGGTGCTGGCCGATTGGACCCCCGCCACGCCGCGCACGCCATCGAGCGCGGCGTCCACCGCAGCCGCATCCGGCGTGACGAATTGCACGGTAAAGGTCGAAACCGCCGCCGCGCTCGGCGTGGCTGTCGGCTGATCCTGCGCCGCCGCAGGCCCTTGGGCGGCCTTGGGCGCAGGGCCGAGCTTGGCGACGATCGCGTCGATCATGGCCTGATCGACTTGCGGCTGCGTGTTCAGCGTCGGATCTGGGGCGAGTGTGCCTGCGGCCAATGCCTGCGCGTACAACTGGTCCAACCGGTGCACCGCGTCGTTCAGCATCGACGGCAGTTTGTCTTCATTCGGTGCGGTCAGCTCGAATGAACCGAGGAAGCGGTTGTCCGGCCCGTGGCGCGCGGTGAACGTGCCTTTGATGGGCCCGCCCGGCCATTGCCGTTCCAGACGTGCCATCGGCATGATCACGTCAGCCGCGCCAAATTCATCGAGCACCAGCCGCCACCAGTTACGGCTGCGGCGCGTTACCTGCCCTGCCGTCAGCAACAGCGAATCCGCCCCCGCTCCGTTGGGCCGCACATAATCGATCACGCTTTCGCCTGTGCGGAATTCGGCCCACGCCTTTTGCCAGGGCGTGCGGGTCTCGAACACGGCCGAGACGCCGCCCTGCGTCAGCACCGGCACGATCAGCAGCGGTGCAGATCGCGAAACCTGTCCCTGCATGCCCAGATAGGCGCTGGTCCGGGTCCGGTCGAAGATCACGCCCAGCCGCGCAATATAGCGATGCGGGCCGATCTGCTCGTGCTCCACCACCACGGCCGAAACCATGCCATCAATAGTCCCGTCGTCCAGCGCGGGAGCTGCACCGCCGCCGCCCAGACCGTTGGAAGCCCACAGCTTTTCCCACGCCTTGCGCTGCGCCTCGCGCCAGCCCTTGCTGCGCGCGTCCTCCGCGCTTTCGCCGGCGGTGTTCACCTCGATGCCGGAAACCTCGAAGTCGCCGTTGCTGGCTATCGGCGCGATCCCGCGATCGCCCTCGATCTGGGCATAGAGCGCCACACCCGCGACGCCGAGCGCAAGCGCGGCTCCGGCTGCGATCAGGGTGTTTCGACCGGGCAATGCGATCGTGGGCAGGCGCAAAGCGACCAAAGGAACTCCGTATCTGGGCCACGATCCGTGGATCCGGCCTCGCTCGCGGCGCTTTTGCCCAAAGGCAAGTGGAAATCCAAGCAGGAAAGCGATAGGGGCCTGCGCCATGGCACATCCCGACGACAAGCAGCAGAGTTACAGCTACGAGCAGGCAGGCGTGAACATCGCCGCCGGCAACGCGCTGGTAAAGGCCATCGGCCCCCTTGCCAAGGCCACCGCGCGCCCCGGTGCAGACGCGGAACTTGGCGGTTTCGGCGGGTTTTTCGACCTGCGGGCGGCTGGCTACAAAGACCCGCTGCTGGTCGCCGGCAACGATGGCGTGGGCACCAAGGTAAAGCTCGCGATCGATCATGATCGCCATGATGCAATTGGCATCGATCTGGTTGCAATGTGCGTGAACGATCTGATCGTGCAAGGTGCCGAACCGCTTTTCTTCCTCGATTACTTCGCCACCGGGCACCTTGATAATGGCGTGGCCGAACGCGTGGTCGCCGGCATCGCCGAAGGCTGCAAGATCGCCGGCTGCGCCCTGATCGGCGGCGAAACGGCGGAAATGCCCGGCATGTACGCCGCTGGCGACTACGATCTGGCCGGCTTCTGCGTCGGCGCGGTGGAGCGCGGCGAACAGCTGACCGGCGACAAGGTGGCCGTGGGCGATGTCCTGCTCGGCCTCGCCTCGTCCGGCGTGCATTCCAACGGCTATTCGCTGGTGCGCCGACTCGCGGCGGACAAAGGCTGGAAGCTCGATCGCCCCGCCCTGTTCGACAACGAGCGCCTGCTGATCGAGCATCTGATCGAGCCGACGCGCATTTACGTGAAGACACTGCTGCCGTTCATCCGCTCCGGCCGCATCCACGCCCTCGCCCACATCACAGGCGGCGGGTTGCTGGAAAACGTGCCGCGCGTTCTGCCCGCCGGCCTTCATGCGCGAATCGATGCCGATTCGTGGGAGCAGCCGCGCCTGATGGCTTTCCTTCAGGCGCAGGGTCACATCGAGCCGCGCGAAATGGCCCGCACCTTCAACTGCGGCATCGGCATGGTCCTCGCCGTCGCGCCTGACGAAGCCGACCAGCTCGAACGCGATCTGGGCCACGCCGGCGAAACCGTGTTCCGCGTCGGCGAGATCGTCGCGGGCGAAAAGGGCTGCACCGTGTTCGGCAGCACCGAAACCTGGTCCGCCCGCGAACCGTGGGAAGCGGTGCACATTGGCTGACCGCGCCAAAGTCGCCGTCTTCATCTCGGGCAGCGGCACGAACATGGCCGCGCTGCTCTATGCCGCCCGCGCGGCAGACTGCCCCTACGAGATCGTGCTTGTCGCCTCGAACAACCCGCAGGCCGGCGGGCTTGTGTTCGCTGCGGCAGAAGGCCTGGCCACGTTCGCCATGCCACACAAGGGCATGGCCCGCGCCGATCATGACGCCGCGATGGAAGCCGAAGTCCTGAAGGCGGGCGCGCAATTCATCGCCTTGGCGGGCTACATGCGTATCCTCTCGCCCGAATTCGTGGCGCGCTGGGAAGGCCGGATGGTCAACATCCACCCCTCGCTCCTGCCCAAATACACCGGTCTCCACACCCACGACCGTGCCATCGCGGCAGGAGATAGCCACGGGGGCTGCTCAGTCCATCTCGTGACCGCAGACCTCGATGAAGGCCCGCTGCTCGGCCAGACCCCGGTGGCCATCCTGCCCGGCGACACCGCCGATACGCTGGCCGCGCGCGTGCTCATCGCCGAACATCAGCTCTATTCGCGCTGCCTCGCCGCGCTGGTCGCCCGCGAAACCTCGCCCGATTTCCTGATCGCGCAAGTGCGCCAGAATGCGCTGGCCCTGCCCGAGGTCGACGAGACGACCAGTCACGGCATGCCCTGCTTCGGAATCGTGAAGGGCAAGAAGTTCGCCTACGTCTCGGTCGATCACCACGGTGACGGCAAAGTCGCGCTGCTGGTCAAGATCAGCGGGCTGGACGAACAGGAACAGCTGATCGAAGGCGATCCGGAGCGATTTTATCGCGCTGCCTATTTCGGCGACGCGTGGATAGCTATTCGTCTTGACCTCGGCGGCGTCGATTGGAACGATATCGGCGAATGGCTGCGCCGAAGCTGGCAAGCCGTCGCCCCGCGCCGCCTCGCGGCCATCATGGAATTCTAGAGCAAGTCATGGTCCGCATCGCCGCCACCGCCATGTGCCGGATTTACGCGCACGCCGGCCTGCAATCGTTTGTAGAAGCGAGCGGCGGTATCTTCGTCGCGGGCTTCCTTGTGGCGCAGGGGCTGTCCTATTCTGCCGCGCTGGCCAGCACGGCGCTGATCCTGCTTTCGCGCTTCGCCATGCGCGGCGCGATCCTGCCGCTGGCGCACCACATCGGCCTGCGCCGCGTGCTGCTGCTGGGATTGACGATCCGTGCCGCCAGCTTCCTGATGCTGCCGTTCGTTACCGGCATCGGCCCGCTGCTGGCCGCGTTCCTGCTCGTTACCGGTATCGGCAGCGTGTTCTACTGGACCGGTTACCACGCCTACGTCTCCGCGCTGGGAGACAGCGAGCGCGGCGGGCGGCAGGTGAGCATCCAGCAGGCGACCACGGCCATTGTCGGCATCGTCGCCCCGGTTGCAGGCGGATTTCTGCTCGCCCGCGTCGGCCCGCATGTCACTTTCCCCATCATCGCCGCCATCCAGATGCTGGCCGCATTGCCGCTGATCGGTGCGCCCGATGCGGCCATCGCGCGCGACATTCGGCTGGACCCGGCGCTCAGCCGCTTTGCTCGACGCCTCTATTTCAACGAAGGCTTCCATGCCGGTTGCGCTGTCGTCGTCTGGAACCTCGCGCTCTTCGCCTCGCTGGGAGAGCATTTCGATGCCTTCGGCGGCGCCATCGCCTTTGCCGGGCTGGCGGCGGCAGCGGGCAGCCTGTTCATCGGCAAGCTGATCGACGGCGGCCGGCCGCAGCACTCGCTGGTCATCGCCTATGGCGCGGCGGCGCTGGCGCTGGTGATCAAGGCCGTGGCGTTCTCCAGCCCCTGGCTCGCCATCGCCGCGACGGCGCTCGGTGCCCTCGTTACACCGATGGCCGCCACCGCGATGCTCTCGCCGCTCTACGACATGGCCCGCCGCTCCGCCTGCGTGCTGCGCTTCAGCATGGCCACCGAAGGGGGCTGGGATCTGGGCTGTTCAGCTGCGTGCCTGATCGCTGCCGCTGCGTTGCAGGCAGGCGCCAGCTTCCGCGTGCCGATCCTGCTGGGCCTCGCTGCCGTCCTCACGATGGCCCTGATGCTGCGCCATTGGTACGCGCGCGGCGAAACCGCCTAGATCTCGCTTTCGAGAACCACCGGCCGGTCCTCGCGAGTGCCGCGATACCGTGCATCTGGCTCGCTTTCGCCGGGCGAGATGACGACGTAATCGTCGTGCACTTCCAGCAGCGTGCCCACGAACGGCATACCTTCCAGCCCGCCGGTCACCCGGTAGCTGACCATGTCGCCCACCTTGAACGCCGCAGGATCGAAATTGAACTCGAACGGGCAAGACCCGTCACCCATGCCTTGCATTTTCAGTCTCCTCTTCGCCAAGATAGCCTGCCAGACGCGCGCTGCAACGAAAAGGGCCACCGAATCACTTCGGCGGCCCTCGAAATTTTCGCGGCAGCTGCGATCAGCCGACGATTTCTTCGGGCTTGAAGAAATAGGCGATCTCGATCGCCGCGTTCTCATCCGAATCCGAACCGTGGACCGAGTTGGCTTCGATCGATTCGGCCAGTTCCTTGCGGATCGTGCCGGCTTCCGCATTGGCAGGGTTGGTCGCGCCCATGATGTCGCGGTTGCGCTGCATGGCGTCTTCGCCTTCCAGAACCTGCACGACCACCGGGCCGGAGATCATGAACGACACCAGCTCGCCGAAGAAGGGGCGTTCCTTGTGAACCGCATAGAAGCCTTCGGCCTGTTCGCGGGTCATCTGGATGCGCTTCGAAGCGACGACGCGCAGGCCCGCTTCCTCAAGCATCTTGGTGACCGCGCCGGTCAGGTTGCGACGCGTGGCATCGGGCTTGATGATCGAAAAGGTGCGGGTAACCGCCATGAGACAT
Source organism: Novosphingobium sp. (assembly GCA_027311705.1). Classification (GTDB taxonomy): domain Bacteria; phylum Pseudomonadota; class Alphaproteobacteria; order Sphingomonadales; family Sphingomonadaceae; genus Novosphingobium. The sequence goes on along the minus strand of DAICYJ010000029.1, from coordinate 21,537 downwards.
TCCTTGGGATTGTGGGAAACCAGTTGCGCGCGCCCCTAGCGGGGTTTGTGCTGCGCTGCAAGGTGGGGCGGGTGGTGGGGAGGGCGGGTATTGAACGAAAGATTTAGTGCAGCGTACGGACATGTTCAACAGCAATTCACGCCTCTGAGCCTAAGCGACTGACACACTTGGTCGAGTACATAGTCGTTGTCGTGTTCAGCCACGAAATACTGCCCTGCATCAAACGCGGCCTTCCCTGCTGGCAATCCAATTATCTGGGCAGCTACATTCTTGACCGTGCCCTCTATGAAGTAACCGTAACCTTCTTCGCCATCCTTCTCTCGGCTCCAGACAACTGGATATCTTCCTAACCAACGCCGAAAGTCCTTTTCGATCCGCTTGAGTGCCGGGAAGTTGGCTTTGCTCTTTGAAAGGAAATGGACCTCGCCGATCGTCCAGAGAACACCTCGTCGCACTTTTGGAAGATAGACTGAAATCAGCGGCGACATGGTTTGATCTGGGCTGCCATCCGGCGTCTGCGCCAGTGAGCCAAACTGCCTGTAAAATAGCAGCGTGCGTTCCACATTAGGATATTCCTCTGGCCGATCCGCTTGGCTCCTGAACCAATCCAATACGTCCAACTCGGTCGGCGAGGCCATGAAGTAGAATGTGTTTGCCATGCTCCCAGATACCACGCGGTCGGGAGGCGGCAACGTTGTCGACACCAGAAGGGCCGATTTAACCCCGAACCTCGTTTTGCGGACCATTAGTCGCTCACACGAGCTATATGAGCTACGGCCCCTCAACCCACTTGCCGCCATCCTGCCGCCAGTACTTGCGCTCCACGCCATCGCGCGTGCCGAGCATCCGCCAGCAGCCGCGCGCGTCATCGATGCGTTCGGGCGGGAACAGCAGGAACACGCGCGTCACATCGTCCGCCTCGCGCCACACGCCGTCGGCCAGCGCCACGAACTTTGCGCCGTTGGCCGGTTCCGCGCGGTCGGAGAGCAGGATCGGCTGGCGCGCATCGTGCTCGCCGCCCGCCCGGCCATGCGCCAGAAAGCTCTCCGGCAGCCGCGTCCACAGCGCCTCGCTCACCCGGCCAAGCTGTGCGGCATCGTCCGAGACCACCAGCAGCCGCTCGCCCGCGCCCAGCGTGTTGCGCGCAATCAGCGGCAGCACCAGTTCGGCGGGATCGCGGGTCAGCTGGTAGAAATCGACGCGCATCAGGCAGCTTTTCCCTTCCCGGAACGGCAGCGGTCCGAACAGAACTTCACGCTGTCCCAGTCCCGCTCCCACTTCTTGCGCCACGCGAACGGCAAGCCGCAACCGGCGCAAGTCTTGGTCGGCAGATCAGACTTGCGCCGCATTTTAGGTACGGGGCCTTACGCCTCCAGCACGTCGCGCACATAGCGGTCGAGCAGGCGCACGCCGAAGCCGGTCGCGCCCTTGTCATGCGTCGCGCCCGGCTTGTCGACCCACACGGTGCCCGCGATATCCAGGTGCGCCCAGGCCACGCCCTTGTCGATATAGCGGTGGATGAACTGCGCGGCGGTGATCGATCCGCCATAGCGCGGCCCCACGTTCTTCATGTCGGCAATGGGGCTGTCGATCAGCTTGTCGTAGGCGGGACCGATGGGGAAGCGCCACAGCGTATCCCCGCTGGCCTTGCCCGCCGCATCCAGTTGCCCGGCCAGCATGTCGTCGTTGCTGAACATGCCGGCATGCTCATGCCCCAGCGAAACGATGATCGCGCCGGTCAGCGTGGCGAGGTCGATCACCGTGGCCGGGCTGTATTCCTTCTGCACCCAGGTCAGCGCGTCGCACAGCACCAGCCGCCCTTCGGCGTCGGTATTGATCACCTCGATGGTCTGGCCCGACATCGAGGTGACGACATCGCCCGGCCGCTGCGCATTGCCATCGGGCATGTTCTCGACCAGCCCGCACACGCCGATCACGTCGGCCTGCGCCTTGCGCTTCGCCAGCGCCAGCATCGTGCCTGCCACCGCCGCCGCGCCGCCCATGTCCCACTTCATGTCTTCCATACCGGCGGCGGGTTTGATCGAGATGCCGCCGGTATCGAACGTCACGCCCTTGCCCACGAACGCGGTGGGCTTGGCGCCCGCCCGGCCCTTCCAGCGCATCGCCAGCAGGCGCGGCTCGCGCACCGAACCCTGCGACACGCCCAGCAGCGCGCCCATGCCCAGTGCGGTCATCTCATCCTTGCCCAGCACCACGATTTCGACGCCGGTGCCCTCCAGCCGCGCCTGGCAGCGCGCGACGAAGCTTTCGGGATAGATCACGTTGGCCGGCTCGGTCACCAGTTCGCGGGTGAACTCGACACCTTCGGCCACGGCGCTCTCGATTTCCCACGCAGCTTCGGTACCATCAGGCGCAGCCACGGCGACGATCTCGGCCAGCGAGGGCTTCTGCTCGTCGGTCAGCTTGGTGCGATACACGTCATGCCGCCAGCCGCGCAGCCGCGCGCCGATCAGCACCGCCGCCGCTTCCTCTGCCGACAAACCGCTGCCGGCGAAGTCGATCGCCAGCGATGTTTCGCCCGACGTCAGGTACTTGGCCGTCAGCGCCCCGCCTGCGCGTTCCAGCGCGGCCAGCTTGCCCGCGCCCGTCGCATCGCCGATCCCGGCAAACCCCAGCCGCTGGAAACCAGCCTCGCCGCCGGTGAAGCCTTCGAACACCTGCCCCGCCTTGCCGGTGAAGCGCGAAGCCGTCGCCGTTTCGCGCACCACGGGGTCGAGATCGGCCGGAAGCCCGCCTTCCGCTACGATCCGGGAAAGCAGGCGGGGACGCGAATCGTTGGGGCCACGGAAAACGATGTTCATTCAATGCTCCTGTCGGAATCTGGCCACAGCCGCGCGCTAGCTTTGCCGGACCGAAATTGTGGGTTTGCAGTTAAGGCGCGCCGGTGCGATAGGCAACCCATGCAACCCGCACCGCGGCCCCAGCCGCAAGCCTTTCACCGATGCTTGCGCACGCGCCGCTTGGCCGCCAGCGCGGCGCTTTCGGCCATCGCCCTTGCCCTGTGGTCTCCCGCTTTCGCGCAGGATGCGCCCGCAACGGCTAACGTCTCGCCCGCTGCCGAAGAGCAGATCCGGTTCGAGGCGGACAAGCTGCAATATGCGAACGACGCCGATACCGTCACCGCCAACGGCAACGTCGTCCTGCGCCGCGAGGACCAGACCGTGCGCGCCGACAGCGTCACCTGGAACCGCAAGACCGGGCAGATCGAAGCGGCGGGCAACATCCGCTTCGTCGATCAGGACGGCAACATCCTCTATACAGACAAGGTGGAGCTGACCGACGAGCTGAAAGCCGGCGCGGTCGAGGACCTTCTGCTGGTGCTGCGCGAAGGCGGCCGGCTGGCCGCGCGCGGCGGCGAGCGTGATGCGACCGGCAACCTCGTGCTGCGCGATGCGGCCTACACCGGCTGCTCGGTGGAAGATGATAGCGGCTGCCCCAAGAAGCCCAGCTGGGAGATCACGGCAGTCAAGGTCAGCTACAACAACGCGACCAAGCGGGTGAAATACAAGGGCGCGACGCTGCGGGTGTTCGGCATTCCGCTGCTGCCGCTGCCCGGCCTCGCCCACACGTCAGACTTCCGCGCCGAATCGGGCCTGCTGATCCCCGACCTGCGGCTGGGCGCGTCCAATGGCGTTGAAATCAGCGACACTTATTACCTGCGGCTGGCCGAGAACAAGGATCTCGCGATCACCGGCTATGTCTTCACGCAGGCGCTGCCGATGGTTTCGGCCAAGTACCGCCAGCTGATGGACAACGGCGCGTTCCAGATCACCGGCTATGTCACGCAAAGCTCGCGCATCAACGTGGGCGGCATCACGGTCGATCCATCGGGCCAGAAAGACTTTCGCGGCTATTTCGAAGCCAACGGCAAATTCCAGTTCGATGAGAACTGGAGTGTCACCGGTTATGGCCGCTATGCCAGCGACCGCACATTCCTGCGCCGCTATGACATCAGCCGCGACGACCGGTTGCGCTCCTCGGTCAATCTCGAACGGATCGGCGACAACAGCTATTTCAGCCTTGCCGGCTGGGGCATCCAGACGTTGCGGACCGGCGACAGCCAGGGCCTTGTCCCCATCGCCCTGCCCGCGCTGGACTATCGCCGCCGGCTGAACGTGCCGATCGGGGGCAAGCTTGAGCTTGAGGCCAACAGCGTCGCCATCACCCGCACCAGCGGGCAGGATACCCAGCGCGCGTTCGCCCGCGCGCAATGGGATTTGCGCAAGATCACCGGCCTGGGCCAGGAACTCACCTTCACCGCCCTCGTACGCGGCGATGTCTACCACAGCGACGAAAATGCGCTGACCGCCACCGCGCTCTATCGCGGAAATCCCGGCTGGCAGGCGCGCGGCATTGCCACGGCAGCGGTCGACTTGAAGTGGCCGCTGATCGGCAGCTTCCTCGGCGGCACGCAAGTGTTCACCCCGCGCTTTCAGATCGTCGCTACCCCGCACGTCCGCAATATCGAGATCCCGAACGAGGATTCGCGCTCGGTCGAACTCGAAGATACCAACATCTTCACGCTCAACCGCTTCCCCGGCAACGACCGGATCGAGGATGGACTGCGCTTCACGTATGGCTTCGATTGGCAGCTGACCCGTCCCGGCTGGCGTATCTCCACCACCGTGGGCCAAAGCCACCGCCTATCCACCGAACAGACCCTGCTTCCCGATGGCACCGGCCTTTCCACCCGCACGTCGGACATCGTCGGCCGCACCAATCTGCGTTTCCGCGATCTGGTGCAGTTCACCCACCGCTACCGGCTCGACAAGGATTCGCTGGCGCTACGTCGCAACGAATTCGATGCGACCATCGGCAACCACCGCACTTATGCCGAAATCGGTTACCTGCGGCTCAACCGTAATATCCCGACGACATTCGAAGACTTGCGCGACCGCGAGGAACTCCGCCTTGCGGGCCGCGTCGCCTTTGCCAAATACTGGTCGGTGTTCGGATCGGCCGTGGTCAACCTGACCAACCGCGATGAAGACCCGACCAACAATTCCGACGGCTTCGAAATGCTGCGCCACCGCCTCGGCGTCGCCTATACCGACGATTGCCTCGACCTCGCCTTCACTTGGCGCCGCGATTATGTGACCACGGGCGACGCCAGCAAGGGCAACACCTTCCAGGTCAGCTTCTCCCTGCGCAACATCGGCGTGAAGTAGGGCCAAAGGCACCCCCGCCGCTTTTCCTCCGTTTCGCTTCCATCATCGTTGCAATCGGGCTATCGCCGCGCCACTCAGCTTGGGTTAAGCCGGCAATCACCATTTGCCGGCGCTAAAGCGTGTGCGGGCCGCATGCGCAGCACGGGATGTTCTGATTGCCATGAAGCGTAATTTCCGCCTGTCTTCCGCGTTCGGCCGCACCTCGATCATCGCCGGCATGGTCGCCACCGCCGTGGCCCCGCTCGCCGTCACCGCCGCCCATGCGCAGGCCGGCATCAGCGAGGCCAATGCCGATCTGAACCTGCCCGCCAATCCCAAGATTTTCGGCAAGAACGATCCCAACCTGCGCCGCGCCACTGCCGTGGTGAACGGCGAGATCGTGACCGGCACCGATGTGGAACAGCGGCTGGCACTGATCGTCAACGCCAATGGCGGCAAGATTTCGGCCGAGGAAAAGGAGCGCCTGCGCCAGCAGGTGCTGCGCAACCTGATCGACGAAACGCTGCAGATCCAGGAAGCCAAGGCGGCGGATATCGACATTGCCGACGAGGAAGTGGCCGAAACCTTCAACCGCGTGGCGCAGCAGAACTTCGGCCAAAACCCCGATGCGCTCGACAAGTACCTCGGCACGGTCGGTTCATCCGCAGCCTCGCTCAAGCGGCAGATCAAGGGCGAACTCGCGTGGCAGCGCCTGCTGCGCCGCAACGTCCAGCCGTTCATCAACGTCGCCGAAGGCGAAGTGCGCGAGATGATGGAGCGGATGAAAGCGGCGAAGGGCACCGAGGAATACCGCATGGGCGAGATCTTCCTCGCCGCCAACGACCTCACCAAGCCGCAGGTTCTCGCCAACGCGCAGAAGATCGTCGACCAGCTGAAGCAGGGCGGCAGCTTCGTCGCCTATGCCCGCCAGTATTCCGAGGCTTCGACTGCGGCGGTCGGCGGCGATCTTGGCTGGATCCGCCTTGCCCAGCTGCCCAGCGAACTGGGGCAGGCTGCGGCCGGCATGTCCACCGGCCAGCTCGCCGGCCCGATCGAGCTTCGCGGCGGCTATTCGATCATCTACCTGATCGACAAGCGCCAGGTGCTCACCGCCGATCCGCGCGATGCGATCCTCAGCCTCAAGCAGATCTCGATTTCGTTCGGCAAGGGCACCGTCGAAAAGGACGCAACGCTGCGCGCCGCCGCCTTTGCCAAGGGCGTGAAGGACATCAAGGGCTGCGGCCAGGCCGATGCCGCCGCCGGCCCGCTGGGCGCGACGGTCGTCGCCAACGACAACATCAAGGCGCGCGACCTGCCCGCCGCCCTGCAGGACACGATCCTCAAGCTTTCGGTCGGCGAATCGACGCCGCCGTTCGGTTCGATCGAGGACGGCGTGCGCGTGCTGATGCTGTGCGGCCGTGACGATCCGAAGTCTTCCGCAGATCCCAGCTTCGAAGCGCTGCAATCGCAAATGGAAGACGACCGCGTGAACAAGCGCGCCCAAACCTACCTGCGCGATCTGCGCCGCGATGCGGTGATCGAATACAACTGACCCGACAGAGGTTCTGAATTGCCCTGCTCCCCCGCGAAGGCGGGGGCCTCAGGCCGCCCGCGCAATACCGCCTGAGGCCCTGCGTTCGCGGGGGGGAGTGCTGCTGAGTGTGCGGTCGCGCTGGATCGGCATCTCCATTTCGCACGATCGCGAAAATGGTCTAGGTCATGCCCATGACCCTCCCCCTTGCCCTGTCCATCGGTGATCCCGCCGGCGTCGGCCCGGAACTTGCCTGCGCCGCATGGGCGCTCAGCGGCACCGCCGGTCTGCCGCCGTTCTTCGTCGTCGGCAGCGCGCGGGTGATCGAGGATGCAGGTTATGCCCGCGGGCTGCACGTGCGGGTCGCGGCCATTTCATCCCCCGCCGAAGCCGCCGCGATATTTCCCACGGCCCTGCCCGTGCTTGAAGTGGGCGACATCGACTACACCCCCGGCCAGCCGACTGACGAGGGGGCCAGCCTCGCCCTGCGCGCGCTGGAAACCGCGACCGCTTTGGTGCTTGCAGGGGAAGCCTCGGCGCTCGTTACCGGCCCCATCGCCAAAAGCCGCCTTGCCCGCATCGGCTTCACCCAGCCGGGGCAGACCGAATTCGTTGCCGATGCCTGCGCCATTGCGCACGCTGATGCGGTGATGATGCTCGCCGGCCCTAACTTGCGCGTCGTGCCGATCACCGTCCACGTACCGATTTCGGCCGTGCCCGGCCTGCTCACCGCAGACCTGATCCGAAGCCGCGCCATTATCGCCGCCGCCGCGCTTCAACGCGATTTCAGCATTGCCGCGCCTCGTCTCGCCATTGCTGGTCTGAACCCCCACGCCGGCGAGGATGGCCGCATGGGCCGCGAGGAGATCGAGGTCATCGCCCCCGCCGTCGCCGCCTTGCGCACCGCAGGTATCGACGCGCGCGGGCCCTTGCCGGCAGACACGATGTTCCACGCCGCCGCGCGCGAAACCTATGACGCGGCGATCTGCATGTATCACGATCAGGCGCTGATCCCGATCAAGGTGCTCGATTTCGACGAAGGTGTGAACGTCACGCTCGGCCTGCCGATCGTGCGCACCTCGCCCGATCACGGCACCGCCTTCGGCATCGCCGGCACCGGAGAAGCGCGCCCCGGCGCCACCCTCGCCGCGCTGCGCATGGCGGGCGAATGCGCAGCGCGGCGAATGTCGCTGCTGCGTCCAGGATGAGCGTGACAGACGGCCTTACCGACCTTTCCTACACCGCCATCCCCTGTCATGAAGCCCCACTGCTCTTTACCATCCATCCGAAACGCAGAAATGTCCCCTCCGCCGGAAAGTCACACGACTTTCAACCAAGCATCTGATTTATAACCCGAATATGAGATGTAAACAAAGCCGAACCGCGTCAACCGCGTCGTCCTCCCCAAACGGCGTCCGTCCGTCCCCCGCTCAGGCTGAGCTTGTCGAAGCCCCCGCCCACCCGCTAGGCCAGCCCAATGTCTGACCCCCAACCCTATTTGCCCCCCTTGCGCGAAGTGGTCGCGCGCTATGGCCTGCAAGCCACCAAGGCGCTCGGCCAGAACTTCCTGTTCGACGAGCAGTTGCTCGAACGCATCGCCCGCATTCCCGGCAAGTTGCAGGGCGCCAACGTGCTCGAAGTCGGCCCCGGACCCGGCGGCCTCACCCGCGCGCTGCTGCGCGCCGGCGCGAACGTCGCGGCCATCGAGATGGACAAGCGCTGCCTGCCCGCGCTGGCGGAGCTGGGCGAAAGCTTCCCCGGCCAGCTGCGCGTGATCGAAGGCGATGCTACCAAGGTCCCCCCTGAAACGCTGTTCGACACTCCGTGGCACGTCGTCGCCAACCTGCCCTACAATGTCGGCACCGCGCTGTTCACCGGCTGGCTTTCCGGGCAGGCGTGGCCACCTGCATGGCTGTCGCTGACGCTGATGTTCCAGCTCGAAGTGGCCGAGCGCATCATCGCCAAAGCCGGCGACGATGGTTTCGGCCGGCTGGCGATCCTGTCGCAATGGCGATCCAACCCCAAAATCGCGATGAAAGTGCATCGCAGCGCCTTCACACCCGCGCCCAAGGTCATGTCAGCGGTCGTTCACGTCACCCCAGGTGTCATGCCGGAAGGCGTCTCCGCCCGGATGCTGGAACGCGTGACCGAGGCCGCATTCGGCCAGCGGCGCAAGATGCTGCGCCAATCTTTGAAGGGCCTGCCCGGCGCATTGGCGGCGCTCGAAACGCTGGGGATAGACGCCTCACGCCGCGCAGAAACGCTGGATATCAACGAGTTCGTCGCCATCGCCCGCATCCTCACCAGCTAAATCGCGCAGGGGTTCCCCCCGGCCGCGCGCCGCGCTAGTCTGGTTGCGAATGCAACAGCTTTCCCCCACCGAGCGCGCCTTGATCGAAGGCATCGACCCCGCCCCCATGCTGGCGCAAGTCCAGCAATGGTGCGCGATCAACACCGACACCCGCAACCTTTCCGGGCTGGCCGAAACGGCGGAATTGCTGGCCTCCGCCTTCGCCGCGCTGCCCGGCGAAGTGCGGCTGGAAACGCCCGACCCGGTCGAATCCGTCGCCACCGATGGCACCGTCATGCCCCTTCCCCACGGCCGCCATCTCGTCCTCTCCGTCCGCCCGAGTGCGCCGCGCCGCTATCTGTTGACGGGCCACATGGACACCGTTTTTCCGGCGGATTCCCCCTTCCAGTCAACGACATGGCTCGATGGAGAAACGCTGAACGGCCCCGGCGTGGCCGACATGAAAGGCGGCATCGCAGTGATCCTCGCCGCCCTCATCGCATTCGAACGCAGCCCCGTCGCCCCCGCGATCGGCTATGACGTGATGATCAACGCCGACGAGGAAACCGGCAGCCTCTCCTCCGCCCCCCTCATCGCCCGCCTCGCCGAAGGCAAGGCAGCCGCGCTGACCTATGAGCCCTCCGCCCTGCCCGATGGCACACTGGCCGGCGCGCGCGGCGGCAGCGGCAATTTCTCGGCCGTCGTCACCGGCCGCAGCGCCCACGCTGGCCGCAATCCGAAGGACGGGCGCAATGCACTGGTCGCCGCCGCCGACATCGCCTTGCGCCTAAAGGGATTGGAAACCGCCGGCCTTGCTATCAATCCCGCCAGGATCGACGGCGGCAGCGCCAACAATGTTGTTCCCGATCACGCCATTCTACGCTTCAACATCCGGCCGCGCGGTGAGGCCGATGCCGAACGCTTCAGCCGCGCCATTCACGGGCTGTTGCGCGATATCGAGGTCGAGCACGAAGTTGCGATCCACCTCCACGGCGGCATCACCCGCCCGCCGAAGCCTTTGACTCCGCAGGCGGAAGCGCTGTTCGGGCTGGTCCGCGATTGTGGCGAAGCGCTGGGCCAGCCGATCCGCTGGCAGACATCGGGAGGGGTGTGCGACGGCAACAACATTGCAGCGCTGGGCGTGCCTGTCGTCGATACGATGGGCGTGCGTGGCGGATCGATCCATTCGGCGGACGAGTTCCTGATCGTGCCGTCGCTGGCCGAACGGGCGGCGCTGTCCGCGCTGGTGCTGCACCGTCTTTCAGGAGGGGAATAGGGCAATGACCCACGTGATCCGCGCCGCGAGCGCGGCAGACCTGCAGCATTTGTATGAAATGGCCAAACTGACCGGCGGCGGCTTCACCAACCTGCCGCCCGATCGCAAGGCGCTGCGCACCAAGCTGGAACGCGCCGCCGCCGCCTTCGCCAATGTCGAGCCCGGCGATCCCAAGGACGCGAAGGACGAACTGTTCGTCCTCGTGCTCGAAGACGGCGACAGCGGCGATGTGCGCGGCACCGCGCAGATCTTTACCCGCGTGGGCCAACAGGCTCCGTTCTACTCCTATCGCATGGCCACGCTGACCCAGCATTCCAGGGAACTGAACCGCACGTTCCGCGCCGAAATGCTCAACCTCGTCACTGATCTGGAATGGTCGAGCGAAGTAGGCGGGCTGTTCCTCCACCCGTCCGAACGCGCGGGCGGGCTGGGCATGTTGCTGGCCCGCAGCCGCTATCTGTTCATCGCCATGCACCGCCAGCGCTTTGCCGACCGCATTCTGGCCGAATTGCGCGGGATCATCGACGAGCGCGGCGGGTCGCCATTCTGGGATGGGGTGGCCGGGCGGTTCTTTGGCATGAGCTTCCAGGAAGCCGACTATTTCAACGCGATCAACGGCCACCAGTTCATCGCCGACCTGATGCCCAAGCACCCGGTCTACATCGCGATGCTGCCAGATACCGCACGTTCGGCCATCGGGTTGCCCCACCCCTCGGGCCGTGCCGCGATGCGGATGCTGGAAGAGGAAGGCTTTGCCGCCGAAGGTTATTTCGACATCTTTGACGGCGGTCCGACGATGACCGCTCGCACCGACCGCGTCCGCTCCATCGCTGAGGCCAAAGCCGAACCCGTCGCCCATATCCGCGCTCCGGAAGGAGGCGGCACGGCGCACTTGGCGCTCGTCGCCACGGGGGAGCTGGCCAGCTTCCGCTGCTGCTTTGCCGAAATCGGCGAAGCGCCGGACGGACTGGTGCTCGATCCAGTGGGCGCGGCGGCACTGGGGATAGCGGTGGGCGACACCGTATGGCACGTGCGGCGCTGAGCGGGGGACGGATGTGAAACTGGTGGAAATCAATTTCGACGGCATCGTCGGGCCAAGCCACAACTATGCCGGCCTCAGCCTCGGCAACCTCGCCTCGGCGAGCCACGGCGGCGATCCGTCGTTCCCGCGCGCGGCCGCGCTACAGGGGCTGGGCAAGATGCGGCACAACATGGCGCTGGGGCTGGCACAGGGCTTCTTTGCCCCTCTGCCTCGACCCAGCGACGGTTTCCTCGCCTCACTGGGTCTGAGCGCCATCGACGACACCGACCCTGCGCAAAAGCGCCTGCGCGCCGCAGCATGGTCTGCATCGTCGATGTGGACCGCGAATGCCGCCACGGTCTCCCCCGCACCCGATACGGCCGACGGGCGTTGCCACTTGACCGCCGCTAACCTCGTGACCATGCCGCACCGTTCGCAGGAATGGCCCGATACCGTGAGCCAGTTGCGGCTCGCCTTCGCCGACGCCGCGCATTTCGCTGTCCACGATGCCGTGCCCGCCTGCTTCGGCGATGAAGGCGCGGCGAACCACATGCGCATGGGCATCGCCCACGACGCGCCCGGCCTGGAGTTGTTCGTCTACGGCCGCGCCGGTGGAGCCTTCCCCGCACGCCAGCACGAACAGGCGAGCCGCGCCGTCGCCAGGCTCCACGGCCTCGATCTGGCGCGCTGCCTGTTCATCGAGCAATCGGGCGAGGCGATTGCCGCCGGCGCTTTCCATAACGATGTCGTCGCTGTGGCCAACGAACGCGTGCTGTTCACCCACGAACAGGCCTTCGCCGATCCGGAGGGCACTTATGCCGCGATCCGCACCGCCTTGCCCGAAGCCGAGATCGTCGTCGTGCCAGCCAGCGCGGTCAGTTTGCGCGACGCCATCGCCAGCTATCTCTTCAACGCCCAGTTGCTCACCCTGCCAACTGGCGAGATGGGCCTCGTTATCCCCCTGGAAGCGTGGGAGCACACGCCCGTGCGCGATTGGCTCGATGGCATGCTGGCGTCGAACGGTCCGATCCGACGCGTGCTGCCAGTCGATGTGCGGCAGTCGATGGCCAATGGTGGCGGCCCTGCCTGCCTGCGTCTGCGCGTGGTGGCCGATCCAGCCACGGTGGACCCGCGCTTCCTGCTCGATCCCGCCAAGGCGAACCGGATCGAAGCGGTCATCGCTCGCACTTGGCCAGAACAGATCGATCCCGGCGAACTCGGTACACCTGCGCTCACCCGAACGGTTCGCGCCGCCCGCGCTGCGCTGTTGGATGCGGTGGGCCTGGCGGAACTGATCTGAGGGGGACGCCGTTTCCTCCTCGCAGGCCTTCACAGGCTGTCGCCGGGCTTTACAATCGGCCGTGCATTAACTGCAATCCGGTTCGCGTTTCCGCATCTGGCACGATCGTTGCGGAGAGATCGACAGAAGAGGAATTCAAATGTTCCGCAAGATCGGTCGCCTGTTCATTATCAAGAACCGCTTTGAGGCGTTCGCGATCATCTATGCCCTCGCGCTGGGAGCAACGGAGCGCGGGCAATCTTATTTGCACACTTATCCCGGCCTCCCCGGCAAGCTGCTTTTCCTCGCCGCCACCGCCGCCGTTTTCATGGCGGGTGGAAAGATTCTCGACGCCATGAAGTACGAACGCGACGCCCGAGCGGCTGCGCTCGCCGAGCAGGGCACCACCGCCTGATTAATCCGGTAAGTGGAGGCGTTTCTGTTGCCCGGTACGCCTCCGAACCGCTGAACTCCCTTCTGTTGCCCGGTGGGTTCAACCGCGCTTTTGCTTTGTAAGATCAGGCCGTTAAGCCATCAGATTACGCTGCGAGAGCGAGTGCTTCGTTGTCGTTGGCACTTGTGGGTTTTGAGCCTTGAACGGGTTACTCAGCCCGGATGAAAATAACGCTTTTCAATACACGTCGATCCTAGTTCGGCCCCATCATCACCGCTGCGACAACAGCGCTCCGGCCCAAAGTCCGGATGGTGGTGGTGGAGCCGCCGGGTACCGCCCCCGGGTCCGCTGCATCTATTGCACGCCACAATTTATCATCATATCCGGTCGAAACCGGCAGGATCGATATAGGCGCTTGGCGACAAAAGAAAAGGGGCACCGCACCGCGACGCCCCCTTCATCCGGCATTCCGGCAAAAGTTCAGCCGCGCTGGCGGAGCGTATCGCGGATTTCGGCCAGCAGTTCCACTTCGGTGGGGCCGGCCGGCGCTGCGGGCGCTTCGGGCTTGGCAGTCAACTTGTTGGCCTGCCGAACAATCAGGAAGATCACGAAGGCCATCAGCAGGAAGTTGATGATCGCGGTGATGAACGCACCGTAGCCAAGCATCGCCACGCCAGCGGCCTTCAGCGCGGCATAGTCGGTCGGCAATCCCTTGTAGGTATCGGGAATGGCCCCCAGAACCAAGAACTTGTTGGTGAAATCGACCCCGCCAGTAATGGCAGAGATCACCGGCATGATGACGTCTTCGGTCAGCGACGTGATGATCTTGCCAAAGGCCGCGCCGATGATGACGCCCACCGCCAGATCAAGCACGTTGCCGCGTGCGATGAACGCCCTGAACTCCCCAGCCATCGACATGTCAATCTCCCCTCTCGTTTACCACGTTCCAGGCAAACCTCTGCCACACCGCCGACTGCGCAGACAAGCGTGAAACCTTCGCAGAATGGATGTAACACCGGCAAATCGGACGCGGCGGAGCGGGTCGTCCTTGAACGCCAGCGCCAGTGCGCTACATTCCAGCAGAGCATTGCCGGAGCCAGCGCCATCACGGTTGCAGGCCCGGCGTTCGAGAGGGACCATGCACAAGATGTCCGCTTCCATCTTTTCCCGTCTGACGAAATTCGCCATCGTGGCCGTTGCGGCTGCGGGCCTTGCCGGCTGCGGCGTCAACTCCATTCCCACGGCCGAGGAACAGGCCAAGGCCAAGTGGGCCGACGTGCAGAACCAGTACCAGCGCCGCGCCGATCTGGTGCCCAACCTCGTCGCGACGGTGAAGGGTTATGCCAAGCAGGAGCAGGACACGCTGGTGAAAGTGACCGAGGCCCGCGCCAAGGCCACCAGCGTCCAGATCTCCGCCGATGACGTGAGTGATCCCGCCAAGATGGCCGCGTACCAGCAGGCGCAGGGCCAGCTTTCGCAAGGGCTGGGCCGCCTGCTCGCATCGGTCGAAGCCTATCCCGACCTGAAGTCGAACCAGAACTTCCTGGCGCTGCAAAGCCAGCTGGAAGGCACCGAGAACCGTATCGCCGTCGCCCGGCGCGACTACAACGAATCGGTGCGCGAATATAACACCACGATCCGCACCTTCCCGGCGGTGATCGGCGCCAAGATCATCTATGGTGCCAAGCCGATGGTGCCGTTCGAAGCAACGACGCCCGGTGCAGACACGGCCCCTGCCGTGAACTTCGATGGCCCAGCAGCCCCCGCCGTCGCCCCGGCCAATGACAATGCCGGCGTGGCAGCGAGCAAGGCGGCGGGCCAGTAAGGCCCCGCCCATGCGCCGCATCCTGATCGCGCTGTTGGCGGTGCTGGCGTTCGTCGCCGGCCCTGCCACGGCGCAGACATTCCCGAAGCTCACCGGTCGCGTGGTCGATGATGCGCACCTGCTGAACCCGCAGCAGGCCGCCGCGCTCGATGGCAAGCTGGCGGCGCTGGAAACGCAGTCGCAGCGCCAGCTGGTGGTGGTCACGGTCCCCAGCCTCGAAGGATACGAGATCGAGGACTACGGTTATCGGCTGGGCCGCGCATGGGGCATCGGCGACAAGGGGCGCAACGACGGCGCGCTGCTGATCGTCGCGCCCACCGAGCACAAGGTACGGATCGAGGTCGGCTATGGCCTTGAAGGGATCCTCACCGATGCGCTGACCAGCGTGATCATCCAGCGTGAGGTCGTGCCCCGGTTCAAGGCGAACGACTATGCCGGCGGCATCACGGCGGCAACCGACCAGATCGTTGCCCAGTTGCAGCTGCCCGACGACGAGGCACGCAAGGTCGCCGAACAGGCGGGCGCGCAACAGGCGAAGGCCGGCGAGCCGAAGTTCGATTTCGGCACCGTAGTGTTCCTCGTGATCTTCTTCCTGTTCTTCGTCCTGCCGTTCATCCGCTCGATGCGTGGCGGCGGACGGCGCTTCGGCGGCGGCCCCGGCGTGATGATCTTTCCCACCGGCGGGTGGGGCGGCGGTGGTGGTGGCGGCGGCTCCGACTGGGGCGGCGGCGGCGGTTTTTCCGGCGGCGGCGGCAGCTTCGGCGGCGGCGGATCGTCGGGGAGCTGGTGACATGCTGAACGACACCGATCGTCGGCGGATCGCCGAAGCCGTGACCGCTGCCGAAGCGCACAGCGCCGGCGAGATCGTCACCATCGTGACGCCGCAATCCGACCCCTACCGCGACATGGCGCTGGCGTGGTCGGCATTCGTCGCGTTTCTCGCGCTCGCCGTGCTGGACCTTGCGCCCGGCTTCTACCTCGGTCTCGTTGACCGGATGCTGGGCCTGTGGGCGCACGAATGGACTCCGCAGGAAGTACTAGGCCTCGCGCTCACCGTAGCCACTGCCAAGTTCGCAGGCATGGTGTTGCTGACCATGTGGCGGCCGCTACGGCTGTTTCTCACCCCGCCGCCGGTGAAGGCCGCTCGCGTCCATGCCCGCGCCCTCACCTGCTTCCGCGTCGGCGCGGAAAGCCGCACCACCGGCCACACCGGCGTGCTGATCTACCTGTCGATGGCCGAGCATCGGGCAGAGATCATCGCCGACGAGGCTATCGCCTCCAAGGTCTCGCCAGAAGTGTGGGGCGAAGCGATGCATGCCTTGCTGACCGAAGTGCGTGCCGGTCGCATGGGCGATGGCATGGTCGCGGCGGTCGGTCTTGTTGGCAAAGTGATTGCCGAACATTTCCCCCGCGCCGAAGACGATTCCAACGAGTTGCCCGACAGGCTGATCGAGGTATGACGCTGGAAGACGAGTACCGCGACAATCCCGAAGAAGTGCGCTGGGAAGGCCGCTACATCGTGGCCAAGACGCGGGGGCGCTGGGAATATGTCGGCCGCAGCCGGAACATCCGTGCCGCCGTGATCCTTGCGGTCGACGATCAGGACCGGGTGATCCTGGTCGAACAGTTCCGTATGCCGCTTGGCCGCCCCTGCATCGAACTTCCCGCCGGCCTGATCGGCGACGACGATGGCGGCGAGGACGAAGACGGAGCCACCGCCGCCGCACGCGAGCTGGAAGAGGAAACCGGCTACCGACCTGCCCATACCGAAGCGCTGGGCGAGTTCTATTCCTCGCCCGGCATGGTCTCGGAAAGCTTCACGCTCTACCGCGCCACCGGGCTGGAGCGCGTTTCCGAAGGCGGCGGCGTGGAAGGCGAAGGCATAACGGTCCACCACGTACCGCTCGCCGAACTGGAAATCTTCATCGCCGCCAAGCGCGACGCCGGTCTGGCGATCGACGTGAAGCTGCTTTTGCTGCTTGGCCCCGCCATCATGGCGTCGCGCTGAACCAGCGCGACGCCGCGCTCAATCAGAACACCACGACCGAGCGGATGCTTTCGCCGGCGTGCATCAGTTCGAAGGCCCTGTTGATGTCTTCGAGGCCCATGACGTGGGTAATCATGGGATCGATCTCGATCTTGCCGGTCATGTACATGTCGACGATCTTGGGCACGTCGGTGCGGCCCTTGGCTCCGCCGAATGCGGTGCCGCGCCAGTTGCGGCCGGTCACCAATTGGAACGGGCGCGTGCTGATTTCCTTGCCCGCTTCGGCCACGCCGATGATGATGCTGGTGCCCCAGCCGCGATGGCAGGCTTCCAATGCCGTGCGCATTACTTCGGTGTTGCCGGTGGCATCGAAGGTATAGTCAGCGCCGCCGTCGGTGATCTGAACGATCTTGGCCACGGTCTCCTCGCGGCTCAGGCCCTTGCTGTTAAGGAAGTCGGTCATGCCGAAGCGGCGGCCCCATTCCTCGCGATCGGGGTTGATGTCGACGCCGACGATCTTGCCAGCGCCCGCCAGCCGGGCACCCTGGATGACGTTCAGGCCGATGCCGCCGAGTCCGAAGACCACGACATTGTCGCCCACCTGCACCTTGGCGGTGTTCACCACCGCGCCCACGCCCGTGGTCACGCCGCAACCGATGTAGCAGCTCGACTGGAACGGCGCGTCCTCACGGATCTTCGCCACCGCGATTTCAGGCAGCACGGTGAAGTTCGAGAACGTGGAACAGCCCATGTAGTGGAACAGGGTCTGGCCCTTGTAGCTGAAGCGGCTGGTGCCATCGGGCATCAGGCCCTGACCCTGCGTCGCGCGGATCGCGGTGCACAGGTTGGTCTTGCCCGAAAGGCAAGACTTACACTGGCGGCATTCGGGCGTGTAGAGCGGGATCACGTGGTCGCCCGGCTTCACGCTCGTCACGCCGGGGCCGACTTCGCGCACGATGCCCGCGCCTTCATGGCCGAGGATCGAGGGGAAGATACCCTCGGAGTCGAACCCGTCGAGCGTGTAGGCATCGGTGTGGCAGATGCCGGTGGCCATGATCTCGACCAGAACTTCGCCGGCCTTGGGGCCTTCAAGATCGACTTCGACGATTTCGAGCGGCGTCTTGGGTGCAAAGGCAACGGCGGCGCGGGTCTTCATCGGTCGATCCTCCCAAACTGGTCGGGCAGCGCATAACGGTTCGCCGCAGGCCGATCAATCGCAGAGGCGCAAAAGCATCATTCGCATTTGCGCATGCCCCATGAGTTCAATGCATGCGCCACAGGGTCGCCAACCGCGCCCGTCGCCCCTATAGGCGCTCGCCACAAGGTGGGGAAAGTTTCCGATGAATGCTCCGTTGATCCTGACGCTGTCGTGCGACGACCGCCCCGGCATCGTCGCCGCCGTCACCGGCAACCTGTTCACGTCGGGTGCAAACATCCTCGAAGCCCAGCAGTTCGACGATGCCGGCAGCGGCCGCTTTTTCATGCGCGTGGTGCTCGATGGTGGCGCTTCCCCCGTCGAGAGTTTGCGCGCGGACTTCGCCCCCGTGGCGGCTCGTTTCGGCATGGACTGGCGTTTGCGCGACACCGCCACCAAAGCCCGCGTGGTGATCATGGTCAGCAAGTTCGACCATTGCCTTGGCGACCTGCTCTATCGCACCCGCATCGGGGAGCTGCCGATGGAGGTGGTCGCGGTGATCGGCAACCATCCGCGCGAGGCGCTCTCGATTTCGATCAACGGCGACGTGCCCTATCACCACCTGCCGATCACGCCGCAAACCAAGCCGCAGCAAGAGGCCGAGGTGAAGCGCATCGTCACCGAATCCAGTGCCGATCTGGTCGTGCTCGCCCGCTACATGCAGATCCTGTCGGATGATCTGGTCGGCTTCCTCTCGGGCAGGTGCATCAATATCCACCACTCGTTCCTGCCCAGCTTCAAGGGGGCCAAGCCCTATCACCAGGCGCACACGCGCGGCGTGAAGATGATCGGCGCGACGGGGCATTACGTAACCGCCGACCTCGATGAAGGCCCGATCATCCATCAGGATGTGGAGGCAGTGACCCACGCCGATACTCCCGACGACCTCGTGCGCAAGGGCCGTGACGTGGAGCGCCGTGTGCTGGCCGAAGCAGTGCACCTCCACCTCGAAGACCGCGCCCTGCTCAACGGCAACCGCACTGTCGTCTTCAAGAGTTGAGACGCGTTCCCTGCCGGGCTAGACCAGCTGCGGGAGAACATCCGATGACCGTCCAATCGCTCGATCATGTCAACATCATCACACCGCGGCTCGACGAATCCGCCACGTTCTACACCGCACTGCTCGCGCTGGAACGTCGCGATCCGCCGCAGCCGCTCACGCCTCAGCAGGCCCTGTGGATGCATGACGAGCGCGGTCATCCGGTGGTCCACCTCAATGCCGCCGATTGCCCGCGCCGGTTCGATCGCGCCTTCAACTCGGCCGAACCGGCCGGCGCGATTCATCATGTGGCGCTGGCGTGCAGCGGATATGACGATACGGTCGCCCGCATCGAAGGCATGGCGCTGGAATACCAGACCAGCGACGTACCCTCGATCGGATTGCGGCAGGTGTTCGTGTTCGATCCCAACGGCGTACTGCTCGAACTGAACTTTCGCGAAAGCTGAAGGTTGCAGGGCTCCATGCCTTCGCTATCCTGCTCCCCGGACGGGAGCCGAACGAAAGGCGCCAAGGCAACATGTGCGACGACATCACCGATAGCGAGAATGCAGGCTGGCTGAACCGCCGCCAATTCAGCTTGGCTGGCGCAGGCGCGGCAGCGCTGGTCGCCCTGCCCGGCTGCAGCAAGGCCGGCTCGCCGCCAGCCACACCTTCGAATGCGCCGGAAACCGCAAGTGCCCTGCCCACGCAATCGCGCACGGTCGTGATCGACACTCCCGATGGCAAGGCCGACGGCTTTTTCGTCGCACCCACCACCGGCAAGCACCCTGCCGTGATCCTGTGGCCCGATATCGCGGGCCTGCGCGATGCCTACAGGACGATGGGCACCCGCCTTGCCGCTGCCGGCTATGCCGTGCTCGTGGTCAACCAGTATTACCGCAACAGCCCGGCCCCGGTGCTAGCCTCGTTTGCCGAATGGCGCACCCCCGATGGGCAGGCGAAGCTCAAGCCGATGATCGCCGCCATCACCCCGGCGGGCACCGTGAAGGATGGCGCTGCATTCGTCGCCTGGCTCGACAAGCAGGTAGAAGTGGATACCGCACGCAGGATCGGAACGGCCGGCTATTGCATGGGCGGACCGTTCACGGTGCGCACAGCCTTCGCCGCTCCCGCGCGCGTCGGTGCCGCTGCATCATTCCACGGTGCCAGCCTGGTGGCGCAGGGGCCTGATAGCCCGCATCAGCTGCTCGCAAGGACGCAGGCCGCCTTCCTCTTGGCCATCGCGCAGAACGATGACGAGCGCGCGCCTGCAGACAAGGACACGCTGCGCAAGGCCGCCGATGCCGCCGGACGGCCGGCCGAAATCGAGGCCTATCCCGCACAGCACGGCTGGTGCACCATCGATTCGCCGGTTTACGACGCCCCACAGGCCGAAAAGGCATGGGGCCGGATGATGGCTCTGTTTGCTGCGCATCTCTGATTGCAGCGAAACAAGGCATTGCCATCGCGCCGTTGTGCAGTGCAATAGCAGGTCATGCGCATTGCCATCGTCGATGAAAGCGCGTCGCGCGCGGCCGTGATCGGGGAAGGCCTTGCCGCGCTCGACGATTGCGAGATTTTCGTCGTCACCGAACGGCGGGGGCTTGTCGCGCGCATCGGCGAAATCGCGCCCGACATCGTGCTGATGGACCTCGGCAACCCCTCGCGCGACGTGCTGGAGGAATACTTCGCGGTCAGCCGCGTGCTTGATCGCCCGATCGCCATGTTCGTCGATGAAAGTGACGACGAGGCGATCGGTGCCGCCATTGATGCTGGTGTCTCTTCCTATGTCGTCGATGGTCTCGCCGCGCACCGCATCCGCCCGATCCTCGATCTGGCGGTGCGGCGCTTCAACGCCTTTGCCCGCCTGCAAAGCGATCTCGCCGAAGCCAAGGGCAAGCTGGCCGAGCGCGATGCGGTCGACAAGGCCAAGCGTATCCTGATGGACAGCCGCGCCTTTACCGAACCACAGGCCTATGCCGAATTGCGCAAGGCCGCGATGAACCAGGGCCGCCGCATCGCAGAGATCGCCGAGGCGGTCGTCACCGCGCATGTCCTGCTGGGAGGAAAAGCATGAGCACCGAGATGACCATCGGCTTCCTGCCGCTGGTCGATGCCTGCCTGCCGATCCTTGCGCGCGAACACGGTTTTGCCGAGGACGAAGGGCTGTCGCTGCGGCTGGTCCGTGACATGAGCTGGGCCACGGTGCTCGACCGGCTGCTGTATGGCCACAGCGATGCTGCGCACCTCGTCGCACCACTGGCCATCGCCACTACGCTGGGGCGCGGCCGGCCGGCTCAGCCGCTGGCCGTGCCCTTTGTGCTGGGGCTGAACGGCAATGCCGTGACCATGCGGCCCGATCTGGCCCGCCAGTTGACCGAACCCGGCCAGCTTGCCGATCCCGTTGCCGCCGGCGCGGTGCTGCGCCAGATTGCGCTAGCCCGCAAGGCCGCCGGCCAACCGCTGCGCTTCGGCGTCGTCCACCGTTATTCCAGCCACAACTACATGCTGCGCTATTGGCTCGCAGGTTGCGGCATCCGGCCCGATCACGATGTGGAAATCACCACCGTCGCCCCGCCGTTCTGCGCCGAT
>DAICYJ010000200.1 GCA_027311705.1 Novosphingobium sp. | reverse complement strand
TATCCTGCTGGCGGGGGCGATGGTGCTGGCGCTTGTGCTCGTGCCCATTCTGGGCAGCGAAGTGAAAGGCGCCAAGCGCTGGCTGTGGATCGGCTTCAGCTTGCAGCCGTCCGAATTCCTCAAGCCCGGCTTTGCCATTGCAGTGGCGTGGATACTGTCGTGGCGGGTGCGCGATCCCAACATGCCGGTGATCGCCATTTCCATTGGCCTGATGGGCCTTGTTGGTGCGCTGTTGATGGCTCAGCCGGATTTCGGATCGACGATCCTGTTCTGCGGCGTGTGGTTCGTGCTGGTGCTGCTGTCCGGCCTGTCGCTCAACCGCATCCTGTGGAGTTTCGGCGGATTGATCGTGATCGTCGTGCTCGCTTACCTGTTCTATCCGAACGCGACCCACCGCATCGACAGCTTCATTTCGGGCGGCACCGAGTTCGATCAGGTCGACCTTGCCATGCGTACCATGCTCAACGGCGGCTGGGGCGGCACCGGGCTGTGGCTCGGCAGCCGCAAGATGGCGCTGCCTGAGGCACATACCGACTATATCTTCTCGGTCATCGGCGAGGAATTCGGCCTTGTCGCCTGCGTGGTGATTGTCGTGCTCTATTGCGCCATCGTGATGCGGGTGATTCTGAAGCTGGTGGACGAGGACGACCTGTTCACGATCCTCGCAGCCGCCGGTCTTACCGCGCAGTTGGCAGGGCAGGCGTTCATCAACATCCTCGTCAACCTGCAGCTGTTCCCGTCCAAGGGCATGACCCTTCCGCTGATCAGTTATGGCGGATCGTCCACCATCGCGTTGTTGCTGGGCGTTGGCTTCCTGCTCGCCATCACCCGGCGCAACCCGTATCTTTCGCGCGAAACCTTCGATTTCAGGGAGAATCCGCGAAAATGAGCGGTGTATCGCGGCATTATGTCCTCGCGGCTGGCGGAACTGGCGGGCACCTGCTGCCCGCCTTTGCGCTGGCGGTCGAACTGGAACGGCGCGGCCACCATGTCGCGCTGGTGACGGACGAGCGCGGGGCGAAAATCCCCGGAAAGCCTTCGTTTCTGCCTGCGCACGTGCTGCCCGCCGGGCGGCTGGGCAAAAACCCACTCAGCCTGCTGAAAGGCCTGCGCGCGATTTGGCGTGGCCGGGCGATGGCACTGCGCCTGTTCGAAAGCTTCGAGCCTTCGTGCGTGGTGGGCTTTGGCGGCTATCCTGCCTTGCCCGCGTTGCTGGCGGCGCAGGCGGCGAAAATCCCGACCGTGATCCATGAACAGAACGCGGTACTGGGCCGGGTCAACCGCTTCCTCGCCAAGCGCGTGAACGCGATCGCCACCTCGTATCACGAGGTAGACCGTCTCGATCCCAAGCTGTGGGGCAAAGTGCACCTAGTCGGCAACCCGGTGCGCCCCGAAGTGCTGGCGCTGCGCGGCGAGGCATTTCCCGAGTTCACCGAGGACAGCCTGTTCCGCGTGTTGGTGACGGGCGGTAGCCAGGGCGCGTCCGTTCTGTCCGAAGTCGTGCCCGATGGCCTCGCGATGCTCCCGCCCGCCTTGTGCCATCGTTTGCAGGTGACGCAGCAGTGCCGGCCGGAAGACCTTGAGGCGGTTCGTGCGCGCTATGCCGGGCACCAGATTCCTGCCGAACTGGGTACTTATTTCGAGGATATGGCCAGCCGGCTTGCCGAAGCGCATCTGTTCATCGGCCGCGCCGGGGCCTCTACCATTGCTGAGCTTACCGCTGTTGGCCGCCCTTCGATCCTCGTGCCTCTGCCCATTGCCACCGACGATCATCAGGCGGCGAACACGCGGGAAGTGGTCAAGGCTGGCGGCGCGCGCGCAATCCGGCAGGCCGGCTTTACCCCCAAGGAGCTGGCCAAGCAGATCCAGGCCATGGCGCTGCACCCGCAGGAGCTGGCCAATGCCGCCCACTCCGCCTGGAACTGCGGGCTGCCCAAGGCGGTCGAAGAACTGGCCGATTTGGTCGAAAGCTTCGGCGGCGAACCGCTGATGGACGTAATCCGCGTGGATTCCGGTGCGGGGCAAGCCATTTCCGGGTCGGAAGCGCTGGCTAGGGAACGCGTGGAATGAAGGGCGTCGGCACCGAGATCGGGACGATCCACTTCGTCGGCATCGGCGGCATCGGTATGTCCGGCATCGCCGAAGTGATGCACAACATGGGATATTCGGTGCAAGGTTCCGACATGGCGGAAAGCTATGTCGTCGAAGGCCTGCGTCAGCGCGGCATCAAGTTGATGATCGGCCAGCGTACCGAGAACGTCGATGGTGCGGCGGTGGTCGTCACCTCCACGGCGGTGAAGCGCGACAATCCGGAAGTCGTCGCGGCGCTCGAACACCGCATTCCCGTGGTGCGCCGCGCCGAAATGCTCGCCGAACTGATGCGGCTGAAAAACACCGTGGCCGTGGCCGGCACGCACGGCAAGACGACCACGACCTCGATGGTGGCCTGTCTGCTCGATGCAGGCGGGATTGACCCGACGGTCATCAACGGCGGCATCATCAATTCCTATGGGTCCAACGCGCGCCTTGGCGCCAGCGAGTGGATGGTGGTCGAAGCCGATGAGAGCGACGGGTCGTTCCTGCGGCTTGACGGCACGCTGGCGGTCGTCACCAACATCGATCCCGAGCACCTCGACCACTACGGCTCGTTCGACAAGGTCAAGGAGTGCTTCGTCGAATTCATTGAAAACGTGCCCTTCTACGGCGCGGCGATCCTGTGCATCGACCATCCTGAAGTGCAGGCGATCATCCCCAAGGTGCGCGACCGACGCGTGGTGACCTACGGCTTTTCCGCACAAGCCGACGTGCGCGGCGAAGGCACGACGCCTATTCCGGGCGGCAATCGCTTCACCGCCGTGCTCCGCCAGCGCGATGGATCGTTCCGCCGCATCGAGGGCATCGAACTTCCGATGCCGGGCCGCCACAACGTGCAGAACGCGCTCGCCGCCGTGGCCGTCGCGGTAGAAATGGGCGTGTCCGACG
This sequence comes from Novosphingobium sp., assembly GCA_027311705.1. GTDB lineage: Bacteria > Pseudomonadota > Alphaproteobacteria > Sphingomonadales > Sphingomonadaceae > Novosphingobium. The sequence goes on along the minus strand of DAICYJ010000200.1, from coordinate 22,879 downwards.
AGCTGATCCGCACCGGTTTCGCCAAGTTCGGCGGAGTGAAGCGCCGCTTCACCAAAGTCGGCGAAGTTACCGGCACCACGATCATCGACGATTACGGCCACCACCCGGTCGAAATCCGCGCGGTGCTGGCTGCCGCGCGCGAAGGCATTGCCGGCCGCGTGATTGCCGTGGTTCAGCCGCACCGCTTCACCCGGCTGCGCGATCACATGGAAGAGTTTCAGGGCGCATTCAACGATGCCGACATTGTTTATGCCGCGCCGGTCTATCCGGCGGGCGAGCAGCCGATCGAGGGTGTGGACAGCGCGGCCATGGTCGAAGGCATCAAGGCGCGCGGCCACCGCAGTGCCCACCTGATCGACGGGCCGGAGCCGCTGGCGCGCGAACTGGCGGGCGTGATTGCGCCGGGCGACATGGTCGTTTGCCTGGGTGCGGGCGACATCACCAAGTGGGCGGCGAGCCTTGCCGATGCCATCGCAGCGCAGCGGGGCGCGGTGTGAGCCTTGCCACGCTTCCTCAAGTGCGCGGCAAACTGACCGCCGATGCCCCGCTGGCTCCACTGGTGTGGTTCAAGGCGGGCGGCGCGGCAGACTGGCTGTTCGAGCCTGCCGATCTTGCTGATTTGCAAGCGTTTCTTGGCGATATTCCGGATGAAACCCCGGTGATGGCGCTGGGGCTGGGCTCCAACCTGATCGTGCGCGATGGCGGCGTTCCCGGCGTGGTGGTGCGGCTGGGCAAGCCCTTTGCCAAAGTGGCAAAGGTCGATGAAGTCACGCTGTCCTGCGGCGGCGGAGCTTCGGGTATCCTCGTGTCGTCCACTGCGCGCGACAATGGCATCGCTGGCCTCGAATTCCTGCGTTCGATCCCCGGCACGGTGGGCGGTTTCGCGCGGATGAACGGCGGGGCCTATGGTTCCGAAGTGAAGGACGTGATGGTCGATTGCGACGTCGTGCTGCGCGATGGCGAATTGGTGACGTTGCCGGTGGCTGACCTGAACTACACCTATCGGCACTCAAGCCTACCCGAAGGCGCGATTGTCGTCGAAGCACGGTTCCGGGGTCGCCCCGGAGAGCCAGCCGCGATTCAGGCAGAAATGGACCGCATCAGCGCCGCGCGGGAAGCCAGCCAGCCGCTGCGCAGCAAGACCGGCGGATCGACTTTCAAGAATCCTGAAGGCGCCAAGGCTTGGGAACTGGTCGACAAGGCCGGTTGCCGCGGGCTGACGCTGGGCGGCGCGCAAGTGAGCGAAAAGCACACCAACTTCCTCATCAACACGGGCGACGCCACCAGCGAAGATATCGAAGCGCTGGGCGAGGAAGTGCGGCGCCGGGTGCACGAACAATCAGGGATCGATCTGCAGTGGGAAATTCAAAGGGTGGGGCGTCCGTGACTCTTCCCAAACTTCATGTCGCCGTCCTGATGGGTGGCTGGTCCAGCGAGCGGCCGGTGTCGCTGATGTCGGGTAACGGCGTGGCCGATGCGCTGGAGGCCAAGGGCCACCGAGTGACCCGGATCGACATGGGCCGCGATGTGGCGATCAAGCTGGCCGAGGCCGCGCCCGACGTGGTGTTCAATGCGCTGCACGGCACGCCCGGCGAAGATGGCACCGTGCAGGGCATGATGGACCTGATGGGCCTCACCTACACGCATTCCGGCCTCGCCACCTCGGTGATCGCCATCGACAAGGAATTGACCAAGCAGGCGCTGGTGCCGCATGGCATTCCGATGCCGGGCGGCCGCATTGTGGCGAGCGAGGAACTGTTCCGCCGCGATCCGCTGCCGCGCCCTTATGTGCTCAAGCCGGTCAACGAAGGATCGTCGGTCGGCGTCGCCATCGTGACGGCGGATGGCAACTATGGCGATCCGATTTCGCCCGATGCCAAGGGGCCATGGCAGGAATTCGATGCGCTGCTGGCCGAACCATTCATTCGCGGCAAGGAACTGACCACCGCCGTGCTCGGCGACCGCGCGCTGATGGTGACGGAGCTGAAGCCCAAGTCCGGCTTCTATGATTTCGATGCCAAGTACACCGATGGCATGACCGACCACATCTGCCCGGCTGAAATCCCCGACGAGATTGCCGAAGCGTGCAAGGAAATCGCCTTGAGCGCGCACAAGCTGCTGGGCTGCAAAGGCACCAGCCGCAGCGACTTCCGGTGGGACGACGAGCGTGGTGTCGAAGGCTTGTTTTTGCTGGAAGTGAACACCCAGCCGGGCATGACGCCGCTGAGCCTCGTGCCCGAACAGGCGCGGCATCTGGGCATGGAATACGGCGATCTGGTCGAGGCGATCATTTCGGATGCGCTGCGCGAGCGGGCGGACGCCCTTCGCGAACGGACGGGGGCCGACTGACCATGGCGCAAACGATCAAGCGCGGCGGCAAGGGCGTACGGCGCGCAACGGCGGCCAAAGGCACGAAGGCCAAGGTCGCCACCGCGCGCAAGCAGACCGGCAATGTGGTGGACCGCGCGATGCAGTGGCTGCCGTTCAGCGAGGAAACGCTGCACCGCGTTGCGATGACCGCGATTTTGGGCGGCGCGGCGGTGCTGGTGTGGGTGGTCGCCGGTGCGGCGGGCATTCCCGCGCTCGCCGAACAGCAGATCGCCTCTGCCGCCGGCCGCACCGGGTTCGAGGTCAAGCGCGTCGAAGTACGCGGCGTGAACCGCATGAACGAGCTCAAGATATATGAAAAGGTGCTGGCGGAGCGCGATCAGGCGATGCCCCGGCTCGATCTGGCGGCGCTGCGCGACAAGCTGCTCGAACTTTCGTGGGTGAAGGATGCCCGTGTTTCGCGCCAGCTGCCCGATACGCTGGTGGTCGATATCGTGGAGCGCAGCCCGCACGCGGTGATGCGCGAAAACGGCAAGCTGGTGCTGATCGACGATACCGGCCACGAACTCGAACCCGTGACACCGGCGCGCGCCAAGGGCCTGCTGGTGCTTTCGGGGCAGGGCGCAGAGGGCAAGGTCGAAAACCTCGGCAAGCTCCTCGAAGCCGCGCCCGCGCTGAAGCCACAGGTGGCCGAGGCCGAATGGATCGGCAATCGCCGCTGGAATCTGACATTCAAGAGCGGGCAGGTGCTCGCCCTGCCCGAAGGCGAGGATGGTTCGGCCGCCGCGCTGCTCACCTTCGCACGGATGGACGGTGTGGACCGGCTGTTGGGCGGCAAGGTCGCCAGCTTCGACATGCGGTCTGCCGACAAGATCTACATGCGCGTGCCCGGCCATTCGGAAGACGTGGTTGCGCGCGCCAGGGATGCGGCGCAGGCCAAGGCGAATGCGGCAAAGGCCCGTCAGGGCCATGCCACGCCTAAAGCCAGCGCGACGGCGCACGACTGATATTCATGGCGATTCCCCGCATCACCAAAGTATTTGCCGCCGTCAATCTTGGCTCGTTTCGCGTTTCGGCGATGATTGCGGGGCTGTCCGAAACCGGCGAGATGGTCGTGCTGGGATCGGGCCACCGCGCCTCGCAAGGCATCAAGCGCGGCTACGTCACCGATATGCAGGCCGCCACCCATTCGGTGCGCGACGCCATCGAACGCGCTGAAAAGATGGCCAATGCCAGCGTGCAAAGCGTGTGGATCGGCTGTTCGGGCGCGGGGCTGGCCAGCACGACGGCGCGCGTTGACGTGGAGATCGGTGGGCGGCGGATCGAGCAGGACGATATCGAGCATCTGCTGGTCGCTGCGCGCGAGGTGATTCAGCCCGATGGCCGCACCGTGCTGCACGCGCAGCCAGCGCATTATACGCTGGATGGCGCGCACGGCGTGCCCAATCCCAAGGGGCTCCATGCCGAACGGCTGGCGGTGGATATCCACGTGATGCTGGCCGATGGCGCGCCGGTGCGCAACATCAAGGAAACGGTGGAGAACGCGCACTTGCGGGTGGAAGCCGTGGTCGGCTCGCCCATCGCGACGGGCCACGCCTGCCTGACGCCCGAGGAGCGCGAACTCGGCGTCGCCCTGGTCGAATTCGGCGCGGAAGTTACCACCGTTTCGGTCTATGCCGGCGGCATGTTGCTCGGGATGCAGGCGATTGCCTTTGGTTCAGGCGATATCACCGATTCCATTGCCTCGGTGTTCGGCATCCGCCGCTATCAGGCGGAGCGGCTGAAATGCATGTCGGGCTCGGCCATCGCCAGCCCTGCCGATCACCGCGAGATGATCCCCGTGAACGCGCCCGGCGATCCCGAAGGGGCGGGGCCGCTGGCGCGCCATGCGGATGACAAGAACCGCATTCCGCGCGCCGAACTGATCTCGGTCATCACACAGCAACTCGGCCATTTTACCGAAGAGGTGGGCAAGTCGCTGAAAGGCATGGGCTTTGTTGGCGGGATGGCCGGCCAGCGCGGGCAACAGGTTGTGCTGACGGGCGGGGGCGCGCAATTGCCCGGCCTTGCAGATTATGCGCAGGCTGCGCTCGGCCGCCCGGTGCGCATCGGCGCGCCGCCGACGATGCTGGGCCTGCCGCCCGGCCATGCCACGCCCAGTTCGTCCACGCTGGTGGGGCTGGTGCTCTATGCCGCCGCCGATCCGGTGGACATCCGCGCTGTCGGCCCATCGTGGGCACCGACGCAGAAGTATCGCGGTTTTGGCCTTCTGCGGCGGATCTGGCGCGCGATTCGTGAGTACTTCTGATGGCGTTCATGCCGGCCGTTCGTCGCATCCGCGCCAATACCGGTCGATTCGGTGCTCCATCCTGTGGAAAAGCCCAGTTTAACTTTGATTCGACGAATCGATCCGTGCCAAAGCTGTTCCAACCATTCGTCATAACCTCCAACCCCGCCTTCTTAACCCGGCCAGGGAGACCGTCATGAGCATCAACATCGGACCGCCAGCGATCGACGAGCTGCGGCCCCGCATCACGGTGATCGGGGTTGGCGGCGCAGGCGGAAACGCCATTGCAAACATGATCAACGCCAAGATCGAAGGTGTGGACTTCGTCGTCGTGAACACCGACGCGCAGGCGCTGAACAATTCGATCGCGGAAAACCGCATCCAGCTTGGCCCCGATATCACGCAGGGCCTTGGCGCCGGTGCCCGCCCCGAAGTGGGCCGCGCCGCTGCCGAGGAAACGCTGGAGGAGCTGGAGCGCTCGCTGGAAGGCGTGCACATGTGCTTCATCGCCGCCGGCATGGGCGGGGGCACCGGCACCGGCGCTGCGCCAGTGATCGCCGAAGCAGCGCGCCGCAAGGGCGTGCTGACCGTGGGCGTGGTGACCAAGCCGTTCCTGTTCGAAGGCACGCGCCGCATGCGCGCGGCCGAATCCGGCATCGAGGAACTGCAGAAGCACGTCGATACGCTGATCGTCATCCCCAACCAGAACCTGTTCCTCGTCGCCAAGGCGGAAACGACCTTCAAGGAAGCGTTCCAGCTGGCCGACGAAGTGCTGCAGCAGGGCGTGCGCTCGATCACCGACCTGATGGTGATGCCGGGCCTGATCAACCTCGATTTTGCCGACGTGCGCTCGGTTATGGGCGAAATGGGCAAGGCGATGATGGGCACGGGCGAGGGCGAAGGCCCCAACCGCGCGCTGGAAGCCGCCGAACGCGCCATTGCCAATCCGCTGCTCGATGGCGTTTCGATGCAGGGTGCCAAGGGCGTGATCATCTCGATCATCGGCGGTGACGACATGAAGCTGCTCGAAGTCGACGAAGCGGCCAATCACATCCGCGAACTGGTCGATCCCAACGCGAACATCATCTGGGGTTCGGCTTTCAACCCCGACCTTGGCGGCAAGATCCGCGTGTCGGTGGTCGCCACGGGCATCGAACAGACCACAGAGATGGCCGAACAAGCCGTGCGCCCGGTGATGCTGGGCGGATCGCGCGGCCCTTCGTTCCCCGGCGCGGCGCCGGCCCGGCCTGCTCCTGTGGCAGAAGCGGCTCCCGAACCGGCGGCGGCTCCGGCCTGGACCGCGCCCGAACACGGTGGCATGACTCCGGCGGCCGATACCACCGGCCATGCGGAGCCGGGCGATGCGCAGGGCTTCGACGCTCCCGATGCCGAGCCCGAAGCACTCGACCTGACGCTGGACCTGAGCGAAGAGGCCGCGCCGGTCGGCCGCCCCGATGAACTGCAACTGGGTGCCGAGCAGCAGGAGGAACCGCCGGTTCCGCCACGCTTCGGTCGTGCCCAACCGAGTGCCGCGCAGGCTGCACCGCGCGCGCCGGCCGGTGCAGGCAGCACGCTGTTTGAACGCATGGCGAACCTTTCGCGCGGCGGTGGCCGGACGGAAGATGCTGCCGAGAGCGAGGAAGACGGCAGCGCGCTGAATATCCCGCGCTTTTTGGGTCGGCAGAACAACCAGTAGGTCGTGACGGATCGGCGCTGCGTTCATGCGGTGCCGATCCCCACCCTGAACAACTCTCCGGTGGGGAGGGTCGCGCGACTTGTGTGGCTGAAGGTGCGATCCTGAGCGGCGCGATCCGTGCACTTGTTGTCGCCGCTTAAGGTTAAGGTTGCTATGGGACTGGCACGATGATGCATCGAAATGCCAGCAGGCCCGGTCACCCCGTTATCGCTCGCGTTTTTGCGGCCGCGCTGCTTGCGGGCATGGCCCTGCCTGCGCTGGCCCAGCCTGTGAATGACGGGCAACCGGTCAGCGTTTCGCGCCCGGTCGTGCAATCCACCACCGGCGGCACCAACAGCGGCCAGCAGCTCAACGCTGCGCTTTCGCGGCTGGCGCGCGATCCGCGCAATATCAGTGCCTTGATCGATGCCGGCAACGCCGCGCTGAAATTGGGCGATACCGATGCGGCGGTAGGGTTTTTCACCCGCGCGGACCAGGTCCAGCCGGGTAACGGGCAAGTGAAGGCACAGATCGGCGCTGCCATGCTGCGCGGCGACGCACCGCTTGAAGCTATCGGTTACTTCGACGACGCGGAGAAAGCCGGTGCGGACGCCGTGGCAATGGCCGCCGACCGTGGCCTCGCATACGACCTCGTCGGCGACAATGCCAATGCACAGCGGCAGTACCAGCTGGCGCAAAGCCGTGGTGCGGTGGACGAAGTGACCCGCCGTTATGCGCTCAGCCTGGCCATCGCGGGCGATCGGCGCGGGGCCGAAACGGTGCTCTCCCCTTTGGTAGCGCGGCAGGAGCGCGCCGCGTGGCGCATTCGCACGTTCATCATGGCGATCACGGGCAATCCGGACGAGGCGGTGGCCATCGCCTATGCCTCGATGCCGCAGGATCTGGCGGCGGGGATCGCGCCCTATTTGCGCTACATGCCGCGCCTGACTCCTGCGCAGCAGGCGGCAGCGGCCAATCTCGGCAAGTTTCCCCGCGCGGCGGATATCGGCCGCGATGATCCGCGCGTGACGCAATATGCCGCGCTACACCCGCGTACACCTCGCCTTGATGCCGGGCTGATCCCGCAGGGTGCTTCGCTGGGCGGACGGCGCGACGACAAGGTCAGCCGCGACAAGCGCCGTCGGCCGGGTCAGGAGACCAAGGTGGCCGTGGCCACGCCGGCGCCTCAGTATGTGCCACCGCCGCCACCTCCTCCGGGCACGGTTTCGGGCTGGGGCGTGCCAGCGCGCCAGCCGGCGGCGACGACCGTTCCGGCACCGGTTGTTGCAGCGGCACCGGCTGCGCCACAGCCCGCGGGGCAGCCGCTCGGCAAGCCGCCGGTGCGGGTGGCGGTTGCCACGATTACTTCATCCCCGACTCCGGGATTCAGCAGCGTGTACGATCGCATCGCACAATCACGTGCGGTAGCGCCGACACCTAAACCGGAACCGACGCCCAAACCGCAACCGACGCCCGCGCCGGTTGCCGCTGCTCCCAGCGCGGCTGCGGCTCCAACCGGTTTCGATCTGTCGCGCGTGCAGGGAACGACCTCTGCCGCGCCGGGGACAAATCCGTCACTGTCGCCTGTTGCCGCAGCCAGCTCGCCGATCGTCCCGCCAATCGTATTGCCCACCCCCGCGCCGGTTGCCGCTCCGCCGCCCGTGCCACAACCGGTGGTGCTGTCGCGTCTCGATCTGCCGCCCGGACAGCCGGTACCGGCTCGCCCCGTCGTTGTTGCCCCAATTGCGACCTCGCAGCCGGAGGTTCAGCCACCGGCCGCGCTCGTGGCCCAGCCGGTTGTGCAGGCCACACCGGCACCCGCCCCCAAGGCGGAGGATTTCCGCAGCCTGTTCGATGGGTTCCGCGCGCCGGCGGAGGAGCAGTCTTCGGTCGTGCCTGCCGTCGACATCAGCCAGATCCCCCCCCAGCCCAAGCGTCCGCCCGAACCCAAGGCCGAGAAACCCGAAAAACTTCCCAAGGATACCAAGGGCAAGGACGCAAAGGGCAAGGCTGGGGACCGGGGTGAGCGGCCCGATGGGCCGATTTCGGTTTCGCGCACTGCGGATCGCGACGCCAAAGTGGGGGCAAAGGATGCGAAGGACGTCAAGGGCGCAAAGAATGCCAAGTCGACGCCCAGCCATCCCAGTCGCATATGGATTCAGGTGCTGACCGGGGCCAATCGCGATCAGATGGGCACCGAATGGAAGCGCATGGTCAAGGAGGCATCGGTGCTGAAGGGACGCAAACCCTCGATCACGCCATGGCGCAGCAACTTCCGCTTGCTGACCGGACCGTTCGAAAGCGAAGCGGCGGCGCAGGATTTTCTCAACGACTTGCGCAAGGCCGGGGTCGGCGGATTCCAGTGGACCAGCCCAGCCGGCCAAGCGGTCGACAGCCTCCCGCTGAAATAGCGGCAGCGGGGCCTTGTGCCCGGCCTGTCCACAGCTTTTGCACAGCCTTATCGAGTTTTGCCCAGCGCCGCGTTAACCTGCGATTGTCGCGGGGGGCCGCGTCCGCGATGGGTCACGGGATCGGGCGGAGTGGACAATCGTTCACGTTTGGGCCGTCTGTGATATGGGCTGCTCCATAATGGACCAAGCCCCGGAGAACGTCTGATGCGGACCAGCCAGGAAGACAGCGAACGCGATGACGCGGCGCCCGTCGACATGCTTGCCTCGCTGTTCGAGGCGCGGGGCTGGCCGTGCGAATTCGTATCGGACGACGAAATCCACGGCGAAATTCAGGGCAGCTGGGCCAATTACCAGATCCGTTGCGTGTGGCGCACTGAAGATCATGTGCTGCAGATCCTGTGCCTGCCCGATATTCGCGTGGCCGACGACAAGAAGGCGGCGGTCTACGAGGTCATGGCCCTGATCAACGAGCAGGTCTGGGTCGGCCATTTCGACATCTGGTCGAACGGTGCGGTGCTGCTTTATCGCCACGGACTGATGCTGGGTGACGATGGTCTGCTAAGCCTGGGGCAGGCGCAATCGGCGGTCGAGGCCGCGATCGACGAATGCGACCGCTTCTATCCTGCGTTCCAGTTCATCCTGTGGGGCGACAAGAGCCCGGCCGAAGCGCTCGCCAGCGCGCTGGTCGATGCCGCGGGCGAGGCCTGAGGCATGGCGCTCAATTTCCTTCAGTTCGGCTGCGGCAACATGGGCGGCGCGATGCTCGCCGGGTGGCTGGCGCATGGCCTTTCGCCCGAAGGCTTCACCGTGGTCGACCCCTATCTGGAACGGGCTCCGGCGGGTGTCCGCCTGTTGCGCAGCCTGCCGGCGGGCGAGGCCCCGGCCGACGTCGTGCTGCTGGGGTTCAAGCCGCAGCAACTGGCCGAAGCCGCGCCGACCATCGCACCGCATGTGGGCGAAGGAACGCTGCTGCTCTCGATCCTTGCGGGCGTGGACCTTGCCACCCTGCGTGCGGCATTTCCGGCGGCACGTTCCATCGTCCGGGTTATGCCCAATCTTGCCGCAGCCCTTGGCAAATCGCCGATCGCGCTGGTCGGCGACGTGACCGACGAAGACCGCATCCACATTGATCGCCTGATGACTCCGCTTGGGCAGGCGGAATGGCTGGCGGGCGAGGCCCAGATGGATCTCGTGACCGCGCTGGCCGGCTCCGGCCCCGCGTTCGTCTATCGCTTCATCGATGCGCTGGCGGAAGGTGCTGCATCGCTTGGCCTGCCGCGCGATCAGGCGGATCGGCTGGCCTTGGCCATGGTCGAAGGCGCAACGGCACTGGCGGCGTCATCGCCCCATGCGCCGGGCGAGCTGGCGCGCCGTGTGGCCAGCCCCGGCGGCGTGACTCAAGTGGGGATCGACGTGCTCGATGCCGACGATCGCCTGCTGCGCCTGATGCAGGATACCTTGCGCGGTGCGCGTGATCGCAGCGCCGAAATGACCGAAGAGGCCCGCCGTCAAGGCTGAAGATCGCCGGATACAATTTGTCACAAACGGGGCCGTCCGGTTCTGCTTGAAACTGGCCATCGGAAGCGCGATATTGGCGTTCATGGGCATATCGCCTCATGGAGAGTTTAAGCACATGGCAAACTGGAACGACCCCCAGCCCACAAGGACGGGTTTCGGCGCGTCCCCCAGCCTTTCCGGTGCTCAAGGCCGCAGCGAAGTGTTCGATGCAGGCCTGCGCCGGCACATGCTTTCAATTTACAACTACATGGCGTCCGGCATCCTGCTTTCGGGCGTAGTCGCGCTGTTGTTCGCCTCCAGCGGCGCTGCACGATCAGTAGCGGGCACGCCGCTCATGTGGATCATCGCCCTTGCGCCGCTAGCGTTCGTGATGGTGATAAGCTTTGGTGTGAACCGCTTGTCCACGTTTGCGATGCAGGCCCTGTTCTGGGCGTTTGCGACGGTCATGGGCCTGTCCCTGTCGACCATTTTCCTCGTGTATACCGGCACTTCGATCGCGGCGACGTTCTTTGCCACGGCGGGCGCTTTTGCGGGCCTCAGCCTGTTCGGCTATACCACGCAGAAGAACCTTTCGGGCATGGGAACCTTCCTGATCATGGGCCTGATCGGCATCCTGATCGCGTCGGTCATCAACATGTTCCTGCAATCGCCGGGCCTCGCATGGGGCATCAGCTTCCTCGGCGTGCTGATCTTCGCGGGCCTCACCGCCTATGATACGCAGCGGATCAAGGAACAATATGCTTATGTCGCCGGTAGCGACATGGCTGGCAAGGTCGTTATTCTGGGCGCGCTGACGCTGTACCTCGACTTCATCAACATGTTCACGTTCCTGCTGCAATTCATGGGCGACCGCCGCTGATCGTAGCTGATTGGTCCGGAACCGGCTGGTTTTCCATCGGTTTAGTGCCAATACGGATTATCCTGCCCGGCGGGCCTTTGGGCCTGCCGGGCATTTTCTTTGTTAGTCACTTGCGTTAATGGCTTTGATTCAGCTTGGAGAAAGCCTCCCGCCGCGATCTTGCGGTGAGGCGGGTTTTGAGCGGGGAGTGTGCATGTTCTGTCAACTGCGCCGTGGTGCGCCTTATTTCGCGATCGCCGCCCTGGCGATCGCTTTGGCGTCTTGCGCAAAGCCGCCACCGCCTCCGCCGCCTCCTCCCCCGCCGCCCAAGGTCGTGATCGTTCCACCAAAGCCCACGCCGCCCAATGGCGCGAGCGACAGGCTGGTCATTCCGCCAGCGGATGCGATGGGACTGCGCGCCTCGGTCAACCGCAACATCACGCCCAACCAGATGCTGTGGAACCTGCGTTCGGCCTATAACGTCGCGGCCTTGAACTGCAGCGCGCCGCAACATGCCGATATCCTGCCGCGCTATCGCGCCTTCCTGACCGTCAATGCCAAGACGCTGACGGCGGCGAACAAGAACGTCGATAGCGAGTTCAAGGCCAAGTACGGTACGCGCTTCATTCCCCCGCGCGAACAGTACATGACCTCGGTCTACAACCACTTTGCCCTGCCGCCCACGCTGGGCAATTTCTGCGATGCCGTGCTGGCGGTGAGCCGGGATGCGCAGCTGGTGAAGCCGGCAGATCTGCAGAACTTTGCCGTCAGCAGCCTGCCCAGCATCGAAATCGTGTTCGACGATTTCTATCGCCGCTATGAAAAGTACCGCGCCGATCTGGCCATCTGGCAGGCGCAGTATGGGCAATCCACCTCGGTCGAGACGGTGCCAGGTTCGCCCACCGCGCAGGCAGTGCCAGCCATCGTGCTGCCAACTGAGCCGGCGCGAACCACCGCTGCTGCCACGCCGATCGTCCTGCCGGCGCAGGGAGCCCTGTAAGCGCGGGCAAATAGCACTTGGCAAAACAGGGCGCGCTGGGCTAAGGCGCGCGCTCCTAAAAGGCTGTGCGCCTTGCGGGAGCGAACCTGGGAACGGGGCCGTAGCTCAGATGGGAGAGCGCGTCGTTCGCAATGACGAGGTCAGGGGTTCGATCCCCCTCGGCTCCACCACCAGTTCGTTGCCCCGGTCTGATCGTTGGCCGGACTACTTTGTTGACGGATTTGGGCTGATGCCCGATCCTAGCGCCGGCGCGGCATATCGGCGGAGCGACATTCGCCTTTACGCGACGCCCGTCGCCGGAACCTGACCCATGCACTTTCTCGACCAGGCCAAGATTTTCATCCGTTCGGGCGCAGGCGGCCCCGGCGCGGTTGCCTTCCGGCGTGAGATGTACGTTGAGTACGGTGGACCCGATGGCGGCAATGGCGGCAAGGGCGGCGACATCATTTTCGAGGCGATCGCCGGGCTGAATACCCTGATCGACTTCCGCTACACCCAGCATTTCAAGGCGCAGCGCGGCCACGGTGGCGCGGGCCAGAACCGCACCGGCGGTGGTGGCGACGATCTGGTGATCAAGGTGCCGGTGGGCACGCAGGTGCTCGACGACGACCGCGAAACCGTGCTGGCCGATCTGGTATCGGCCGGCCAGCGCGTCGTGCTGCTGCGCGGCGGCGATGGCGGGCGCGGCAATACCAGCTATAAAACCAGCACCAACCGCGCCCCGCGCCAGTCGGGCCCCGGCTGGCCCGGTGCTGAAATGTACGTGTGGCTGCGGCTGAAGCTGCTGGCGGATGCGGGCCTCGTCGGCCTGCCCAACGCCGGCAAGTCCACCTTCATCAACCAGATCACCAACACCAAGGCAAAGGTCGGCGACTACGCCTTCACCACGCTGCGCCCCCAACTGGGTGTGGTGCGCCATCGCAACCGCGAATTCGTGCTGGCCGATATCCCCGGCCTGATCGAAGGCGCGGCCGAAGGGGCGGGCGTGGGCGACCGCTTCCTCGGCCATATCGAGCGCTGCCGCGTGCTGATCCACCTGATCGACATCCACGGCACCGATCCTGCGGAGGCGATGGCCATCGTCGAGGACGAACTCACCGCCTATGGTGCCGGACTCGATGAAAAGCCGCGCCTCGTGGTGCTGAACAAGATCGACCTCGTCGACAAGGAACTGGTCCGCGCGTTCAGCGACGAACTGCTGGAAGCTGGTGCGGATCGCGTGTTCGCGATCTCCGGCGCGACCGGCAAGGGCATGGATGCCCTCATGGACGCCGTGCTCGACTACCTGCCCTCCGCCACGGTCACCGAGCGTCCCAGCGGACAGGTGGAAAACGCGGAAGACCAAAAGCCCTGGTCTCCGATCTGAGGTTGAGCCAACGCGCGCCGTGCCTGCCGGCCCGCGCGCCGGTTGTGGGGCAACTGTAGGGCACACCGCGTCAAGCCCGGCTGTTTTATGCTGCACTGCGGAACGACAGTGGACCTTTTGCGTTCTATCGGTAGCCGGATCGTCCGGCTTGTCCGGGAGAATGCAGCGATGAAGTCCCTGTTTCTGTCGGTTTTGAAAGCGTCGCGGCTCGCGAGCAAGAGTAGCTCGGGTTATGCTGCAAGTGCGATCAAGCAGGCGTTGGTGTCGGCGCCCAAGCCGAAACGTAAGCGTGCGGTTGTAACACCGAAACGGGCCAAGCTGAAACCGATCAGGCCGAAACGGATCCGGCTCGCGCGCGCCCGACCGACGGCGCTGAAACCGCCACCACGGCCCGCCCCCGGGTCGTTCATCGATGGGAAGCACGGCAATGGTGCCGGTGCAATCTCATACAAGCTCTACACCCCGATCGGTCCCGCCAATCGCCGGATGCCACTGGTTGTCATGCTTCATGGATGCACCCAAACTGCGGCCGACTTTGCGCGGGGCACCGGCATGAATGCCCTGGCAGACGAACTTGGCTTCATCGTGCTGTACCCCGAACAGTCGCCATCCGCGAACATGAACCGGTGCTGGAACTGGCACCGGCCGGACAATCAACGGCGCGGCAGCGGCGAACCGGGCGCCATCGCGGCGCTGACGCTGTATGCGGCCGCAGCCTGCCGGGCTAACCCGGCGCGGATCTACATCGCCGGGATTTCGGCCGGAGGTGCCACTGCTTCCATCATCGGTGCGGCCTATCCCGAAATCTACGCCGCCGTCGGTGTTCATTCGGGCGTGGCACCCGGCTCGGTCAGGACACTCGTCGGCGCCCTGTCGGCCATGCGCGGCGGTGCTGGCGAAGCCACCCCGAGCACGGGTAAGCGGCCGCCACCGACCATCATCTTCCACGGGGACAACGACCGTGTTGTCCATCCGGACAATGCCAGCGGCTTCTTGACCGGTCTGAGTGGGCCCAAGGCGCGATCGGTTACCGGACATATCCGGAAAGGGCGGGCGGAAGGGGGACGCGATTACACGCGCACGCTCTACAGGTCCACCACCGGCCAGATCATGCTGGAAAACTGGACTGTCCATGGCGGCGGGCATGCGTGGTTCGGCGGCAACCGGGCAGGATCCTACACGGATCCCGCAGGCCCGGACGCATCGCGCGAGATCCTGCGCTTTTTTCTGGCGCACAGGATGGCGCGCCAAGGCCGCAAGGCGGCGGGCAAATAGCCATCGGCTGATCTTGCAGGATTTGTCCGTTCAAGCGATCGGAGGTTGGACGGCACCACATTCACCGGCTCGCATGCAGTTGCCGTCGCATTGCCATCACTCAGCCCACCGTCGCGCTTTCGCCCCAAGCCATTTGCGCACCGCCGCATCGCGCTGTGCTCTTCACCTCGTGTCACAATTGCCCTAGGCGGCACGCATCATGAAGATTAGCCAACTCGCCCACCTGACCGATCCCGCGCGTTGCCCCCGCCTTGTGTTCAAGGTCGGCTCCGCGCTGCTCGTCGGCAAGGATGGCGCGCCCCGGCGGGAATGGCTGGCAGCGCTGGTGGCGGAAATCGCCGCTGCGCGCGCGGTGGGGCAGGAAGTCATCGTCGTATCCTCGGGCGCGATTGCGCTGGGCGCGCGCAAGCTGGGGCTGGCCAAGGGCGGGCGCGGCAGCCTGTCCGATGCGCAGGCCGCCGCCGCCGTCGGCCAGATCGCGCTGGCAGGACTGTGGGCCGAATTGCTGGGCGCGCACGGCATCACCGCCGCGCAAGTGCTGCTCACGCTCGAAGACCTTGAAGACCGGCGGCGTTACCTGAACGTCACGGCAACGCTGGGCACATTGCTCGCGGCGGGTGCAGTCCCGGTCATCAACGAGAACGACACCGTCGCGACGCAGGAAATCCGTTTCGGTGACAACGACCGCCTCGCCGCGCGCGTGGCGCAGGCCGCGGGGGCCAGTGGCGTGTTGTTGCTGTCCGACATCGACGGCCTGTATGACCGCGATCCGCGCCAACCGGGGGCGGTGCGCATTCCCGTGGTAAAGGGCGTCACCGCTGAAATCCATGCAATGGCCACCGGCGGTTCCTCGTCCGGGCTTGGCTCAGGCGGCATGACCTCGAAATTGCAGGCGGCCGAAATAGCCGAACTGGCTGGCATTGCGCTCGCGATCATCGATGGCCAGCCGGTGTCGCCAGTGGTCGCTGCGCTGGGCACGGACCGGGGCACGCTGTTCCTGCCGCGCGGGCGCCGGCAGGCGCGCAAGGCGTGGCTGGGCGGGAAAATGCGGATGCGCGGTGCCATTCACGTCGATGCCGGCGCGGCCAGGGCCTTGGCCGGCGGCTCCAGCCTGCTGGCGGCGGGCATCACGCACGTCGATGGCGCGTTTCATCGCGGCGACGCCATCGCCGTGCTCGGCCCCGATGGCGCAACGTTGGCGCGGGGCCTGTGCGAATACGATGCCGCAGAATGTGCACGCCTGCTGGGCCACCATTCGCGCGAGCATGAGGATATCCTCGGCTACGCTCCCCGCAGCGCCCTGATCCACCGCGACCAGCTGGTCCTGCTCTGATGCCGGCAGACCTGCTGGCGATCACTGGGGCGACCGGATTCGTGGGACAGGCCGTGCTCGATCTGGCGACGCGCGCAGGGCTGGAAGTGCGAGCGCTGGCCCGCCGCCCGCAGGAAGCGCGCGCTGGCGTCGAATGGGTGCAGGGCGATCTGGGCGACGAGCGCGCACTTAAGCGACTGGTCGGCCGGGCCAGCGTGGTATTGCACATCGCCGGGGTGGTCAATGCACCCGATGCGGCAGGTTTCGAGACCGGCAACGTGGTCGGCACTCTGAACGTGGTGAACGCGGCGCTGGGGGCGGGGGTCAACCGCCTCGTCCACGTGTCGTCGCTGTCGGCGCGCGAACCGCAGTTATCGGCCTATGGCGCGTCGAAGCTGCGCGGCGAGAAGATCGTGCGCGCCTCCAGCCTCGATTGGACCATCGTGCGGCCGCCCGCCGTCTATGGCCCGCGCGATACCGAAATGCTCGAACTGTTCCGGCTGGCGCGGCGCGGGTACGTGCCACTGCCGCCAGAAGGCAAGCTGTCGATCATCCATGTTGCGGACCTTGCGCGGCTGTTGCTGGCACTGGTGCCGGGCGGCGAGGACGTGACTGACCTGACCTTCGAGCCGGACGACGGCCAACCCGGCGGCTGGAGCCATGTGGGGCTGGCCAAGGCCATCGGCGTCGCGGTGGGGCGGCGCGTCACCGCGATGCCGCTGCCACAGCGTGTGCTGGGCTGGGGTGCGAAGCTCGACGGTATGGTGCGCAAGGACAAGGCCAAGCTGACACTCGATCGCGTCGGCTATATGTGCCACCCCGATTGGACCGTGGGCGAAGGGCGCGCGCCGCCGCCTGCATTGTGGCGGCCACAGGTGGAAACGCGCATGGGCCTGCACGCCACGGCGGCCTGGTATCGCGAGGCAGGCTGGCTGAAGTAGGGTGCCGAATCTTATGGGCGAATCCCCTTGCTGCTCCCCTCCCCGGTGGGGAGGGGCTGGGGGTGGGGGCTCCACACAGTCCGGCAAAGCAAATCTTTTTCAGCTTTGCAGACTGGGCGGGAGAGCCCCATGCGCCAAATCCAACCTCCGCATCGTTCACCCGGCATCAGGAAAACCCCTTATCCTTAAGTGCTTGTGTTTGTTTGCTTCCAATATGGAAGGAAATTTACGTTCCCCTCTTGTTCCAACAGAACGAAGCAGGTACATAGCTTGCGTGTTGACGGTCGATGCCCGCCATCTCTAGCAAGAGGAACCAAGCCATGGCAGCGCAGCTAAAGCTTATTCAGGAAGGCAAAGACAAAGACATGGACCGTCAGAAGGCGCTTGAGGCAGCCCTCGCGCAGATCGACAAGGCATTCGGCAAAGGCTCGGCCATGCGGCTGGGCTCCAAGGAAACCATGCAGGTGGAAACGATCTCCACCGGCTCGCTGGGGCTCGACATTGCACTGGGCGTCGGCGGATTACCGCGCGGCCGGGTGATTGAAATCTATGGTCCGGAAAGCTCGGGCAAGACCACGCTGGCACTGCACGTGATTGCAGAGGCGCAGAAGGGCGGCGGCACCGCGGCCTTCGTCGATGCCGAACATGCGCTCGATCCCATTTATGCCAGGAAGCTGGGCGTCAACATCGACGAGCTGATCGTCTCGCAGCCCGATACCGGCGAACAAGCGCTCGAAATCGTCGACACGCTGGTCCGTTCGAACGCGATCGACGTGCTGGTGATCGATTCGGTCGCAGCGCTCGTCCCCCGCGCCGAAATCGAAGGCGAAATGGGTGACAGCCACGTCGGCCTTCAGGCTCGCCTGATGTCGCAAAGCTTGCGCAAGCTGACGGGCTCGATCAGCCGCTCGCGCTGCATGGTGATCTTCATCAACCAGCTGCGCATGAAAATCGGCGTGATGTACGGCAACCCGGAAACGACGACGGGCGGTAACGCCTTGAAATTCTACGCTTCTGTCCGCCTCGACATCCGCCGCACCGGCCAGATCAAGGATCGCGATGAGATCGTTGGAAACGCCACACGGGTAAAGGTGGTGAAGAACAAGGTCGCGCCCCCGTTCAAGCAGGTCGAATTCGACATCATGTACGGTCAGGGCATTTCCAAGATCGGCGAGATCCTCGATCTCGGCGTGAAGGCCGGACTGGTCGAAAAGTCCGGCGCATGGTTCAGCTACGACAGCATTCGCATCGGGCAGGGCCGTGAAAACGCCAAAACATTCCTCAAGGAAAACTCCGAACTCTGCGACAAGCTCGAGGCCGCCATCCGCAGCCGAACCGAGCAGGTCGCCGAAGGTCTGATGGCAGGTCCGGACGCGGACGACGACATCTGATCTTCAGGCGGCAGGACCAGCCCCCCGATTCTGCCGCCAGTCCCAAGACCGGCGCGTTCCACGGGCGGAACGCGCCGGTTTCTTGTTTAAACGGCCAATCCGGGTGATCAATCGGGAGTGGCCGTGCTCGTCGGTGCGGCGGTGGCGGGCGTGGCCTTGCAGCGCCGGATCACCTCGCGCGGTGCGTCGCCGGCGCTGACCTCGATCCTCCCGCCGCCCGGCAGTGTGCCGTTAAAAGCGCTTTCGAAAACGAGCACGCCCGGATCGTCGGGTGCAATCGTGCCTTGCCACAAATAACCGCGAAGGCCCGGCACAGCGGTCGCGGCGACTGGCAAGCGCAAGATATGTCCAGCGCCTTGCAAGGCGAACAAAGCCTCCGCCGCAACTTCCGCCGCCACATGCCGCGACACGACCAGCACTCCGGCGCGGCACTCGAGGGAAAGCTGGGGTCCCTCACCGGGATAACCATAGCGGGCGGTAGTGCCACCTGCAGCGGCGATCCATGCTGGCTTGGCATCTACATCCCTCGGGCCAGGCATTGGTTCGGTCGCGGGCATCGCGACCCGTACCGCGTCCAGCGGAGCACCTTCTCGTTCAGCCGAAGGTGCAGACTTCGAACAGCCACTCAGGATAGCGAGGCCGATCAAGGCGGCATTTTGGCGGAATTTCATAGCAGTGGGACGTGCCGCGAGGTCTTGATCCTGTCAATTCACTAGCATCGGAATCGCTGATCATGGCTGCATGCGTGCGCCGGACAACAACCGTGCTACTTCCCCCACTTCCGCTTGCTCTCCCGGCCGAACCGACCCTTGCGCGTCCCGGGTTTTCCCTCGTTGCTCCGCCCGACAATCGGCGCTTTGCGCTCATCATCCGGCAAACCCAGTTCAGTCGATTCCAGCCGCCTGATCTCATCGCGCAGCCTGCCGGCTTCCTCGAACTCCAGGTCGGCAGCCGCCGCGCGCATGCGTTTTTCCAGGTCCTCGATGTAGCCGCGCAGGTTGTGCCCGACCAGGTTGTTGCGGCCATCATCCTCGATGTCGATGATCACGCCGTCGCGGCTGGCGGTGTCGGCGATGATGTCGGCGATGCCGCGCTTGATCGAGGCGGGAGTGATGCCGTGCAGCACGTTGAACGCCCGCTGCTTTTCGCGGCGGCGATCAGTTTCGGCGATGGCGCGTTCCATGCTGCCGGTCATCCGGTCGGCATAGAGGATCACGCGGCCGTCGATGTTGCGTGCGGCGCGGCCGATGGTCTGGATCAGCGAGGTTTCGCTGCGAAGGAACCCTTCCTTGTCGGCATCCAGAATGCAAACGAGGCCGCATTCTGGAATATCGAGTCCTTCGCGCAGCAGGTTGATGCCGACGAGCACGTCGTAAACGCCCAGCCGCAAGTCACGGATCAGTTCGATGCGTTCCAGCGTCTCGACGTCCGAGTGCATGTAGCGCACGCGCAGGCCGGCTTCGTGCATGAACTCTGTGAGATCCTCGGCCATGCGCTTGGTCAGCGTGGTGACGAGCGTGCGATAGCCGACTTGCGCGGTTTCGCGGCACTCGTTGATGCAATCCTGCACCTGATCTTCCACCGGGCGGATGAACACCGGCGGGTCGATCAGGCCGGTGGGTCGGATCACCTGTTCGGCGAACACGCCGCCGGCCTGCTCCATTTCCCACGAGCCGGGCGTGGCGGAAACGGCCACCGTTTGCGGACGCATCGCGTCCCATTCGTTGAAGCGCAGCGGGCGGTTGTCGATGCAACTGGGCAGGCGGAAACCGTATTCGGCCAGCGTGATTTTGCGCCGGTGGTCGCCCTTCGACATTGCGCCGACCTGGCCGACGGTCTGGTGGCTTTCATCGAGGAACAACAGGGCGTTGTCCGGCAGGTATTCGAACAGCGTAGGTGGTGGTTCGCCGGGCAGGCGGCCAGTGAGGAAGCGGCTGTAGTTCTCGATGCCTGCGCACGATCCGGTGGCGGCGATCATTTCAAGGTCGAAATTGGTGCGCTGTTCCAGCCGCTGGGCTTCGAGCAGCTTGCCCTCGATTTCCAGCTCCTTGAGCCGTTCCGACAGTTCGAAGCGGATCGCGTCCGCCGCCTGCTTCATCGTCGGGCCGGGGGTCACGTAGTGCGAATTGGCATAGACGCGAATTTTGTCGAGCTTGGTGCCGGATTTTCCCGTCAGCGGGTCGAACTCGGAAATCTGCTCGATCTCGTCGCCGAAAAAGCTGATGCGCCAGGCGATGTCTTCATAGTGAGATGGATAGATTTCGAGGTTGTCCCCGCGCACGCGGAAATTGCCGCGCTGGAAGGCGGCGTCATTGCGCTTGTATTGCAGGGCGACGAGCTTGCGGATGATCTCGTGCTGGTCGACCGTATCGCCCACTTTCAGGTCGAAGATCATCGCCGAATAGGTTTCGACCGAACCGATGCCGTAGATGCATGAGACCGAGGCGACGATGATGACATCGTCGCGTTCGAGCAGCGAGCGGGTGGCTGAATGGCGCATCCGGTCGATCGCCTCGTTCACCGAGCTTTCCTTCTCGATGTAGGTGTCCGACCGGGGGACATAGGCTTCGGGCTGGTAATAATCGTAGTATGAGACGAAATATTCGACCGCATTGTCGGGAAAGAAGCTGCGGAATTCGCCGTAGAGCTGCGCGGCAAGGATCTTGTTGGGGGCGAGGATCAGCGCCGGTCGCTGCAATTCCTCGATAACTTTGGCCATCGTGAAGGTCTTGCCGCTGCCGGTAACGCCCAGCAGAACCTGCGTCTTGTCGCCCTCGTGGGTGCCATCGCCCCTTATGCCCGCGACGAGATCGGCGATAGCGGTGGGCTGGTCGCCGGCTGGCTCGTATTCCGAAACGATGCGGAACGGGCGGCCGCCGTCGGACTTTTCCGGGCGGTTGGGCTTGTGCGGCACGAAAGTGCCCGATGTATCGGGCTCTTCCAGCCCCCTGCGGATTACGAGTTCGGCCATGCCGGCAATATGGGGAACATAACGCGCACGCGCAACGCCGGCGGATGCGGTCGGGCTCTGAAATGGTGATGCTCGTCATTGGCGTGGGCGGCGCGGAGTGTTAGCCCTGATCCATCGGCCATCCGGAGAGGATCAACCCATGCGCCTGCCAGCCAAGCCCGCCACCGCTTTAGCGCCCATCGCGGCGATCGCCCTCGCGCTGACAATCGGCGGATGCGAAAAGAAAGTCGACGTGAAGAACGAGAGTGTTGCGGGCGTGGCCAAGAAGGTGGCCGACGCCAACCTGCATTTCACGCCGGGTCGCTGGGAATCGACGGTCAAGTTCATGAAGATCGATATGGAAGGCGTGCCACCCGAGGCCAAGGCAATGATGGAAAAGGTGATGGCCAAGGACCGAACCTTCGATAGCTGCCTGACCAAGGAAGAGGCGGCAAAACCCGATGGCAAGTTCTTCGGTCAGGCGGACGAGCGCTGCAAGTACGACAGCTTCTCCATGGGTGGCGGCAAGATCGACGCGAAAATGACCTGCAAGGCCGAACAGGGCCAACAGGTGATGACGATGAAGGGCGACTACACGCCCGAAAGCTATACGATGACGATGGACGTGGCGGGCAAGGGCATGAACGACCGCGCGATGAACATGACCATGTCGGTTTCGGCCAAGCGCGCAGGCGAATGCACTGGCAAGGAAGCCGCATAAATGCGGCACGATGCATAAATCGACCTCCATTCTGTCACATTTCGGTCATCCCTGACATCAATGTGAAACATTCGCGAATGTCTGGCGTTCATGCTGCGTTGACCGCAGGGAATGTACGTTATGGCAATGATCGGGTGGACGGACTGGAAATGGCACGGCGGCGAGCGTGCGCGGGGCATGCTGCCGCGCGCGGCCGCAGGCGCTGCGTGGCCTGACGTCTGGACCGCCGCTGGCCAGCAGCTTTCCGCGATCCGCGACGGAATTGTACACCGGCATGCGCTGGCATTCCAGCCGCGTCCGACCACCGCGCGGGGTCCGGCGCTTCCGCGCCTGCTCGCCGAACTGAAGACCCCGTTCGAGACCTGGCAGGCGAATCGTGCGGTGCGCGTGGCGGTTCCGCCGGCATCGCCCCCCGAAGCTCCCAAGGTAAAATCGCGCGCCGTGATGTTGCTGCCCGGGTTCGGCACGCATCCGGTGCGCATGAAATCGCTGGCGCGCACGCTCGAAACGGCGGGGCACCGGGTGGCGGACTGGGGGCTTGGCTTCAATTTCGGCCCGAGCGAGGACCGTTTTGATCGGCTGTGCGAACGCGTGGTGGCGATGGCCCGCAAGGAAGGCCAGCCGCTGGTGCTCGTCGGATGGAGCCTTGGCGGGCTGTTCGCGCGCGAACTGGCGCATCGACACCCGGAATCAGTGGCGATGGTGGTGACTATGGGTACACCGTTTTCGGGCGACCGCCGTGCGAACAATGCCTGGCGCGCTTATCAACTGATCGCGGGGCACACCGTCGACGATCCACCGATCGGCTGCCGATTTGCCGAAAAGCCGCCGGTGCCGACGGTGGCCTTGTGGAGCCCGCGAGACGG
>DAICYJ010000153.1 GCA_027311705.1 Novosphingobium sp. | reverse complement strand
TGCATTCGCAACCGATGCTGCGGGCAACGAAGGCGGCACTTCCACTCCCGCTGAGATCACTATCGACAGCACCGCGCCTGACGCTCCGGTCATCGACACCGTCGAAGGTGGCAACATCGAAATTATTGCCGAAGTCGGCACTTTGGTCTCGTTGTACAGAGACGGCGAACTCGTCGTGACTCTTCCAACCGATGAAGAAGGCCATTTCGCGTATGGCGATGAAGGCTATGGCCCCGGCGTCAGTTACACCGCGACCGCTACCGATGCGGCCGACAACACCAGCGCAGAATCGGAAGCGGTGGTCACCAACCTGGCCCCCGTGCTGACGCTGGGCGGCGGTGAAAGCCTCGAAGTCCACATCCTTGAAAACACTACGGCGGTCGCCACGATCACGGCCACCGATGCTGACGAAGGCACCCTGACATATTCTTTGGGCGACAGCCTTCAGGCTGAAGCATTCACGATCAATGCTACGACCGGCGCACTTTCGCTTGTCACCGCCGCTGATTTCGAAACGCCGTTCTTCTCCGAAGACGGGACGTACGAGATCGAAGTCGTGGTTTCGGATGGCGAGTTCATCGATACCCAGACGATCACCGTCATTGTTGACGATGTCGCTTCAGAGAATCTTGTCGGCACCGAGGAAAGTGACCGCATGGTGGCCGCCAATGCCGACGGAACGCTTAGGGGGCTTGGCGGTGACGATCTGCTCATCAGCGGTAGCGGCAACGATCGCCTCGATGGTGGTGAAGGAGCTGACACGATGGTTGGTGGCGCCGGCAACGACGTCTATTATGTCGACAACGCCTTCGATGAAGTCGTCGAACGGGTATCGTCGTTCGGTGCGCTGACTGATGCCGGGGGCAAGGACACCGTCTATTCGACGATCAGTCTCGATCTCAACGCCGCTTCGCAGCAACTGAACTTCGAGAAGACACTCTTTTCGACCATCCCCGGCAGCTTCAAGAATATCGAGCAGTTGTTCCTGAGGGGCACGGAAAACCTGAACGGCTTCGGTAATGCGCTCGACAACCGCATTGGCGGCAATGCAGGGATCAACCACCTTGTCGGCCTTGGCGGCAACGATGTGATCTCGGGCGAGGCTGGCAATGACAAGCTGGAGGGCGGCGATGGCAACGACAAGCTGCTCGGCGGCGCTGGTAACGATCGCCTGATCGGCGGCGCAGGCAAGGACGCTTTCGTGTTCAACGCTACGTTTGCCGATCAGCCCAATCGCGACATCGTGTATGATTTCAGCCACGATGAAGGCGATCGCCTGCAACTGAGCAAGTCGGTCTTCTCTGCGCTTTCCATTGGAAAGCTTTCGGTCGACGCGTTTTATGCAGCTGAAGGTGCGAAAACGGCGCACGACGGTGACGATCGCATCATCTACAACACCTCCACCGGTGCGCTCTACTACGATGCCGATGGCAAGGGCGGCGCAGCGGCGGTGCAATTCGCCACCATGGGCCTTGACGAGCACACTTCGCTTTCGTTGAGCGATTTCCTCATCATCGCCTGATCCGGAGTCCACCTTCACGACGAGCCCGGACGCGTTCCGGGCTCGTTTCTTGTGGTCAGCCCTGAAGTTGGTTCTGGCGCACCCCTGATGTCGACCAACCTGCGTCTGTCGCCCAAATTTAACCCGTTATAGCAGTCTTTTATGGAACAACTCGTTCGTCCGAGCCTTGTCTGATCAACGGCACCCGGTGCCATCCAGACAGGAGACCGTCCATGCCAAACCGGCCCCAGACCCAGACCTATTCAGACGCCATCGCCTTGCTCAAGGCCGACCACCGCAAGGTGGAAGACCTGTTTGCCAAGTTCGAATCCGCTACCGACGCAAAAAAGTCGGAACTTGCGATGCAGATCTGCAACGAACTGAAAATCCACACCATCATTGAAGAAGAAGTTTTCTATCCGGCGTTGAAGGGAAAGATCGAGGCCGAGACTTATACCGAGGCCTATGTGGAACACGATGGCGCGAAAGTGCTCATCAACGACATCGCCGCATCTTCACCTGACGACGAATTTTTCGATGCCAAGGTGAAAGTGCTTTCGGAAGAGATCAAGCACCATGTTCACGAGGAAGAAGCCCGTTCTGAAGGCATGTTCGCGCAGGCGCGCGAAGCCGGCGTAGATCTGGTCAGCCTTCGCGACGCGATGCTGGTGCGCAAACAGGAACTGATGGCCGAGGCCAAGGCCGGTGAACTGCCGCCCGCGCAGGTCAGCGTAGTGAACGTCGCGGCTTAAGCCAGAAGGCCGATTGCCACGGTCAGGCCGCCCAGACCGAACGATAAAGCCCGGCGCAGTTTGAGCCATGCGCCTGCGCCGGGCGAGATCGCGCGGTCAATCAGGGGCGAGGCGGCGATGCACAGGCCGAGCACGACCAGTTCGGGGCCTGGCCACGTCCAACCGATCGTCCATGGGAACCACCCGGCAAGCGCAACAAGACTGGGCAGCACCGCCACCGCAAACGTCCAGCGTGGGGCATCGGCGCGCGACAACCCGATGCCCCACCACGTTCCGCCCAGAAAACTGAAAATTAGCGCCGCATAGGCATAACCGAGTGCAAGCGCCGACCAGCCTCCCGGGCCGCCGCGCATCACAGCTAGCAGGAACACAGCCTGCGGAACAAGCCCGGCAAGGCCCAGAATGCGCGAAGAGGCCGGCAATTTTTGCATGGGCGGCCGTGTAACATACGGCAGAAAATTTGCGCCCTGCCCTGCCGGGCAATCATCCGCCGCGAAGCAATTGGACGCCCCAGTCGCGCTCAAACAAATAAAGCAGAATGCGCGCAGCGTCACCCCGCGGGCTGGAAAGACCGCCGTCACGTTCCATGAGCAGGCGTGCGTCGTCGTGCGCCAGCGGGAGCAAGCGCGCGATCTGTTCAAAATCGGCGACTTTGAACGGCGTGTCTCCCGATTGCCGTGTGCCGAGCAGTTCGCCGCCGCCCCGCAGCCGCAAGTCTTCCTCCGCCAAACGGAACCCGTCCTGCGTCTCGCGCATCAGCGCCAACCGTTCACGGCCCACTTCGGATAGTGCATCGCCCCGCAGTAGCAGGCAGGTGGACTTCTCGGAGCCACGCCCGACCCGCCCGCGCAACTGGTGCAACTGGGCAAGGCCGAAGCGTTCGGCCTGTTCGATTACCATCAGCGTGGCATTAGGCACGTCGACGCCAACTTCGATCACCGTGGTTGCTACCAGCACTTTCGCCTCGCCGCGCGCGAAGCGTTCCATCGCGGCGTCCTTGGCCTCGGGCCGCAGCTGGCCATGGACCATTACCACGGTATCCCCAAAGCGCGCCTGCAAGGCGGCATGGCGCGCTTCGGCGGCGGCGATGTCTTCGGTTTCGAGTTCGCGAACCATCGGGCAGACCCAATAGGCCTGCGCGCCTTTTTCGATGTGGCGGCCGAGGCCGTCGATAACGTCGGCAAGCCGGTCCTGCGCGATCACGCGGGTGTCGATCGCCTGCCGGCCGGGCGGCATCTCATCGAGCCGTGAGACGTCCATCTCGCCGTATTGCGCCAGCGTGAGCGTGCGCGGAATCGGCGTAGCGGTCATTGCGAGGCAATGCGGCGTGCGTCGGGCCTTTTGCGTGAGCATCAGGCGCTGGCCGACGCCGAAACGGTGCTGTTCGTCGATCACCACCAGCGCGAGATTGCGGTAGCTGACCGTTTCCTGAAA
This sequence comes from Novosphingobium sp., assembly GCA_027311705.1. Lineage (GTDB taxonomy): Bacteria > Pseudomonadota > Alphaproteobacteria > Sphingomonadales > Sphingomonadaceae > Novosphingobium. Next base: position 7,846 of record DAICYJ010000153.1, on the reverse strand, counting down.
GATCGCATGGGTGCCGACGCAGATCTGAATGGAACCATCGAGCAGCCCCATCAGGATAGATTCGCGCGCCCTGCCCTTGTCGCGGCCCGTCAGCAGCGTGATGGTCACGCCTGTGCCGGCCACCATGCGGGTGAGCGTTTCAGCGTGCTGGCGGGCGAGGATTTCGGTCGGCGCGAGCAGCGCGGCCTGTGTGCCGGATTCGACCGCCATCAGCATGGCATGGAGTGCAACGGCCGTCTTACCCGATCCCACATCGCCTTGCAGCAGCCGCAGCATCGGCGCGCCTTGAGCGACATCGCCCTCGATCTCGGCAATCGAGCGTTTTTGCGCGCCGGTGAGTTCGAACGGCAGGTTGAGCTTGGCGCGCAAGTGGCCGTCGCCGTGGAGCGGAGTGCCAGTGCGCTGGCGGTTGGCGGCGCGCACCAGCAGCAGCGCGAGGCTGTTGGCCAGCAGTTCGTCGTAGGCGAGTCGATCGCGGGCCGGTTCGTGGGTGCCTTTGTGCGCTGCGAGCAACGCGGCATGCCAATCGGGCCAGCCCATCTTGTCCAGCAAGCCCGGCTCGATCCATTCGGGCAAGGCCGGAAGGTGGGTGAGCGCCTGTTCGACGAGCCCGTGGATACGCCCCTGCGTCAGCCCATCCGACAGCGGATAGACCGGTTCGTTCAACTGGCCGATCAGGCCCGCACTGTCTTCGGCCACATGTTCGGGGTGGACGATCTGGAGCGACTGGCCGAACTGGTCGAGCCGGCCGGCGACCCAGCGCTTCTCACCCTGCGGCAGCTGCTTTTTGGCGGTGAACGACGCGCGGCCGAAATAGACGAGCGCGACGACGTTGCCGAGCACGTCTTCGGCCAGGATGCGATAAGGGCCGCGCCCGGAGGCGGAGCGGTGCTCGCGCACGGTGAGCGCGACGACGACGTTCTCACCCACGCTGGCTTCATCGAGATTGGCAATCGCCCGGCGCGTCACGAAGCGATCCGGCAAGTGGTACGCCAGATCGCGCACTCTCGTCAGCGCCAGCTTTTCCAGCGGGCGCGCGAGGCCGGGGCCGACGCCCTTGAGGCTGCCGGCTTCGGCGAACAGTGGATTGAGAAGGTCCGGGCGCATCGGAAGGTGCTTAACCGCCCGCGCGCCAAATCGCCACTGCCGGCATTTGTTTTGACCCAGCGCATGGATGGCCGGGCCGGAAACGGCTCCGGTGCGTTTCACGATATCCATATACATCCCACTGAAGGAGCAATTCTCCATGATACTGCCCCATGGCACCGTGATCGCCGTTATCGACGGCAAGACCTGGAACCTGTTCCGCAATGCCGGCGACGAGGCCGACCCCGAACTGACCGCATTGGAAACGCCCGCGCTGGTCGAGAGCAACCACGGATCGGGCGGCCGCCACGGATCGAGTTCGGGCAACCCTTCGGGCAGCCAGCTCGACGAAGACGCCCATGCTGCCGCCGTCGCCGGCTGGCTCAACCGGGAAGTGACCGCGCACAAGATCGAGCATCTGGTGGTCATCGCAGCGCCGCGCACGCTGGGCGAGTTGCGGCACCACTGGACCAAGGGGCTGGAGCAGGTTCTGTTGGGCGAATTCCCCAAGGATCTGGTCGGCCATCCGCCTGCAGATATTCTGGCGTCGCTCCGCGCCAAAAACGAGTGACCGCATCGGGCGCGCTTGAACCGGCGCGCCCGATGGCCTAACCGCCGGTCATGATCGATCGCGACCGCCTCAACCGCCTGAAGTTCCGCGCTTGGCACCGGGGCACGCGGGAAGCCGACTACATGATCGGCTGCTATTTCGATCGCTTCCACACTGCGTGGGGCGAAGCTGAAGTGGTGTGGTTCGAACGCCTGATCGATGAGGACGATGTCGAGATCATGGCATGGGCGCTGGGCACAATGCCAGTACCGGAAAGCTATGCCGGGCCGATGATGGACGGGATGCGCAAGCTCGATTACGTAGAAATCCCCCGCTGACAGTCACAGGGTTTGCCCATTTGGCCCGTGTGCTTGTTTGCTTCTCGCGCATCATCTAGGGCACGAGGCCCGGCCCCGCCGGACCCGAGTGGCTTATCGGCACTTGCGGGAACCGGGGCGAACCGCTCGCGATTGACTGCCAGATGCCCGATTTGAACCGGATCCTTTCCGCCAAGACCCCGCTGACGCTTTCGTCGGTCGCCCGTGGCGCGCAGCCGCTGGTGCTGGCCGACCTTGCGCGCGCTGCCAAAGGCCGCGCGGTGTTCATTGCCGCCGACGACAGCGCGATGCATGCCATCACCGAAAGTGCGGCGTTCTTTGCGCCTGAACTGGAAGTCATCGAATTTCCGGCGTGGGACTGCCTGCCGTTCGACCGTGCGTCCCCTGCCCTGACGGTCAGCGCCAAGCGGCTGGCGGCCTTGCAGATCCTGCAGCACAAGCGCGAGCGGCCGCAGTTGATCGTTACCACGATCAACGCCGTGCTTCAGCGCGTGCTGACGCCGTTCCGCATCCGCGAATCGACAAAATTGCTTAAGGCCGGGCTGGAGATCGGGCGAGAAAGCCTGATCGCCCTTCTCCAGCGGCAGGGCTATTCGCGCGTCGATACTGTGGTCGATGCGGGCGAATTCGCCGTGCGCGGTTCGGTTTTCGACATTTTCCCGACTGGGCTGGACCACGGCCTGCGGCTCGATTTCTTTGGAGACCAGTTGGAAACGCTGCGGCTGTTCGATCCGAACACCCAACGCAGCGTGCAGCCGGTGGAAACGCACCTGCTGCTGCCTGCCAGCGAGGCCTTGCTCGACGAAGCCAGCATCAAGCGGTTCCGCACCCATTACCGCGAACGGTTCGGCGCGAATGCTACGGGTGATGCCCTGTATCAGGCGGTCAGCGACGGACGCAGGCTGGCCGGCATGGAGCATTGGCTTCCGCTGTTCGAGGAGCGGCTGGTCACGCTGTTCGATCATCTGGGAGACGACGATGTGATGGTCATCGACGCTGCCGCCTCAAAGGCCGCCGAGACGCGGCTGACCGATATCGCCGACTACCATCAGTCGAGGATCGAGACGACGCAGCGCACGCCGGGTGGCTATCGCCCGCTGGGCGAGGATGCGTTGTATCTGTCGAGGGGCGAGCTGGACCGGTCGCTGGCAGGCTGGCCAGTACATCGCATGACCATGTTCGCCGAGCCGGAATCGGCGCAAGTGCTGGACTTCGGCTTTGCGAGTTCGCGCGATTTCACGCCAGACCGTGCGCAGGGCGTGAATATCTACGAAGCGGCCGCCAAGTACCTTGCTTCGCTTGGCACGCGCGGGCTGAAGCCGATCCTCGCCGCCTATACCGCCGGTTCGCGCGCGCGCCTCGCCGCGTTGCTGGGCGATGCGGGCAAAGCCGCGCCGGTGATGGCGGAAAGCTGGCAGGAAGCGCTGGGCCTTGCCGCCAAGGGCCGGCCGGTTGCGGTCGTGCTTCCGCTGGAACACGGCTTTGCCAACGCAGAACTGGAAGTCCTGACCGAACAGGATATTCTGGGTGACCGGCTGGTGCGCCGCAAGCGCAAGCGCAAGGACGCCGATGCGTTCCTGGCCGAGCTATCCGCGCTCAATCCCGGCGATCTGGTGGTCCACATGGACCACGGCATCGGGCGCTATATCGGGCTGGAACCGGTGGGCGTGGGCGACAATCCGCACGATTGCGTTCAGCTGGAATACGCCGGCGGCGACAAGCTTTATATCCCGGTCGAAAACCTCGACGTGCTGTCGCGTTATGGCAGCGAAAGCGACGGCGTTCCGCTCGACAGGCTGGGTGGCGAGGCATGGCAGCGGCGCAAGTCGAAGATGCGCGAACGCATCCTGGAAATCGCCGGGCAGCTGATGAATACCGCCGCCCAGCGCGCACTGCGACAGGCGGATATCCTGCCGGTCGATCCCGCTAGCTACGGCCCGTTCGTCGACCGCTTCCCGTGGGACGAAACCGATGATCAGGAACGCGCCATCGACGATGTGCTGGGCGATCTGGTTGAAGGCAAGCCGATGGACCGGCTTGTATGCGGCGACGTCGGCTTCGGCAAGACCGAGGTGGCCCTGCGCGCGGCCTTCGTGGCGGCGATGGCGGGCAAGCAGGTGGCGGTGATCGCGCCGACGACGCTGCTGGCGCGCCAGCACTACTCGAATTTTGTCGACCGGTTTTCGGGCTTCCCGCTCAACGTCGGCCGCCTTTCGCGCCTGGTGCCGACCAAGGAGGCGACCGAAACGCGCGTCGGGCTGGCAAACGGCACGATGGATATCGTCATCGGCACCCATGCGTTACTGGCCAAGTCGGTCGAATTCAAGCGGCTGGGCCTTGTGATCGTCGACGAAGAACAGCGGTTCGGCGTGACCCACAAGGAAAAGCTGAAGGAACTGAAGACCGACGTCCACGTCCTCACGCTCACCGCCACGCCGATCCCGCGCACGCTTCAGATGGCGATGTCGGGCCTGCGCGAGCTTTCCACGATCCAGACGCCGCCGGTCGATCGCCTCGCAGTGCGCACTTATGTGATGCCGTGGGACGACATGGTGATGCGCGAAGCCCTGATGCGCGAGCACCAGCGCGGCGGGCAAAGCTTCATTGTGGTGCCGCGCATCGCCGACATGCCCGAACTGGAAGAATGGCTGCGGCTGAACGTGCCGGAAATCCGCGCCGTTTCCGCCCACGGCCAGATGAGCCCGACCGAGGTCGAGGACCGCATGGGCGCGTTCTATGAAAAGAAGTACGAGGTGCTGCTTTCGACCACGATCATCGAAAGCGGTCTCGATATCCCCAGCGCCAACACCATGGTGCTCTATCGCGCCGACCGCTTCGGGCTGGCGCAGTTATACCAGCTGCGCGGGCGCGTTGGGCGCGGCAAGCTGCGCGCCTATGCCTACCTGACGTTCCCCGAAAATCAGGCGCTTTCCGAAATCGCCGAAAAGCGGCTGAAGGTGCTGGGCGATCTCGATTCCCTCGGCGCCGGCTTCCAGCTGGCCAGCCACGACCTCGACATTCGCGGTGCGGGCAACCTTCTGGGTGACGAGCAATCGGGCCACGTGCGCGAGGTCGGCTTCGAATTGTACCAATCAATGCTGGAAGACGCGATCCTGGCAGCCAAGGCCGGCGACATCAGCATGGCCCGCGAACGCAATTCGCTCAGTCCGCAGATCACGCTTGATGCGCCGATCATGATTCCGGAAGACTATGTGCCAGATCTCGCGGTGCGCATGGCGCTCTATCGCCGCATGAACGATGCCGAAGGACCGGATGCGGTCGAAGCGCTGGCCGCCGAAATGATCGACCGCTTCGGCCCCCTGCCCGGCCCGACGCAGAACCTGCTGCACCTGATCGAAATCAAGCGGCAAGCGATCGAAGCCAATATTTCCAAGATCGACGTGGGCGCCAAGGGCGTGTTGGTCTCATTCCACAACGACGATTTCCCCGATCCAATGGGGCTGATCGCCTATGTCGAACGGCTGAAGGGCACCGCCAAGCTGCGGCCCGACAACAAGCTGGTGATCCAGCGCGCCTGGGGCAACGCGCAGGCGCGGCTCCACGGGCTGATCCAGTTGACGAAGGGGTTGTCGACGATTGCCCGGCGCGCAGGGACGAAGAAGGCGGCCTAGACTGCGGCCGCCAGCGCCGCAAACGCCTCCGCTTCCACCGGGCCATACCGCAGGAAGCCCTGGAACAGGTCGCAGCCTTCGTCGCGCAGGATGGCGAGTTGTGCCTCGGTTTCCACGCCTTCGGCAATCACCTTCATGCCCAGCGCGCGGGCCATCGCGGTCATCGCCGACAGGATGGCGCGGTCGCGCGGATCGTGGGCGATGTCGTTGACCAGCGAACGGTCGAGCTTCAGCGCATCGAGCGGCAGCGCCTTCAGGGCGCGGAAGTTGGAAAAGCCGGTGCCGAAATCGTCGAGCGCGACGCTGACGCCGATGTCGGCCAATTCGCGCAAGGCCGCGGCGCAAGCCTCGAAATCGGTGATGAGCGTCTGTTCTGTGATTTCCACCGTCAACCGCTCAGGGGCAAACCCGCTCTCGGTCAGAACGTGGCGCATCTGCCCGGCGAAATCGCCCACCGCGAAATCTTCGGCGGTAACGTTGAGCGAAAGGCGCAAGGGTGCCGGCCACGTCGCAGCCACGGTCAGCGAACGCAGCGCGATGTGGCGCGAGAGCTGCGCCACATGATCGCCGCGATCCGCCACCGCGAACAGTGTTTCGGCGCAGATCCGCCCGAACGAGGCGTGTTCCCAACGCGCCAGCGCTTCCGCTCCGGCCAGCGCGCCAGTAACGATATCGAATTGCGGCTGAAACAGCACCGCGATCTCGTCACGGTGGAGCGCGCCCAGCAGGTCGCCTTCTAGGCAGGCGGCACTGCGGCCCCGTGCCGGGTGGCTACCATCGGCCCACAGCACCCGCCGTCCGCTGCTGCGCTGCAGCGCCTGCGCCGCCTGGTCCAACCTGTCGAGCAGAGCGGCCCCCGGTTCACCCGGCTGCCCGCGCAACAGCGCGGTGCGCGGCGCCAGCGTCAGCCGCTCGCCATCGATCATCAACGGGCGCGTTATCGCTCGCGCCAATGTTTCTGCTAGCAGCTGCCAGCGTTCGCGGCTGAGCGCCTGGCGCGATGCGACGAGAAACTCTCCGCCGGCGGTGCGGGCGACTAGGGTCTGCGGTCCCATCTCGCCGTGCACGAAATGCTCGATGCGCCGGGCGACCTCTACCAGCACCCTGTCGCCACCGGCCATGCCATAGGCAAGGTTCACCGACTGCAGCCGTTGCAGGCTGACCAGCATAGCTTGGACGAACCCCGCATTGCCCGCAACATCCAGCCACACGCGTGCGGTGTCGACGCCGACAAGTCCCGTAAGGACGTCGCGGTCCTCCGGCGTAAACAGAACGGTCCCATCCATCGCCCATCGCCATAATCGAAGTGCGCGATGAAATCACCAACGCAGTTCCTTTTGGGATTGCACCACATTGGGGCGGTCCATAGACCCCGCAAGCGCGAAACCCGCGCAATGAGGATTTGCGAACGATGGCGGATTATCCGCGACTGGCATTGCTGGCTTCTCCCACGGACCGGGCGCAGGACGCCGAGGCAACCCTGCGCGCCTCGCGCGAATGGGTTCCGTTCGAGGAAGCCGACGCCGTGGTGGCGTTGGGCGGCGACGGCTTCATGCTGCAGATCCTGCACCAGATGCTCGAAAGCGATCGTGTGATCCCGGCGTTCGGGATGAACCTGGGCACAGTCGGCTTCCTGATGAACCGCTACAAATCAAGCCGCGCGGTGGCAGAGCGCATTGCCAAGGCACGCAAGATCGCGGTTTCCCCATTATGGATGGAAGCCCGAACCAACACCGGCGAAGAGTTCACCTCATGGGCAATCAACGAGGTCTCGCTGCTGCGTGAAACCCGCCAGACCGCCAAGCTGGAAGTGACGGTAAACGGCAAGGTGCGGATCCCCGAGCTTTCGTGCGACGGCGTGCTGGTGGCGACCCCGGCCGGCTCGACCGCCTACAACCTGTCTGCCAATGGCCCGATCCTGCCGCTGGGATCGAACATGCTGGCGCTCACCCCAATCAGCCCGTTCCGCCCACGTCGCTGGCGCGGTGCGATCCTGCCCGATACCTATGACGTGACGTTCCGCGCGCTGGAATCGGTCAAGCGGCCGGTGCTGGTCGTGGCCGAACAGCGCGAAGTGGACGACGTGAGCGAAGTTCGCGTGCGCGCCTGGCCCGAACATCAGCTGACCCTGCTGTTCGACCGGGGGCAGAGCCTGGAAGACCGCATCTTCGCTGAACAGTTCATGGCCTGACGCGGTCATCCGGCATCGTTGATGCGAAACAGCGAAACAGGTGCTTGCC
>DAICYJ010000149.1 GCA_027311705.1 Novosphingobium sp. | reverse complement strand
CGCGCAAGACGCTGGCCGCCGCAGGAGAAGCCGCATGAACCTGTTCGCCCGCTTGGCCGCACTGGCCGTCGTCATTGGCCTGACCGCCTGCCTGATCTTTGCCTTTGCGACGGGCAATGTCGTGGCCGACCAGTTGCACGTCTGGCAGGTCATTTGGGGCATTTACGTCTGGGCCGATGCCTACAGCGGCTTCCTGCTCTTTTCGACGCTGATCTATGCGTACGAGCGCCGGCTGGGCTTCACTGTGGCTCTGTTTCTTCTCACCTGCGGAACCGGAAACATGGTCAATGCGGCGTGGCTGCTGTGGCGTGGCCCAGACTTGTACCGCCGCATTCGCAACACAAACACGGGGATCGTCTGATGTCGGCCAACCGCCCGCTTCCCACCGAGGAAGACCTGCTTGCCATCCGCGAAGGCGTGCGCGCCGCTTGTGCGCCTTTTGGGGACGATTACTGGCTGGCGCGTGACGATGACGGGAAATTCCCGCGCGAATTCCACCGCGCCATGGCGGATGGTGGCTGGCTAGGCATCACCATGCCGGAGGAATACGGCGGCTCAGGCCTTGGCGTGACCGAGGCGATGACGATGATGAACGAGGTTGCCGCGTGCGGAGGTGGTTTTGCCGCCGCATCGACCATCCACATCAACCTGTTCGGCCCGCACCCCATCGTGGTGAAGGGAACGCCCGAGCAGAAAGCGCGCTGGGTGCCGCGTCTGGTTTCGGGCGAGGACCAGTGCTGCTTCGGCTTTACCGAACCCGATGCCGGCCTGAACACCACCCGCATCAAGACTTTCGCCGAAAAGGTGCCGGGTGGCTATATCGTCCACGGGCAGAAGGTCTGGACCTCGACCGCGCAAGTCGCGAACAAGATCATGCTACTGACGCGCACCACGAAGTTCGAGGACTGCGCCAAGCCGACCGACGGCATCACCATCTTCTACACCGATCTCGACCGGTCGAAGATCGACGTGCACCTGATCCCCAAGATGGGCCGCAAGGCGGTGGATTCGAACGCGATCTTCATCGACGGCCTGTTCATTCCCGACGAGGACCGGATTGGCGAAGAAGGGAAGGGCTTTGGCTATATCCTCCACAGTTTGAACCCCGAACGCATCCTGATCGGTGCCGAAGCGGTCGGCATCGGTCGCGATGCGCTGCGCCGTGCGGTCAGCTATGCCAAGGAGCGGGTGGTCTTCGACCGGCCGATCGGCATGAACCAGGGCATCCAGCACCCGCTGGCGGAAAAGTGGATGTATCTCGAAAGCGCGTGGCTGATGGTGGAAAAGGCCGCGCGCCTTTATGATCTTGGCCAACCTTGCGGGGCCGAAGCCAATGCCGCAAAGTTCCTCGCCGCGCGGGCTTGCCACGATGCGGCATGGCAGGCCGTGGCGACCCATGGCGGCTTTGGCTATGCCAAGGAATACCACGTCGAGCGGCTGTATCGCGAAAGCGCGCTGACCCGTCTCGCCCCGATTACCGAGCAACTGATCCTCTGCTTCATCGCCGAGAAAGTGCTCGACCTGCCCAAGAGCTATTGAGGACAAGATCCATGGGAATGATGGACGGCAAGGCCGTGCTGGTGACGGGCGCGGGCCGTGGCGTGGGTCGCGGCATTGCGTTGGCGATGGCCGAGGCAGGTGCCGCGGTGGTGGTCAACGACCTCGGCGTGTCGATCAGTGGCGAGGGGCAGGACGAGGCGTCGCCCGCCGAGCAGGTTGTTGAGGAAATCCGCAGCGCCGGTGGGAAGGCCGTCGCCAATCATGACAGCGTTTCCGACTGGGACGGCGCCAGCCGCATGGTCAAGGCCTCGGTCGATGCCTTCGGCCGAATTGACGGCGTGGTGAACAACGCCGGCAACTTGCGCGACGTGATCTTCCACAAGATGACGCCGGACGATTTTCGCGCGGTGATCGAAGTCCACCTGATGGGCAGCTTCAACACCAGCCGGGCCGCCGCGCCGTTCTTCAAGGAACAGGGCAGCGGTGCCTATGTCCACATGACGTCGAGCAGCGGACTTGTCGGCAATTTCGCCCAGGCCAACTATGCCGCCGCCAAGATGGGCATCGTCGGGCTTTCCAAGTCCATTGCGCTCGACATGCAGCGGTTCGGCGTGCGTTCGAACGCGGTCGCGCCGTGGGCTTGGACGCGCATGATCGATTCCATTCCAACCGAAACGCCCGAACAGCAGGCGCGCGTCGAAGGGTTGAAAAAGCTCGACGCCAACAAGATCGCACCGTTCTGCGTGGCGCTATGCAGCGATGCGGCGGCGGAAGTGACCGGCCAGATCTTTGGCGTGCGCAACAACGAGATCTACCTGTTCTCCCAGCCGCGCCCGGTGCGCACTGCGCACACTGCCGAAGGCTGGACCCCCGAAACCATTGCCGAGCGCGTGTTCCCGCAATTCGCCAACGACCTTTACCCGCTCCACCGTTCGGGCGACTGGTTCACGTGGGACCCGGTGTGATTGATTCTGCCGCCATCACCGCCCTGGACTTCGGCCAGCCTGAGCAGGCTTATGTCGAGCGCGACGCGATCCTTTACGCGCTAGGTGTGGGGCTGGGGTCCGATCCGCTTGACAGTGCCGACCTCGCTTTCCTTGACGAGCGCGCTTTGTCGGTTCTGCCGACTTTTGCGGTGACGCTGTGCTCGCCCGGCATGTGGATTATCGATCCGGCGCTGGGCATCGACTACGTCAAACTGGTCCATTTTGCGCAGAGCGCCGATTTCGTCCATGCCCTGCCGCCGCAGGCGCGGGTGCGCGGTGAGGCGGAGGTGGTTTCGCTGACCGATCGCGGCGAGGGCAGGGGTGCCGTGCTGGTACTGGAGCGACGCATCTTCGACGCCGAGGATGGTAAGCTCTATTGCCGCCTTCACCAGACGCTTTTGCTGCGTGGCAATGGCGGCTTTGGCGGCCCGCCTACGCCGCGCAATGATGTGGCGCTGCCCGAAGGCGAGCCCGAGCTTGTGGCGCGCTTTGCCACCAGCCCGCGTGCCGCGCTGATCTATCGTCTGTCGGGGGACTGGAATCCGCTGCACTTCGATCCGGCGGTGGCGACCAAAGCCGGGTTTCCGCGCCCGATTCTGCATGGCCTCGCCAGCTATGGCATTGCGGGGGCAGTGGTTTCGCGCGCGTTGGGGCATGATCCGGTGAAGCTGGCGCGACTTGGCTGCCGCTTTTCAGGCATCGTGCTGCCCGGCGACGAATTGGAATTCCGCATCTGGCGCTTGGGTGACGGGACAGCGCGCTTTTCCGCGCATGTCGGCGACCGCAAAGTGCTGGACGGCGGCGAAATCGGGTGGAGAGAACAATGACGGGGCGTGAACTGGCTGCCAGCCTGAAACAGAATTTGCGATTGCCGGTGATGGCGGGGCCGATGTTCATCGCATCGACCGCAGACCTGGTGATCGCGCAGTGCCGGGCCGGGATCATCGGATCGATGCCCGCACTTAATCCCCGCTCGACCGAAGCGCTCGACGATGACGTGGCGCGCATCCGCGAATGCGTGGGCAATGCGCCTTATGCGATCAATCTGGTGGCACACAAAAGCAACTCCCGGCTCGAGGCCGATCTCGATGTCGTTTTGCGCAACAAGGTGCCGATCGTGGTGCTGGCGCTGGCCGCCAATCCCGATCTGGTCCGCACGCTGCAAGCCAACGGCAGCCTGGTGTTTCAGGACGTGGTAAAGGACCGCCATGCCCGCAAATGCGCCGAAATGGGCGTCGATGGCATCATCGCCGTGGGCGCAGGCGCAGGTGGCCACACCGGCGATACGTCGCCATTCGCCCTGATGCAGGAAATTCGCGAATGGTGGGACGGGCTGCTGCTGCTGGCTGGCGCCATCGCCAACGGTCGGTCAGTGCTCGCTGCTGAAGTTCTGGGGGCGGACTTCGCCTATATCGGTTCGCCGTTTCTCGCGTCGACCGAAGCCAACACGCAGGTCGGGTTCAAGCGGATGATCGTGGAGGGGATGTCGAAGGATATCGTCGTCACCAACTCCTTTACCGGCGTCAATGCCAACTTCCTGCGCCCGTCCCTGCTCGAACACGGGCTCGATCCCGATAATCTCGCCAAGCGCGTCGGCGGAGGCATCAACATCGACGGCGGCGGGGACAATGCCAAGGCGTGGAAGGAAATCTGGAGCGCCGGGCAGGGGATCGGTGCGGTCAAACGCGCTGAACCTGCGGGGGACTACATCGATTGGCTGGTCGCCGACTACACTGCCGCGCGCCGTGCGATTGGGCTTTAACTATATCAAAAAAAGAAATTTAGGGAGATTTAAATGACGGAGCGACAGGGTCTGCAATGGCAACGGTTAGGCGCATGGTGCGGGCCGGCGTTTCTTGTGCTGTTCGTGCTGTTTTGGGGATGGATCGGCGGTAACCTGCCGCCGGCGGGGCCGGGATTATCAGCCCCTGAAATCGCCGATTATTATCGACAGAACCACCTGACCATCCGCATCGGCTTTGTCGGCTCGGTCGTATTCATCTGCCTGTATATGCCGTGGTCTGCAGTGCTTTCGGCGCGGATGGCCAAGATCGAAGGAGCATCGCGAGCGCTGACTTATCTGCAGCTGATCGGCGGCGCATTGACCGTGATGGTTGTGTCGATGAGCGCTGCGTTCTGGATTGGCGCCGGCTTCAGGCCCGAACGCGCCCCGGAAATCACGCAGATGCTGCACGATATGGGCTGGCTGACCATCGACCAGCTCTATTTCTGCACGACGTTGCAGATGATCGCCGCGGCGGTCGTGGGCCTTCACGACAAGGCGGAAAAGCCGATGCTGCCGCGCTGGGCGTGCTGGTATGCAATCTGGGCAGGGCTGACCTTTCTGCCGGCGAGCCTGACCGCGTTTCTTAAAGTCGGTCCGTTCGCCTGGAACGGCTTGCTCAGCTATTATTTCCCATACTTTGCGTGGCTTAGCTGGTTCACGATTTTCTCGGCCTGCATTCTGAAAGATATCGGCCGGGAACTAAGCGACCAGAATTAGAGCCAGCCCAGCAGGCTCATCAGCCGCCTTTGATCGCTCGGGGCACGAACATCCTGTAGATCGGGCGGATGAGCCAATTGGGCACCAGTTGTGCACGCTCTTCCATGGCCACGCGCGCCCGCGGATGGTCCATGAGCGCGGGGTAGGGCCGGGGAAAACGGTAGCCGCGCCGGTCCTTGCGGAATTCGATGGCGACGATGTGCTTCACGTTTTTGTAGCCATAATGCGCAGGGGCGACCAGGCGCAGCGGCCCGCCGTGCACCAGCCCCAGCGGATTCTCGTCAAGCGTATCGGCCAGCAAGACATCGGGTGCCAGCAGGTCGGATAGCTGCATGGCGCAACGATAGCCGTCGCGCCCGTGGAACACGACCGTACCGGCTTGGGGCAAAGGCTGCGCCAGCGCTGCGCAAAACTCGGCGAAGCGAAAGCCCTGCCACTCGCGCCCGAAAACCGACCACGTTGTTACGCAATGAAAATCGGACGTTTGCGATATCCGTTCGAGCGTGCCGAGTTCGCGATCGATGGCGCGTGGCTTTGCGACCATCCCGCGCAATTCGAACCTTGCCGGCCCATCGCATACGACCGGCTTCGTCCGGAACCGGCCAAGGCCGAACCGGATGAACGCATGGCCCAGGGTTTGACCCGGCGGCAGCTCCGGCCCGGATTCAACCGACATTGCGTCCAACGTTTGCCCAGTGCGGTGCGCGCAGGTCCTTCTTGGAAACTTTGCCAGTGGCCACCAACGGGAAAGACTCCATGAAAGTGACTCGCTTGGGCACTTTGTATCCGGCCAGAAGCGCGCGTGCATGGGCGATCAGTTCGGCCTCTGCGAGCAGGCTGTCGGCGGTGCGGATCACGCAGGCCATTACCGCTTCGCCCCAGCGCGGATCGGGCACGCCGATCACCGCAACTTGCGCCACTTCCGGGTGAGTCGACAGGGCGTTCTCCACCTCTGCGCAATAGACGTTTTCACCGCCCGAGACGATCATGTCCTTCACCCGGTCGACGATGTAATAGAGGCCGTCGGCATCGCGGCGGGCGACATCTCCGGTGCGATACCAGCCGTGCTGCAAAACCTTGTCGGTCGCTTCTGGCTGCTTCCAGTATCCGGAAGTTATGGCCGGCGCCCGTGCCATCAATTCACCGGGTTGGCCTTCGGGCACTTCATTGCCATCGGCATCGACGATGCGGAATTCGATGAGGGGCAGGGGGCGACCGCAACTTTGCAACTTGGCCTCATCCTCAAGGTCATGCTCGTCCGGGCGCAGGATCGAAAAAGCACCGCCCGCCTCGGTTGCGCCATAGAATTGCATGAACTGGCCAGGCATGCGCACGATGGCGCGCTTGATCAGGCCCAGCGAGATTGCCGATCCGGCATAGAGGACAAGGCGCAGCGAGGTGAAATCGGTGGCATCCGCCTGTGGATGGTCGAGTAGCATCTGCAACATGGTCGGCGTCAGAGTCAGCAGTGTAGGCCGATCACGCTGGATCGTCTGGCAGACCACCCCCGGATCGAACTGGCGGACGATCGAGATGGCAACGCCATTGTAGAGGCACTGGAAAGCGATACCGATAGACAGCAAGTGGAAATTGGGCAGCGGATTGATGAAGATATCGCCATCTGCCCATTGGAATGCAGGTTCGAGATGTTCGCACAGCCGCATCCGGTTGAAACCGCCGTGGCTGAGCATCACGCCTTTGGGCTTGCCGGTGGTTCCCGACGTGTAAAGCTGGATGGCGATGTCTTCTTCGCTGATGAACAGATCGGGCCGCGCCGCACTGTGGTGCGCGAACTGATCTTCCAGCGTATCCGCCTGATCGAACCAGATGGCCTTGATCGCGCATCCCGAAGCGGCCAGCGCCGCGCTCCACAGCTCTTCGAGTGCGCGTTCGACAAAAACGAGCCTCGCGTCACTATCGTGCAGCAGTTGCCCCAATTCTGCTGGCGAAAGTCGCCAATTGAACGGGATGAATGCGGCCCGCGTGCGAGCCGTAGCGATCAGCGCAAAATAGAAGTCCGGAGTGTTGAGGCCAAGGAAACCGACCCGTTCCCCAGCCTCCACACCACTTGCCAGCAAGCCGTTGGCGATGCGGTTAGACACGGTGTCGTATTCGGCAAAGCTGATCGTCCGGCTGCCGTGTACCAGCGCCCGGCGATCAGGTGTGTGGCGTCCATGATATTCTAGGAACTCCCCAAGTGTGCGAACTTCAGGATAGAGCCACATTGCTGAATCCTCTCCCAAGGATACGAGTTGAAAAATTTTTCGGGCACGCTGCCGTCGCTAAA
>DAICYJ010000140.1 GCA_027311705.1 Novosphingobium sp. | reverse complement strand
CGGCCGGCGCGGACTGGGCACGACGCTGGCGGCGATCGACGCACTGCCTGCGGGAATGCGGGCCATCGTGACCTGCCATCACCCGCTGGTGGAGGCCGGCACCCATGGCAAGGCGCTGACCAGCGGCGGCGCGCATGCGCTGGCCGAACTCGCGAGCCGGGGCGTGCTGGCTGTGCTTTCGGGCCATGTCCACGATGCGTTCGACCTGATCCACCCGACGCCGAACGGGCCGGTGCGGATGACCGGCGCGGGCACGCTGTCGCTGCGGGTGCGCTCCACCCCGCCCAGCTTCAACGAACTGACGCTGGCGGATGGCGCAATCACGGTGAAGGTGCGCAATCTGGCCGCCGTGCCGACGCGCGACATGCTGATCGACGACGTGCCGCCAGACGCGATGCCGCCGCGCACCGAGGGCGAACCGGTGGCCAATATCGGCGCGGTACCGCCGGTCGATCCGCCGGTGCATTAAGGGATAGGGTTCACGCGGAAACCCATCCGGCGGCGAGCCCGGACGATAACGCCGCTTGCAGTCGATAGATCGCGCGACCGGTGCGGCGCCTGCTGGCGCTGCGGGGGAGGCGTTGTGCTGCATCTGGGCGAGTGGCCGGATGGGACAGCACCCCTGACCCGGCACAGCCTGGTATTCACATAGAAGACGGCGAGGCTTTGGGCGGCGGCTCGCGAACGGCCCAAAGACGGTGCCTGATGGCACGCCATATCCATCTTCCGCTGCAAGGCGCTGGATGCCTGGGTCCAGGGCTTGGGGGTTTCTCTAACCCCCCTTCCTATAACCGCAGCTCCCGCGACCGGTCGCGTTCGGGTTTCCCCGTGAGAGCGAGGCGAGGCCGGCCAGTGCCTTGCTCCCGATCTGAGTGGGCATGTAACCTAATTGGTTCGTTTTGTCAAGGTTTGGTTCAGCGCCTGATCTTCGGACGGCTACCAGATGCGCTTCACCGCGAAGCTGTCAAACAGCGCCTCGTTCGAGACGAGCGCCATGTCCTCAGCTTGCGCCTGCGCGATCAGCAAGCGGTCGAACGGGTCTTTGTGCGCGATATTCATGGCACCGGCGAGGCGGGCATGGAGCACCGTGATGGAGAGTTCGGCAAAGCCCTGCGCGGCGACGATGCCTTCGAAATCATGGGCAAGCAGCGCCGCGCCGGGCAACTTGCCGATGCGGAACTTGGTGGCAACTTCCATGGCAGAGGCGGCGCTGACGGCAATGGTGTTCGCCTCGTCGGCAATCGCTTCGCGCGCGGAACGGCTCAGCGCCTCATCGCCGGCCAGCCACCAGATCAGGGTGTGGGTATCGAGCAGCAGCCTCATCCAAGCTGCCAGCCGCCGAGCTCGTCTTCCGGCAGGGGATCGTCGAAGCGAGCGTCGATGGCGATCTTGCCTTTCAGCGCACCGAAGCAACGCTGGCCCACCGGCTTGACCGGCACCAGGCGCACAACCGGGATGTTGCCCCGCGCAATCACCACGTCGCCCCCGGCGAGAGCATCGGCGATGAGCCGGGACAGATTGGTCTTGGCATCGTGCACGGAAAACTGGGCCATCAACGCCTCCTTGGCTAACTATATAGCTAAGCAAGGAGCGCGCGACAAGTACGCGGCTGCCGATGCCGCGCAAGCCATCTCCAACGAAAAAGGGCGCCTCCTTGCGGAAGCGCCCCTTTGCTGTTCGGCTTGGCCGGAAGCTTACTTCTTGGCGGGTTCCGCCGGGGCTGCTGCCGCCGGGGCGCCGAGGGTGAGCTTGCCGCCCTTGGAATTGAGGTAGGCGATCACGTCGGCGCGCTGCTGGGCGTCGGTGATGCCGGCGAAGGTCATCTTGGTGCCGGCGGCGAACTTGGCCGGGCTGGTCAGCCACGAATCAAGCGTTGCCTGATCCCAGTTTCCGCCGTGGGCCTTCAGCGCGTCCGAGAAGGCGAAACCACCGCGGTCTCCGGCGACGCCTTCGCCCGCAATGCCATAAAGGTTCGGGCCGATGCCGTTGGGCTGGCCCTGTTCGATGGTGTGGCAGGCCTTGCACTTCGCAAAGACCTTTTCGCCCTTGGCCGCGTCGCCAACGGCGACCGCAACGGCGGCACCGGCAGCCGGAGCAGCGCCTTCAGCCGGAACCGCTTCGGGAGCGGGCAGCGGCAGGTTGGAACCCTTGCTGTTGAGATAGAGGATTACGTCGGCGCGATCCATCGGATTGGTCAGACCGGCGAACGACATCTTGGTGCCGTCCGCAAATGCCTTGGGATTGGCGAGCCAGCTATCGAGCGCGGTGAAATCCCAGTTGCCGCCCTTGGCCTTCAGCACATCGGAGAAGGCGAAGCCGCCCTTGCCCTGTGCAATGGCACCACCCACGGTCGCCCACAGGTTCGGGCCGATGCCGTTGGCGGCACCCTGATCGACGGTGTGGCAGGCCTTGCACTTGGCAAAGATCGCTTCGCCCTTGGCCACGTCGCCCTTGGCGAGGCGGTTGGCGATCGGTTCGACCGCAGCGGCAGCGTCGCCGCCTTCGGCTTCGACGCCTTCGATCGCGTAGCCCATCGTTTCGGGCCGTTCGTGCTTGTCTGCCAGGAAGTAGTGGCCGGACAGGCTGGAGAGCCCGAGCGCCACGATACCGCCGAACAGCGCCCAACCGGCAATGGTGTTGAAACGATCGTCCATTCCGAGCCCCATGCTACGCACCGCCGGCACCCTTGCCGGCCCCCGCGCATATTTCGCGTCGCTCTAGTGAGGGCTCCGCGCCTGTGCAAGTGCCATTGCAACATGGCGGCTGCGTTATGGACAAAAGGCGGGAAACCGGGGGTTTGGCAAATGCGGCTTGCCGCGTGCGTTCGCGGTCCGTAATCGCCCCGGCCATGCAAAGCTTTCCCCTTCCCGCGCTCCGCCTGGTCGAATCGATGTCTGCCGCCGCTGCGGCCGATCCGGCGCGGGCCGTTGCCTTTCAGGGCGCGCCGGGCGCCAATTCGCACCGCGCCGCGCTGGAAGCATTGCCGCATTGCCTGCCTTTGCCGTGCTTTTCGTTCGAGGATGCGCTGGACGCGGTGAAGGACGGGCGCGCCGGACAGGCGATCATCCCGATCGAGAATTCGCAGCATGGGCGCGTGGCGGACATCCATTTCCTGCTGCCCGAAAGCGACCTGCACATCGTGGGCGAGCATTTCATGCCGATCCACGCGGCGTTGATGGCGCTTCCTGTGGAAGGTGCAGGAGAACGCAAATTCACCGGGGCGTACAGCCATCCGCAGGCGCTGGGGCAATCACGGCATTATCTGCGGACACGGGGCATCGTGCCGCTGAGCTATTCCGACACGGCGGGGGCGGCGGCCTATATCGCCGAGCTGGGTGACCCCGATCTGGCCGCACTCGCCCCTGAAATCGCCGCTGAGCTTTATGGCCTGACGATCATCGAAAACAATGTGGAAGACGCGCACGACAACATGACGCGGTTCGTGCTGCTGGCGAACGAGCCGCTGGACGTTTCGACGATCACCGGCCCCGCCATAACCACCTTCGTGTTCGAAGTGCGCAACATTCCCGCCGCGCTTTACAAGGCGCTGGGCGGGTTTGCGACCAACGGCATCAACATGACCAAGCTGGAAAGCTATCAGCGCGGGGCGAGCTTTGCCGCGACGGCGTTCTTTTCCGATATCGTGGGCGCGCCGGGCGAACCGGCGGTGGACCGGGCGATGGAAGAACTGGCCTATTACGCCAAGGACCTGCGCATCCTGGGCACATATCCGATGGAACGCACGCGCGGCTGAAGTCTTCGCACATGCGGTGCGATCTCCGCTTGTCGGCGGCGCTGCCCCGTGCGACCAAGCCCGCGTGACAGCCGCAGCGGGACCGGAAAACGCCGAAACGGGGGCCAAAACCGGCGAGGCTGCGTGGCGTGCCGCGCGGTCGATGTCTGATATCCAGTATTCGCCGGTGCCCAAGGTACAGGTCAAGCCGATCGACTGGCCGGACTGGCTGGAGGCCATCGGGCGTTTTTTCGGCAAGGGACTTTCGGCGCTTGCGGACTTTCTCGGCGGGCTGATTGGTCCGCTGGGCCGTTTGCTGGGCCAGAGCTGGAGCGCGGTTGAAATCTTGCTGATCGCGCTCGGTGTAGCTGGGGCCTGCTGGATTGCATGGATGCTGTTGTGGCCGCTGTGGCGCGACCGCAAGCCGAAGGTGGCCGCGCCTGAAAGCTGGGCACCGGCGCGCGAGGCGGCGCTGGCGCTGCTGGAGGATGCGGACCGGCTGGCCGGTGAAGGACGCTTCGGCGAGGCGGCGCACTTGCTGCTGCAACGCAGCGTGCACCATATCGCCAGCGCGCGGCCGGACTGGCTGACGCCTTCGAGCACGGCGCGCGAGATCGGTGCCATCGGCGAATTGCCGTGGAAGGCCAAGCAGGCCTTTGCGGTGATCGCGCGCGAAGTGGAGCGCAGCCTGTTCGCGATGCGCGGGCTGACCGCAGAAGACTGGGCGAAAGCGCGCGGGGCTTATGCCGAATTCGCGCTGGCCGACCTGAAGGCATCTGCATGAACGCGCCGACTTTTGGCCGGGGCACGGTGATCGGCATGGTCTTGATCGGGATGCTGGCGTTCGTCGCGCTGCTCTATTGGTTGGGCAACAGCGGGGGCAATGCCAACAACGGCGGGGCGCATGCGGCCGGGCGCGGGCTGACGGGCTATGCCGCGCTGGCCGCGATGATGGAGGCCGACGGGTTCGAGGTGGTCCGCGGGCGCAACAAGGCTGCGCTGAACGGCGTGGGCCTGCTGGTGCTGACCCCGCCGGCCGAGGCCAAGGGCGAGGATATTGCCAAGATCGTCGACGCGCACCGGCATGTGGGGCCGACGATGGTGATCACGCCGAAGTGGGCGGCGATGCCGATCCAGAACAACCCCAAGGCCAAGCGCGGATGGACCGAGATCGTCGGCACCGCGCTGCCCAACTGGCCGGGGTTCGAGGACGGCGTATCGGTCGATCTGGGCCGGGCGCGCGGCTGGCACGGGGGCGGTCGCTGGGGTCGGTTGCCCGACGGGAAAACGGTGCTTTCCGGTTCGGGCAAAGGCCTTGCGCCGCTGGTGACCAGCGACAGCGGGCGTGTGCTGGCGGCATGGGTATCGGACGACGGATATTACCCCGCGTTGGAGCAGTTCATCGGCGTGCACGATATCGGCGGCGACGATAGCGAGATCTATCCGCTGGTGCTGGTGTTCGAGCCGGACCTGCTCAACAATCGGGGGCTGGCGGACGAGCAGACCGGGCTGATGGCGCGCGACCTGATGCTGGCGGCGGCGGACGGGCGCAGCCAGCCGATCACGTTCGACATGACGCTGAACGGCCTTGGCGCGACGCGCAACCTGCTGACGCTGGCGTTCGAACCGCCGTTCGTGGCGGCGACGGCCAGTCTTTTCCTGGCGATGCTCGCGGTGGCGTGGCGCGCGTTCAACCGGTTCGGCCCGGCGCGGGTGCGGGCCCGGGAGATTGCGGCCGGCAAGACCGCCTTGGTGGGAAATTCGGCTGGGCTGATCCGGCGTGCGGGGCGCATCCATCTGATTTCGGGGCCTTATGCCGATGCGGCGCGCGAGCGACTGGTCGCTGCGCTGGGCCTGCCGCGCGGGCGGACGGGCGAGGAAAGCGAAGCTGCCATAGACCGCGTGCAGGAACGGCGCGGGTTGGCCGGTCCGCCATTTTCGCATGTGGCCGCGCGGCTGCGCGCAGCGCGGCGGCGGGATGACGTGACGAAGCGCGCAGCCGAATTGCAGAAGATCGAGAAGGAACTGGCGTGATGACATTGGATGAAGTGCGCGCGCTGGCCGCCGCGATCCGGGGCGAAGTGGGCAAGGCGGTGATCGGGCAAGACGAGATCGTCGACCACCTGCTGATCGCGCTGTTTGCAGGCGGGCACGTGTTGCTGGAAGGGCCGCCGGGCACGGCCAAGACCTTTATGGCACAGTGCTTTGCCACCAGCCTCGGCCTCGATTTCGGGCGCATCCAGTTTACGCCGGATCTGATGCCGGGCGATATTCTGGGTTCCAATCTGTTCAATTTCCAGACCAGCCAGTTCACCCTGACGCGCGGCGCGATCTTTCACGAACTGCTGCTGGCCGACGAAATCAACCGCACCCCGCCCAAGACGCAGGCCGCCTTGCTGGAAGCGATGCAGGAACGGCGGGTGACGCTGGACGGCGAAGTGCATGCGCTGTCCGACCGGTTCATGGTTGTGGCGACGCAGAACCCGATCGAAAGCCAGGGCGTTTATCCCCTGCCGGAAGCGCAGCTCGATCGCTTCCTGTTCAAGCTGCTGGTGCCCTATCCTTCGGCCGAGGAAGAGACGCGGATCGTGCTGCGTTATGGCCTTGGGCGCGGTGCGCCGCGCCCGGCGGAACTGGGGCTGGCGGCAGTGACCGATGGCGCGACTTTGGCGGCGGCGAATGCGGCCATCGGGCAAGTGACGCTGGCGGACACGATTGTCGATTACGTAGTGCGGCTGGTGCGGGCGACGCGCGAAAGTGCCGATCTGGTCGCCGGGGCGAGCCCCCGCGCGGCGGTGCTGCTGGCCGGGGCGTCGCGGGCGCGGGCAGCGCTGGATGGCCGCGATTATGTGATTCCCGATGACGTGAAGGCGCTGGCCACCGCCGTGCTGCGCCACCGCATGCTGTTGAGCCCGGCGGCGGAGATCGAGGGACGGCAGGTGGAGGCGATTGTCGAGGACATGATCCGGCAGACCGAGGCTCCGCGCTAACCCATGGCATGGCGCAGGCCGTCCTTTCCGGCGTTCTACCCGACCGCGCGCGCAGCGGTGCTGCTGGCATTGGCCGCGCCGGTGGCGCTGGTGGTTGCGGCGATTGCACCGGCCGCGTGGATCGTCGCGCCGGCGCTGGGCGGGGCGTTGCTGGTGCTGGTGGTGCTCGATGCGCTGTTTGCGGGGACGCTTTCGGACTTGCGCGCGATGACGCCGGCGGATTGCGAAGTGGGCGAGCCGATGCGGGTGACGGTGCTGGCCGATCTGGCAAGGGCCGGGCGCGGTGCTGCGCCACATGCGGCATTGGCGCTCGATCCAAGGCTTGCGACAGGCGGCCGGCTGGACCTGACGCTGTCGCACGATGCCGGCGCTTGGGCGGCGACGGTGGAGACCGTGCCCAACCGGCGCGGCACCGGCGCTGTTTCACGCGTGTGGTTGCGCTGGCAGGGGCCGCTGGGGCTGGCGCACCGGCAGGCGAGCCGCGCTGTCGATGCCGAAGTGCGCGTTTGGCCGAACATCGCCCCGGTGCGCAGCCCGGCGTTGCAGATCTTTTTGCGCGATGCGCAATTCGGCCTCGTCGCGCGGCGGATTCGCGGTGAAGGGACCGAGTTCGAATCGCTGGCGGAGTATGAGCCGGGGATGGACCGGCGGCGGATCGACTGGAAATCGTCGGCCCGTCACGCGCGGCTCTATGCCAAAGAATACGAGACCGAGCGCAACAACCAGATCGTGTTCGCGTTCGATTGCGGGCAGGCGATGAGCGAGCCGATTGCCGGGCTGGCGCGCATCGACCGGGCGGTGACCGCCGCGCTGACCACATCATGGGTCGCGCTGAAGGCGCAGGACCGCATCGCGCTGTATGGCTTTGCCGGGCGGCCGCAGGTGATGACGCCGTTCGTGACATCGAGCCGCGAGTTTCACCGGTTGCAAAAGGCGGCGGCGGCGATCGATTACCATGCCGAGGAGCCGAACTTTACGCTGGCCTTCGCCACGCTTTCCGCCCGGCTGAAGCGGCGCTCGCTGGTGGTAGTGTTTTCCGATTTTACCGATCCGACCAGTGCCGAACTGATGGTGGAGAACTTGCGCCGGCTGGTGGAGCGGCATCTGGTGATCTTCGTGGTGATGGCCGATGCCGAACTTTCCGGCATCGTTTCCGCGCCCGTTACCGACCTGCAACATGCGGCGATGGCGGTCACTGCCACCACTCTGCTGCGCCAGCGCGCGCTGGTGTTGCAGCGGTTGCGCCACATCGGCATCCGCGTGGTGGAGGCGCCATATGAGAGCATCGGCAACCGGCTGCTCGATGCCTATCTGACGGTGAAGCGAGAGGGACGGATCGGATGAGCACGAATCCTTCTACGCTGGCGCAGCGGGTGACTGGCTGGCTGGGCCGCAGCCCGGAAGAGGCGGTCGCCGCCGCCGAAGTGGCGGCGCTTCGATCCGATCGGTTCCGGCTGGAGCGCGAGCCCGAATGGAAGCGGCTCGATGCCATCGTCACCCGCATCGAGAAGGGGCGGATGCGGCGCATTTCGGACGAGGATCTGCTGGCCCTGCCCGCGCTATATCGCACCGTCGCCTCAAGCCTTTCGATTGCGCGCGAGACATCGCTCGACCGGGCGACGATCGCCTATCTTGAAGGGCTGGCGCAGCGGGCGTGGTTCATCGTCTATGGCCCGCGCGCCACGCTGGGCGGCTGGTTGCGGCGGTTTCTGGGTGGCGGCTGGGGCGCATCGGTGCGCGCGCTGGGGATCGATATCCTGATCGCGCTGGCGATGATGGTGACCGGCACGGTGGTCGGCTGGCTGCTCGTTTCGTCGAACCCCGACTGGTATTACGCGCTGGTGCCGGCCGGCGACGGCGATCCGCGCGTGCCGGGCGCGAGCCGCGAGGTGCTGATGAAATCGCTGTTCGGCAACCAGAACGAGCCGGCGCTGGCGGTGTTCGCATCGTATCTGTTCAACAACAACGCGCAGGTTTCGATCATGGCCTATGCGCTGGGGTTCGCGTTCGGCGTGCCATCGGTGCTGCTGCTGGTGCACAACACCGCGCTGCTGGGTGCGCTGTTGTGGCTGTATCACGGGCAGGGATTGACGTTCGAGCTGATCGGCTGGCTTTCCGTGCATGGCACGACCGAGCTGTTCGCGATCCTGCTGGCGGGGGCAAGCGGCATCCATATCGGGCGGGCGATGGCGTTTCCGGGGCAGGCATCGGTGCTGGATGCAGCGGCGGCGGCGGGGCGGCGGACCGCGCAAGTGATGGCGGGCGTGGTGTTCATGCTGATCGTGGCGGCGGTGCTGGAAGCGTTCGCGCGGCAATTGCTGGATGCCACCGCGCCGCGCCTGATCGTGGGCGCGGCGATGCTGATTTTCTGGATCGGGTACCTGTTCGTTTGGCGACGCGGGCGCACGACTGGCTCCGCCGAAGGGGATGGTGCCTGATGGCGCGGGCCATCCGTGCCGTCGGTCGCTTCAACGCGCACGAGGATCGCCGCAGCCGCACGATCCTGACGCCCGAAGGCGTGCGCCTGCCGCTGACCATTGCCTCGCGCGGCGCGCGTGCGGCAGCGCTGCTGCTCGACCTTCTGTTGATCTATGTCGCCATCGTGGCGACCACCGCGTTCCTGCTGTGGATCGGGCTGGGCGTTCTGGGGATGAAGCCCGATTCCATCGACGACAAGACCGCCATCGGCGGCGCGTTGCAGGGGCTGCTGATCTTCTATTTCATCGCCATGTTCCTGTTTCGCAATGCGTGGTTCCTGCTGTTCGAACTGGGGCCGCGCGGGGCGACGCCGGGCAAGCGCATCGTCGGCATCCGCGTGGCGGCGCGGCATGGCGAGCGGCTGACGACCGAGGCGGTGATCGCGCGCAACCTGCTGCGCGATATCGAGCTGTTCATGCCGCTGCTGTTCATCGGCGGTGCGCTGATGAGCGGGGACGATGTAGATGTGGCCGCGTGGGCCGGGGTCGGCTGGTTCCTGATCTTCGTGCTGTTCCCGTTCTTCAATCGCGACGCGCTGCGTTGCGGCGACGTGATCGCGGGAACGTGGGTGGTGGAAGCCCCGCGCCGCAAGCTGGAACAGGCGCTTTCGGTGGGTGAAGGCGCGAATGGGCGCAGCGCGGCGACGGGCACCCAGTACCGCTTTGGCGAGGCGGAACTGGCGATCTATGGCGAATATGAGCTGCAGGTGCTGGAACGCGTGCTGCGCGACAACCGGCCCGAAGCGATGGCCGACGTGGCCGAGGCGATCTGCCGCAAGATTGGCTGGAGCGCCGGGCGCGGTGACGAGCGGGCGTTCCTCGATGCCTATTACACCCAGCTGCGCGCGCGGCTGGAACAGGGCATGCGCTTCGGCAAGCGCAAGGCGGACAAGAATACGCCGGGCGCGGGATAGGCTGCATCGACATTCAGCACTGACAGTCGATACAGTCTAAGCCCGGCCCGGCGTTTTCATTGCGCTGGCGATCAGGCGATCAGTTGCGCCATTTCCACGAACGCAGCAGCATCGAGCCCATCTGGTGGCGATACTTGGCACGCTCGCCCGAAGCGGCCTGCATCTGCGTGGTCGTGGTCGCCATGAAGGTGTTGTAGGCGGCTTCGCGCTTGTCTTCCTCGGCGGCGTCGGTGAACTTGCTGAAGCGCGTGAGCAGGTAATAATCAGGCTCGCCCGCGCGCTTGTTCTCGTTGGTGAGGACTTCGTAGCCGGTGATCCAGCCCTGCTTCACCGCGAAATCCTGACCCTTGCGCCACAGGCCGGCGAGGTGCTTCGCATAATCGAGATCGTGGCCATCATCGACCGAGATCATGCCGACGGTGACGTAATCCCCGGCGATGACCGGATATTCCTGCGCGGTGGCCGTTGTGGCAAATGGCGAGGCGAAGGCAAGCGCGATGGCGGCAACAGCCGCAAGACGAACGGATTGCATTGGCAGTCTCCCAAATCGGGCAAGCTGCGTGGCTTGCCACCTGTTTCACGCTTGGGAGTCGGGCGACCCATTATTACGGACCGGCCCCTGCGCGGGCGGAAACTGCGCCTAGCGGGAGGTTGAGTCAACCGGTCCGAACACCGCGGTTTCGCACAGGCCGGTGCTGTCTGCCCGCGCGCGGTACATGCCCGGTGTGCTGAACGCAAAGCCGGTGGTGCCATCGGGCGCGGCAAAGATCACGCCGCCGTCGCCACCCATCGCCGCGAGTTCGGCGATCACCGCATCGGCGGCGGCCTGCGCGGTTTCACCCCCCAAGCGGACACGTGCGGCAATCTCGTGCGCGGTGACGACGCGCAGGAAGTGCTCGCCCGATCCGGTGCAGCTGATGGCGCAGGCGCGATCATCGGCATAAGTGCCCGCGCCGATCACCGGCGAATCGCCGATGCGGCCCCAGCGCTTGCCCGTCAGCCCGCCAGTGGAGGTGGCGGCAGCGACATGGCCTTCGCCATCCACCGCGACCGCGCCGACGGTGCCGTACTTCAGGTCCGCATCGAACCAGCCGAGCTTGCGCGCCTTCAGTTCCTCCAGCTGCCGCCAGCGTTCGGGGGTGGCGAACCAATCGGGATCGACCTGTTCGACGCCGTGATCGCGGGCGAATTCCTCCGCGCCGAGGCCGGACAGGAACACGTGCGGGCCGGCTTCCATCACCGTGCGGGCGAGCTTGACGGGGTTTTTTGTGTGGGTGACACCGGAAACCGCGCCGGCCTTGCGATGCGTGCCTTCCATGATGGCGGCATCGAGCTCGTTGGTGCCGTGATAGGTGAACACCGCGCCGCGCCCGGCGTTGAAATGGGGATCATCCTCCAGCGCGGCGACGGCGGCGGTGACGGCATCGAGCGCGCTGCCTCCCGCTGCCAGCAGCGCGACGCCCGCATCCAGCGCGGCGGCGAGCGCGGCTTCATGGTTGGCGGCGGTGGCGGCGTCCATGGTTTCGGGCTTCATCGAGCCCGCGCCGCCGTGGATGGCGATCGACCATTTTTGGGTTGAATCGGTGTCTGTCATGGTGGCAGGTGATAGCAGTTGAAACCGGATTGGCCAGTGGGGGAACGGGCATGGTCGAGAGTTTGCGGATCGTGGAGGACGATCTTTCAGGCGAGGGCATTCGCGGGCTAGTGGCCTTCCACCTTGCCGAAATGCACAAGTTCTCGCCCGCCTGCAGCGTCCACGCGATGCCGGTGGAGCGGCTGCGCGATCCCGATGTGACGTTCTGGTCGGCCTGGGTGGGCGGGGACATCGCCGGCATGGGCGCGATGAAGCGGCTGGCGGACGACCACGGCGAACTCAAATCCATGCGCGCCGCTCCTGAATGGCGTGGGCGCGGCGTGGGCGAAGCTATGCTGCTTCACCTGCTGGCCGAGGCACGGGCGCGCGGCTATGCGCGGGTGAGCTTGGAAACCGGGCGCGGCGAGGCGTTCGAACCGGCGCTGGGGCTGTATCGCAAGCAT
This sequence comes from Novosphingobium sp., assembly GCA_027311705.1. Classification (GTDB taxonomy): domain Bacteria; phylum Pseudomonadota; class Alphaproteobacteria; order Sphingomonadales; family Sphingomonadaceae; genus Novosphingobium. The sequence goes on along the minus strand of DAICYJ010000140.1, from coordinate 41,708 downwards.
GGGTTCGTGCCGTGCGGGGCCTTTGCGGACTACGTGCTGGACGGGTTCAGCCAGTGTTTGACGCTGAGGTTGTGATTAGTTGCCATTGATCCAGCGGACGGAACTGACATAATAGCTGGCTATCGGCTTGCCTTCGGAATCGAGAGCGGGGCGAAACTTTGCTCGCTTCATCAAAAGCTTGCAGGTGAGAGTCGCGAATTCGGGGTTATTTGTCATCCGCTGAATGTGGCACTCGGTCGTTTGCCCGGCGGCATCGACCATCAGGCGAAAATCGATCACCGCGCTCACACCCATCCGCAGCGCACCGGTGGGATAGTCCCCGCTGCGCAGCCATTCGCCCGGTTTGTGGATCGGAGTCGGGCCTGCCATCCGGTGTTCCTGCTGCACCGGATCCAGCTTCCAGTGCTGGACGAGATCGGTGGTGCAGGCGCGCATGGCCGCCATTGGCGCGCCCATTTCCCCCGTCCGCAACGTGACATCGCTTTGACCACGCGAGCGCACGGTGAGTTGAGATATCGCGCTCTCCTGCCGAGGAGTGATGACCGCTGTCTGATGTACGATGACCGGGCGATTGAGCAGATCCCGAAAGCCGAGCATCAACATCGGCGTTTGGTCCGGGCCGACGACCCCAACCAGTGATTCCTTCGCGGCCGACGCCGGCAACCCCGGCCCAAAATCAACAGCAATAGGTTGGTGGGCAACGTCACGCCTGGCAAACGGCTTGCCGACGACCGAAACGATGAGTTCGGACGCTGGCTGGTATCGATCAAGGAAAAGGATGACGAGATTCTTGCCTTCACCGAAGGAACGCCCAAGGCGGCAACCATCCTCGTCATAGATCATCTGCCATTTGCCCGATGGTTCGAGCAAAACGGCCTTCGCCAGCGCCGGTGGCGCGGCAAACAGCATCGCGACAGTTACAGGAAACAGTGGCCAACGATGCGCAAGGTCATGGAGCATTGCGCGATGTTAGGGACAAGGTGTTGCATGTTCAAAAAGAAAAGGCCCCGTTTTCGCGGGGCCTTTTCAGTCAACTGTCAAAGTCGGATCAAAGCTTGCCGGTCAGTTCCGGGACCAGCTTGAACAGGTCGCCGACGAGGCCGATGTCTGCCACCTGGAAGATCGGGGCGTCTTCGTCCTTGTTGATGGCGATGATGACCTTGCTGTCCTTCATGCCGGCCAGATGCTGGATCGCGCCGGAGATGCCGACCGCGATGTAGACTTGCGGGGCGACGATCTTGCCGGTCTGGCCGACCTGATAGTCGTTGGGCACATAGCCTGCATCCACCGCAGCGCGGCTGGCGCCGACGCCTGCGCCGAGCTTGTCGGCCAGCGGGATGATCACTTCCTGGAAGGTCGCGGCATCCTTCAATGCGCGCCCGCCCGAGACGATGATCTTGGCGCTGGTCAGTTCAGGGCGTTCGCTCTTGGCGATTTCCGAACCGACGAAGCTGGACAGGCCGGAATCGGCCGGACCGGACACGGCTTCGACCGCAGCCGAACCGCCGGTGGCGGCCGCCTTGCCGAACGCGGTGCCGCGCACGGTGATGACCAGTTTGGCGTCGGTGGATTCGACCGTGGCGATGGCATTGCCAGCGTAGATCGGACGGGTGAAGGTCTTGGGGCCTTCGACCGAAAGGATGTCCGAAACCTGCATCACATCGAGCAGTGCGGCGACGCGCGGCGCAATGTTCTTGCCGGTGGTGGTGGCGGGTGCGACGAAGGCGTCGTAATCGGCCATCAGGCCGGCGACGAGCGGCGCGACGTTTTCAGCCAGTGCATTGGCATAGGCCGCATCGTCGGCCTTCAGCACCTTGGTGACGCCTTCGATCTGCGCGGCGGCAGCGGCGGCGGCATCGCAGCCGGACCCGGCGACAAGCGCGGTGACTTCACCGATCTGCGACGCGGCGGTGACGACGGCGAGCGTGGCGTCCTTGACGGACGCATTGTCGTGTTCGACCCAAACGAGAACCTTAGCCATTACGCGACTCCCATTTCCTTGAGCTTGGCGACCAGTGCGTCGACGTCGGCCACCTTGATGCCGGCGACGCGGACCGGCGGTTCGCCGACCTTGAGCGTCTTGAGGCGCGGGGTGGTGTCGACGCCATAATCCGCAGGCGTCTTGTTCGCGAGCGGCTTGTTCTTCGCCTTCATGATGTTCGGCAGCGAGGCATAGCGCGGCTCGTTCAGGCGCAAGTCGGTGGTGACCACAGCCGGGAGCGCGAGCTTGACGGTTTCAAGGCCGCCATCGATCTCACGCTTCACGACGACCGAATCGCCTTCGACGGTGATCTCGTTGGCGAAAGTGCCCTGCGGGCGGCCGAGCAGTGCGGCGACCATCTGGCCGACCTGGTTGCTGTCGTCGTCGATCGCCTGCTTGCCGGTGATGATCAGGCCGGGGGCCTCCTCGTCGGCAATGCCCTTGACGATCTTGGCGACCGCAAGCGGCTCTACCTCGTCGTCGGTCATCACCAGGATGGCACGATCCGCGCCCATCGCCAGCGCCGTACGCAAGGTTTCCTGCGCCTTTTGCGGGCCGACCGACACCGCGATGATCTCGGTCACCACGCCCTTTTCCTTCAGGCGAATGGCTTCCTCGACCGCGATCTCGTCGAACGGGTTCATGCTCATCTTCACGTTCGCGAGATCGACACCCGTGCCGTCCGCCTTGACGCGGGGCTTCACGTTGTAATCGATCACGCGCTTGACGCAGACCAGGGCTTTCATGTGGCTCAGCCTTTCATTCTGACACCCAAGGCGGATACGGTTCGCTTACATCAGCGTCAACCACCCGAGGGATAAAGTAAACCAATTTACGGTGTGCCTTATCGGGCACGTAAGCAGACTTCAACCTTCTTCAGGCCGATCACTCCATTTCCAGAATGATCGCATCCACGGCAAGGCTTTCGCCCGCTGCGGCATTCAGCAGTTTGACCGTGCCCGACTTTTCGGCGCGCAGGATGTTTTCCATCTTCATGGCTTCCACCACCGCGAGCGGCTGGCCAGCCTCGACCGCATCGCCCGCCTTTACATGCAGCGCCACGAGCAGACCCGGCATCGGGCAGACGAGGTACTTCGACATATCCGGCGGGGTCTTTTCGATCATGTGCCGGGTGAGGTGCGCGATGTGCGCGGGCAGCACCTGAACCTGATGGATCGCGCCGCGCGTGGTCAGCTTGAAGCCGGCGCGGAACAATTCGACCTTTACCGCCAGTGGCTTGCCATCGACTTCGGCCGAAATCAGGCGGTCGCCGGGGGTGTATTCGAGCGAGAGTTCCACGGCCACGCCATCGACCGTCACTTCATCTTCGCTGAGCGAGACGGCGAAGGTGTCCTTGTCGATCGTGACCGACCAATCGGCCGGCGGATCGAGTTCGTAACCGAGCTGGCCATCGACGCGGCGCGCGCGATCAGAACGGGCGGCGGCGAGGAAGCCACCGATGGCGGCCAGCGTGCGCTTCAGTTCGGGGCCGGTGGCGGCACCGTGGAAGCCTTCGGGATATTCCTCGGCGATGAAGCCAGTGGTCAGTTCGCCCGAGCGGAAGCGCGGGTGCTGCATGATCGCGGAGACGAAATCGATGTTGTGGCCCAGCCCCTCGATCTCGAACGAATCGAGCGCGAGCACCTGCTTGTCGGCCGCTTCGTCACGCGTCGCGCCCCAGGTCACCAGCTTGGCGATCATGGGATCGTAAAACATGGAAACTTCGCCGCCTTCATAGACGCCATCGTCCACGCGCACGCCATCGACGCCGCGACGGCCATTCTCGGCACCATCGTCGGTCCAGCCTTCGACCGGCGGGCGATAGCGCACCAGACGGCCGGTGGAGGGCAGGAAGCCGCGATAGGGATCTTCGGCATAGACGCGGTTTTCGATGGCCCAGCCGTCAATCTTAATGTCATCCTGCGTCAGCGCCAGCTTTTCGCCGGCGGCCACGCGGATCATCTGTTCGACCAGATCGACGCCGGTGATCGCTTCGGTAACGGGGTGTTCCACCTGAAGGCGGGTGTTCATTTCGAGGAAGTAGAACGATTCGCCCGTCGGGTCCGCGCCCGAAACGATCAGTTCGACCGTGCCTGCGCTGTAATACCCGACCGCGCGCGACAGGGCGACGCACTGTTCGCCCATCGCTTTGCGCATTTTCTCGGTGACGAAGGGCGAGGGCGCTTCTTCCACCACCTTCTGGTGGCGGCGCTGGATGCTGCATTCGCGTTCGTTGAGGTAAAGAATGTTACCGTGCTTGTCGCCGAGGATCTGGATCTCGATGTGGCGCGGATTGAGGATGAACTTCTCGATGAACACGCGGTCGTCGCCGAACGAGTTCAGGCCCTCGCGCTTGGTGGCCTCGAAGCCTTCGCGGACGTCCTTTTCGTTGTAGGCGAGGCGCATGCCCTTGCCGCCGCCGCCGGCCGAAGCCTTCATCATCACCGGATAGCCGATCTCGTCCGAGATGCGGACGGCGTGCTCGGTGTCGTCGATCTCGCCGACGAAGCCGGGGACGACGTTGACGCCGGCCTTCAGCGCCAGCTTCTTGGATTCGATCTTGTCACCCATCGCGGCGATAGCACCGACAGGGGGGCCGATGAATTCGATGCCTTCGGCGGCGAGCGCTTCGGCGAAGGAGGTGCGTTCGGAGAGGAAGCCGTAGCCCGGATGGACCGCGTCCGCGCCGGTCTGCTTGCAGGCGGCGATGATCTTTTCGGGGATCAGATAGCTTTGCGCGGCGGGAGACGGGCCGATGTGCACGGCCTCATCGGCCATCTGCACGAACGGCGCGCGGGCGTCGGCATCCGAATATACGGCGACGGTGGCGATGCCCATGCGACGCGCGGTCTTGATGACGCGGCAGGCAATTTCGCCACGGTTGGCGATGAGGATTTTCTTGAACACTAGCGGCTCCCCTCCCGCTTGCGGGAGAGGCCGGGGGTGGGCCTTGCTCCGCAAGCGATGGTCAAAACGATGTGAGGTGGAAGGCCCACCCCTAACCCCTCCCGCAAGCGGGAGGGGGACTTAATGCGCTTACTCAGCAGCAGCCAGTTCTTCACCAGCGGGCGGCATGTTGTGGCCGAGCAGGCGCAGCATGTCCGCCGCTGCTTCGACCACGTTCGTGCCCGGGCCGTAGATGCCCTGCACGCCGGCTTCGCGCAGGTAGTCGTAGTCCTGCGGGGGGATCACGCCGCCCGCCACGACCTTGATGTCGCTGCGGCCGGCTTCGCGCAGGTGGCCGATGAGTTCGGGAATCAGCGTCTTGTGGCCGGCCGCCAGCGACGAAGCGCCGATGGCGTCCACGTCCTTTTCAAGCGCCAGCTTGGCGGCTTCGGCGGGGGTCTGGAACAGCGGGCCGCTGGTGACGTCGAAGCCCATGTCGCCGAAGGCGCTGGCGATCACGTTCGCGCCGCGATCGTGTCCGTCCTGGCCCATCTTGGCGACGAGCACGCGCGGGGTGCGGCCGAGGCGGCGACCGACCGCTTGCACGCCATCGACGACCTGCTGGTAGCGGTTGTCGCCGGCATAGGCCGATCCGTAGACGCCCTTCACCGGGGTGGGGAACGTGCCATAGCGGCCGAACACCGCCTCCATCGCGTCGGAGATTTCGCCCAGCGTGGCGCGGTGGCGGGCGGCTTCGACCGCTAGCTCGAGCATGTTGCCGTCGCCCTTCGCGCCTGCGGTGATCGCGGCCAGCGCAGCCTGGCACTTGGCCTCGTCGCGGTTGGCGCGGGTGGTTTTCAGGCGGGCGATCTGGCCTTCGCGGACCGCATGGTTGTCGATGTCGAGCGTTTCGAGGTGGTCTTCGGTGGCGAGGCGGTACTTGTTGACGCCGACGATGACGTCGTCGCCTTTGTCGACGCGGGCCTGACGGCCAGCGGCAGCTTCCTCGATCATCGCCTTGGGCCAGCCGGCTGCCACGGCCTTGGCCATGCCGCCGTCAGCTTCGACGCGCTCGATGATTTCCCACGCCTTGTCGACCAGTTCCTGGGTCAGGCTTTCAATATAATACGACCCGCCGAGCGGATCGACCACCTTGGTCATCCCGGTTTCTTCCTGGATGACGATCTGGGTGTTGCGGGCAATGCGCGCGGAAAAGTCGGTCGGCAGCGCGATGGCTTCGTCGAGCGCGTTGGTGTGGAGCGACTGGGTGCCGCCCAGCATCGCGGCCATCGCCTCGATCGTGGTACGGATCACGTTGTTGTAGGGGTCCTGCTCCTGCAGCGAAACGCCGCTGGTCTGGCAGTGGGTGCGCAGCATCTTGCTGCGTTCGTCCTGCGCGCCGAGGTTCGTCATCACGCGGTGCCAGAGGACGCGGGCGGCGCGCAGCTTGGCCACTTCCATGAAGAAGTTCATGCCGATGGCGAAGAAGAAGCTGAGGCGGCCGGCAAACTTGTCGATATCGAGGCCGCTGGCCACGCCGTACTTCACGTATTCCTGGCCGTCGGCAATGGTGAACGCCAGTTCCTGAACCTGCGTCGCGCCGGCTTCCTGCATGTGGTAGCCGGAGATCGAAATGCTGTTGAACTTGGGCATTTCGCGGCTGGTGTAGCCGAAGATGTCCGAGATGATCCGCATGCTGGGTTCGGGCGGGTAGATGTAGGTGTTGCGGACCATGAACTCCTTGAGGATGTCGTTCTGGATGGTCCCGTCGAGAAGCTTGCGCGGCACGCCCTGTTCCTCGCCCGCGACGATGAAGAAGGCGAGGATCGGAATGACCGCGCCGTTCATGGTCATCGAGACCGACATCTGATCGAGCGGAATGCCGTCGAACAGGATCTTCATGTCCTCGACGCTGTCGATTGCGACGCCGGCCTTGCCGACATCGCCGACGACGCGGGGGTGGTCGCTGTCATAGCCGCGGTGGGTGGCAAGGTCGAAGGCGACCGACAGGCCCTTTTGCCCGGCGGCGAGGTTGCGGCGGTAGAAGGCGTTCGAAGCTTCGGCGGTGGAGAAGCCGGCGTACTGGCGGATGGTCCACGGCCGGCCCGCATACATGCTGGCGCGCACGCCGCGCGTGAACGGGGCGTAGCCCGGCAGGCCCGGGTCCACGGTCACGTCGTCCGCCGTGTAGAGCGGCTTTACCGCGATGCCTTCGGGCGTGTTCCAGGTCAGGTCCTTGCCCTTGACCTCTTTCGCTGCCGCTGCCTGCCAGTCGTCGATATTCGCCATCGTTCCGGTCCTCGGTTTGGAGAGGGGGATCTTGCGCCAGCCCCCCTCCCAACCCTCCCCCCTTGAAGGGAGAGGGCTTTAAGTTCAGTGCGCGCCCTTGGGCGTTTCCATGATCTCGGTCAGCTGCCCGCCCATGTCCTTGGGATGGACGAAGAAGATCATCGTGCCGTGCGCGCCGATGCGCGGTTCGCCCAGCACGCGCTTGCCCTGCCCTTCGAACCAGGCCTTGGCGGCGAGGATATCGGGCACTTCATAGCAAAGGTGGTGCTGGCCGCCGAGCGGGTTCTTTTCCAGCCACTTGCCCACTGCGCTATCTGGCGAGGTCGGCTGGAGCAGTTCGATCTGCGTGCCCGCAGTTCCGTCCTCGCCCGGCGTGTTCACGAAACACACGCGCACTTGCTGCGATTCCAGCACGAACGGCTCCGTAATGTCGGCCGCGCCCATCACATCGCGATAGAACGCAATGCTCGCGTCGAGATCGGGCGTGGCGACGCCGATGTGGTTGAGGCGGCCGAGTTTCATCAGACGCGCTCGATGACCATGGCGATGCCTTGGCCGCCGCCGATGCACATCGTGATCAGGCCATACCTGCCGCCGGTGCGCTGCAATTCGTACATGGTCTTGATCGTGAGGATCGCACCGGTTGCACCGATGGGATGGCCGAGCGAGATGCCGCTGCCGTTGGGGTTGGTCTTGGCGGGATCGAAGCCCAGTTCCTTGGCCACGCCGCAAGCCTGCGCGGCGAAAGCTTCGTTGGCTTCGATCACGTCGATCTGGTCGAGCGTCAGCCCGGCGCGCTTGAGCGCCACAGGAACGGCATAGACCGGGCCGAGGCCCATGACCGAAGGTTCGACGCCGGCGTGGCCCCAGCCAAGGATCTTGGCCATCGGCTTGAGGCCGTGCTTTTCCACAGCTGCGGCGCTGGCCAGCACGACCGCCCCCGCGCCGTCGTTGATGCCGCTGGCATTGCCGGCGGTGACCGATCCGTCCTTCTTGAACACGGGCTTCAGGCCGGCCATCGCCTCAAGCGTGGCGTCGCTGCGGAAATGCTCGTCGGTGTCGAACACGGTCACGCCCTTGCGGGTCTTGATCTCGACCGGAACGATCTGGTCCTTGAAATAGCCGGCAGCCGTGGCGGCGGCAGCGCGCTTGTGGCTTTCGACCGCCAGTTCGTCCTGCGTTTCGCGGCTGATATCGCACTGGATGGCGATGTTTTCCGCCGTGATGCCCATGTGGATGCCTTCGAACGGATCGTGCAGCGCACCCAGCATCATGTCCTGAAGCACCATGTCGCCCATTTTCTGGCCGTTGCGCGTGCCTTCGATGATGCGCGGTGCGTTGGACATGACTTCGCAGCCGCCGCCGATGGCAATGTCGTTTTCGCCCAGCGCAATGGCCTGTGCCGCAGAAACGATCGCCTGCAGGCCGGAACCGCACAGGCGGTTGACGTTCATCGCGGGGGCGGTGATCGGTATGCCCGCGTTCACCGCTGCGACGCGGCTGACATAGGCGTCCTTGGGCTGGGTGGCGACGATGGTGCCGATCACCACGTTCTCGATCTTGTCCGCCGTGATGCCGGCGCGGGCGATGGCTTCCTTGATCACGATGGTGCCAAGTTCGGCCGGGCGGAACGACGCCAGCGAGCCGCCGAACGTGCCGATGGCGGTGCGCGCACCGGAAACGATGAAGATGTCGGTCATGTGCAATCCTTTCGGGGTCCGCTTAGCGCGAACCGATCACAGTGGAATGTTGTCGTGCATCTTCCACGGGTTCTCAAGGCTCTTGTTGCGCAGCTTGCGCAGGCCGAGCGCGATCCGGCGGCGGGTCGAATGCGGGTAGATCACTTCGTCGATAAAGCCCTTGCTCGCCGCCACGAATGGGTTGGCGAAGCGGTCCTCGTATTCCTTGGTCTTTTCCGCGATGCCTTCGGCCGAAAGCCCACGGAAGATGATCTCGACCGCGCCCTTGGCCCCCATCACCGCGATTTCGGCGGTGGGCCACGCATAGTTGAGATCGCCGCGCAGGTGCTTCGATGCCATCACGTCATACGCGCCGCCATAGGCCTTGCGGGTGATCACGGTGATCTTGGGAACGGTCGCTTCGGCATAGGCGAACAACAGCTTGGCACCGTGCTTGATGATGCCGTTATGCTCTTGCGACGTGCCGGGCAGGAAACCGGGCACATCGACGAAAGTGAGTATCGGAATGTTGAACGCGTCGCAGAAGCGCACGAACCGCGCGGCCTTCTTTGACGAATTGATATCGAGGCAGCCCGCCAGCACCATCGGCTGGTTGGCGACGACGCCCACGGTCTTGCCTTCGATCCGGCCGAAACCGCACAGGATGTTGCCCGCGTGCTTGGGCTGCACTTCGAAGAAATCGCCTTCGTCGAGCGTTTTGCGGATCACTTCGTGCATGTCGTACGGCTGGTTGGCCGATGCCGGGATCAGCGTGTCGAGGCTGGGCTCGCTGCGGTCATAGGGGTCAGACGTCGGCCGTTCGGGCGCTTCCTCGCGGTTCGACAGCGGCAGGTAATCGAAGAAATCGCGCGCCAGCAGCAGCGCTTCGATATCGTTCTCGCAGGCGAGATCGGCGACCGAGGTCTTGGTGGTGTGCGTTACCGCGCCGCCCAGTTCTTCCTGCGTCACGATCTCGTTGGTCACCGTCTTGACCACGTCCGGCCCGGTGACGAACATGTAGCTGCTGTCCTTCACCATGAAGATGAAGTCGGTCATCGCAGGGCTGTAGACCGCGCCGCCCGCGCAAGGCCCCATGATGAGCGAAAGTTGCGGGATCACGCCCGACGCCAGCACGTTGCGCTGGAAGATTTCGGCATAACCGCCGAGCGACGCGACGCCTTCCTGGATGCGCGCACCGCCCGAATCGTTGAGCCCGATCACCGGCGCGCCGACCTTCATCGCGCTGTCCATGATCTTGCAGATCTTCATCGCATGCCGTTCGGAAACCGCGCCACCGAACACGGTGAAATCCTGCGCGAACACGAAGACCAGCCGGCCGTTGATCGTGCCCGATCCGGTGACGACGCCGTCGCCCGGAATGGTCGTTTCCGGCATGCCGAAATCGACGCAGTTGTGTTCGACGTAAGTATCGACTTCTTCGAAGCTGCCTTCATCGAGCAGGACTTCGAGACGTTCGCGCGCGGTCAGCTTGCCCTTGGCGTGCTGCGCATCGATGCGCTTTTGCCCACCGCCCATCGCGGCTGCCTGACGGCGACTTTCCATTTCGGCAATGTTAGCGGACATAGCTGTGCCCCAAAGTGGTCAATCGAGGCCCGATGGCCGATTGCAATCGCGCTGTCCAATGTTAATCTGCAAAGTTGCAAAGGCGGACTTTGCAAAGAATGTGGCGGCGCGCGAATGAAACGACGGTTCTTTGCTGGAATGCAATTGCGCGCCCTGCGACAAAGGCGAGGGGTGCGGCAGGCCGAAATGGCGGTCGCGCTGGGCATCAGCGCATCCTACCTCTCGCAACTGGAAAACGACGAGCGACACCTGACCCCGTCGCTGGCCGACGCGCTGCACGCCGCCTTTCCGGTGGACTGGGCCGATCTGGCCCCCACCGACCGCGATGGCGTTGCCGACATTCTGCGTGAGGCGCTGGGCGATCCGTTGCTGGGCGGCGCGCTGCCCGGCGAGCAGGTGGAGCGGCTGGCCCGCCAGTTTCCCGAATTTGCCGACCGTTTCGTGGCGCTGCATGCGCTGTATGTGCGCGGACGACAGCGGCTGGAGATGATGGACGAGACCATTGGCAGCACGCTGTCCGCCGGAGGGCGGATGCCGTGGGAGGAGACGCGCGACTGGTTTCACCTGGCCAACAACTATGTCGATGCCGTGGACCGGGGGGCGGAAGCACTGGCGCTCGAAATCGCAGGTGACGAGGCCAGCCCTCGCGTCAAATCGATGCAGGACTGGTTGCGGCGGCACGGTGTGACCGTGGAGTGGCGCAGCGGCGGACCAATGCGGCGGTTCGATGCCGAGCGCCGCCATCTGGTGCTCGATTCGAACCAGCCGATCGAAAGCGGGCGCTTCCAGCTGGCCTATCAGCTGGCGGCGCTGGCGCTTTCGGACCAGATCGCGGGCATCGTGGCGCAGGCCCCGTTGCAGACCGAGGCGGCGCGCCATCTGCTGACGGTGGGGCTGGGCAACTATGCGGCGGGGGCGCTGCTCATGCCCTATGAACGGTTCCGCACAGCCGCGCGGGCGATGCGCCACGATGTGGACCGGTTGCGCCAGCAGTTCCACACCAGCTTCGAACAGACCTGCCACCGGCTTTCCACGCTGCAACGCCCGCAGGCGCGCGGCATTCCGGTGTTCTTCTGCCGGGTGGACATGGCGGGCAACATCACCAAGCGCCATTCGGCCACGCGGCTGCAATTCGGCCGGTTCGGCGGGGCGTGCCCGCTGTGGATCGTGCACGAAGCGGTGGCGATCCCCGACCGCATCCATGTGCAGCTGGCCGAAATGCCCGACGGCATCCGCTATGTTTCGATCGCCAAGGGCCTGGTGAAGCCCAGCGGCAGTTACTACCGCCCGCCGCGCCGCTATGCCGTCGCCCTTGGCTGCGAGGCCGATCTGGCGGACGAATTCGTCTATGCCGACGCGCTGAACCTGCGCAGCGAGGATGCCGTGGCCCGGATCGGACCCAGTTGCCGCATCTGCCCGCGCGACGATTGCGACCAGCGCGCCTTCCCCCCCAGCGACAAGGCGATCGACGTCGATCCCAGCCAGCGCGATCTGGTGCCCTATCGGATTGCGGAACGGTAAGGGTTCAGGCGCCCGGAACGCCCACTGTGACCGCTGCTTCGCGCAGCTTGCGCGCTGACGCCTGATCGTTGCGGAATGCGGCGAGACCATCGGTGAGGGCTTTGCCGGCCTTGGCCGGTTCGCCCAGTTGCATGCGGCTGCGCATCAGCATGATCCAGCCGTCGGCATTGGCGGGGTTCTTTTCCAGCTTGGCCTGAAGGCCTTCGACCATGCCGCGGATCATCGCTTCCTGCTGGCCCTTGGGCAGGGCTTGCGCGGCCTTGATCTCGTCGGACGAGGGCCCGGGAATGCCGGCAGCGGCGATAGCTCCACCGTCGGTGGACATGCCGTTGGCCGGCGGCGCGAACTGCGCTTCGGCCAGCCGCTTTTCCACGTCGATCTTGTGCTTGGTGCCGACATTGCGGATCACTTCGCGGATGTCGTCGGCATAGGGCGCGTCCTTGGGCGTATCTTCCAGCAGGGCGAACCATGCCGCGATCGCCTTGCGGTGCTGCCCGCCCAGATCCATCGCCACCGCCTTGAAATAACGGGCGCGGGCGTCCTTGGGATCGAGCTTCAGCGCCTTGTCGAACGCGGCCTTGGCATCCCACGGGATGTGGCCTTCCTCGTTGCTGGCCAGCACCAGCGATTCGCCAAGGAACGAGAAAGTCTCGGCATGTTCGGGATCGAGCTTGGTCGCCTGCTTCAACGCGGTGGCGGCTTCGGCATAGCGTTCGGTCTGGAAATAGGACCAGCCGAGCATGCGCCAGCCTTCGGCATCGTCGGGCTTGTCCTTCAGCTTGGCTTCGAGCTTGGCGATCACGTCGTCGACCGAGGGAGCCTGGCTTTCGCTGACCGACGGCGGAGCGACGATCGCTACCTCTTCCTTTTGCCCGCGATAGACGGCGACGCCGCCCGCCACGACCGCCATGACCGCAGCGGCGGCCAGCGCCAGCCGACCCGCGCGGGCCGGCGTGGCCTTGTCCGGGGAAGCGGCGGGGGCAGGCGTGGTTTCGGCCTCGGACATCGCAAACTCCTGAACGACGCGTGCGCATCGCCTTGTTCGCGGGGACATATCCCGCCCGCCCGGCCCGTGGCAAGCAGCCTGCACACGCCTTTGGCTAGGCGACCTGCGCCGGGCCACCAATTCGCGGCTGGCAATTTGCGGCTGGCAAACTGCGTTCCTTCGGGTAAAGTCCTGGAAAGACCGGGGTCGCACTAAATCGGGTTGGGAGAGCAGGCGCTGAAAAAGCGCCACTTTGCCGTGTTGCGGGGGGCAAGCGCCGGTGAGCGAAGTCTATAAGGTTGCGATCATCGGTTCTGGCCCGGCGGGGATGAGCGCCGCGAGCCGTGCCGCTGCGCGCAAGCTGGACCACGTGCTGCTCGAAAAATCGGGCCACTTGTCCGACACGATCTTCAAGTACCAGAAGGGCAAGCATGTGATGGCTACGCCATCGCAGCTGATCCTGCGGTCCGATCAGGATTTCGACGCGGGCAAGAAGGAAGACATCCTCGACAAATGGACCGCGCGCACCGCCGATCTGGGCGTGAACGTGAAGTACAATGCCGAGGTGAAATCCATTCGCGGCACCGGCCCGGCGATCGAAGGTTCGGTGCAGAAGATCGTCACCCGCGCGCGCGACGGATCGAGCACGACCACCGAAGTGCAGCGTTTCGCCCCGCCCTATGCCATCGAGCTGACCAGCGGCGAGACGGTGATGGCCGAGAACGTGGTGCTGGCCATCGGCACGCAGGGCAACCCGAACCTGATGCGCTGCCCCGGTTCCGACCTGCCGCACGTGACGTATCAGCTCGACGATCCCTATGCGATCCTGGACGAACATATCATCGTGGTGGGCACCGGCGATGCGGGGATCGAGAACGCGCGCGGGCTGGCCGAGGATTCGGCGCAGGGCAACGTGGTGACGGTGCTGAACCGTGCGCCGAAATCGACCAACGTGCGCGAAAGCTTTCCGACGGCGAAGGAGCCGAACGCCAAGGCGCTGGTGGAAGACGACGCCATCGGCAAGCTGGCGATCCGGTATGAAACCGAGACCAAAGCGGTGGAGCCGGGCTGGATCACGCTGGCCACGCGCGATGGCGAAGAACGCATCCGCTGCGACCGGATCATCGCGCGTATCGGGTCTGCCCCGCCGCGCGGCTTTGTCGAAGGGTGCGGCATCGAGTTCGCCAGTGCCGACCGGCTGGCCTTCCCGACGCTTTCGCCCAGCTTTGAATCGACAGCGCCGGGCATTTTCGTGATCGGTGCGCTGGCGGGCTATCCGCTGATCAAGCACTGCATGAACCAGGGCTATGACGTCATCGAGTTCATTTCGGGCAACACCGATCTGAAACCGGCGGACGAGCCTTTGCTCGAAGCCAAGTTCGCCGACCTGCCGGGGCGCAAGTCGGTCAATGAATGGCTGGAGCTGCTGCGCGGCAATATCGCCATCCTCGATGGCATGACCGCGCTGCAGATGCGCGAGTTCATGCTCGATTCGGACGCGCGCTTCTACAAGAAGGGCGAGACGATCTTCGAGAAGAACGCGCCGGGATCGTCGCTGTTCGCCATCGCCGATGGATCGGTGCACGTTCGGATCGATCCGAACGATTCCAGCAAGGTCGTGCCAATTCCCAAAGGCTCGATCTTCGGCGAAGTGGGCCTGATTTCCGGGCGGCGGCGCGGCGCGACCATCGTGGCGGCCGAAGACTGCATCTGCGTGGAAATCAGCCGCAACGCCGCGCTCAAGCTGCAGAGCCAGGTGCCCACCGCCAAGCGCGCGATCGAGCGCATCTCGACCGAGCGGCAATTGCTGCAGATGTTTGGATCGGGGCTGAGCAGCGACGACGTGCGCGAAGTGGTCGATACCGCCAAAATCATGCAGGTGCGCGCGGGCGAGCCGGTGATCACCGAGGGCGCGGACGACAAGGACGTGTTCGTGATCCGCGTGGGATCGATGATCGTGGAAAAGGACATCGGCGGGAAGCCGGTGTTCCTGTCGTACCTGCCGGCCGGTTCCTACGTGGGCGAAATGGCGCTGATCGATGGCGGACAGCGCACCGCCACGGTGCGCGCCGCGATCAAGAGCGAGGTCATCAGGATCGATGGCGAGGCATTCCGCCGCGTGCTGGATGCCAAGCCCGCGCTGCTGGAACGCGCGCGCAACGACATGGAAGGCCGCCGGCGCACCAACGCCTTCATCGAATCGAAGAAGGACGGGTTCTCCGGCGTCGTCGACCTCTATTCCGAACAGGCCAAGTTCCTCGTCGCGCAGGGGCTGGGCGAAGCGACCGACGTGCTGCTGATCGACGAACGGCTTTGCGTGGGCTGCGACAATTGCGAAAAGGCCTGCGCCGACAGCCACGACGGCCTTTCGCGGCTGGACCGCGAGGCCGGCAAGAGCTTTGCCCACCTGCATGTGCCGACCAGCTGCCGCCACTGCGAGCACCCGCATTGCATGGCCGATTGCCCGCCCAACGCGATCCATCGCGGGCCGGACGGCGAAGTGTTCATCAACGATACCTGCATCGGTTGCGGCAACTGTCAGCGCAATTGCCCTTACGGCGTGATCCGCATGGACAAGGTTCCGCCCAAGAAGCCGTCGCTGCTGAACTGGCTGTTGTTCGGCAATGGGCCGGGGCCAGGCGAGCCGCCTTACAAGTGGTCGAAAAAGAACACGAAATACACCGGCGACCCGCAGGTGGACGAGGCGCTGGACCGCAAGAAGGCGATCAAGTGCGACATGTGTGCAGGCATCGAAGGCGGGCCGAGCTGCGTGCGCGCCTGCCCGACCGGGGCCGCGATCCGCGTTTCGCCCGACGAGTTCCTGACCGTCGCGCGACTTGAGAACGAGGGGGCCTGAGGCGTGGCGACGATTGCATCAAAGCGCCGCACGGGTGCCAGCCGCCAACGGACCAGCACGCACGAGGGGTTTCTCACCCACCGCAAGGGCCGCTGGCTGAAGATTTCGGCGCTGCTCGCGGTGGCACTGATCGCGCTGTATATTTTCGTGCCGTTGCCGGGGCAGCACTTCGGATCGACGTGGCTGGGCTATACGTTGGGCACCATCGGCGCACTGCTGATCCTGTGGCTGACCATGCTGGGCGTGCGCAAGCGGGCGATCACGCCGGGGCGCTGGAGCCTGAAGGCGTGGACATCGGCGCATGTCTATCTGGGCCTGCTGCTGATCGTGGTCGGCACGCTGCATTCGGGTTTTGAATTCGGGTGGAATGTGCACACGCTGGCCTGGGGGCTGATGATGCTGGTGATCGTTTCCGGCATGTTCGGCATCTGGGTTTACGCCACGCTGCCCCGCGCGCTATCCGACAACCGCTATGACGAAGACGGCGCGATCACCGAAAAGCAGATGGTCGAAGCGCTGCGATCGATTGACCGGCAGATCCACGATGCCGCGCAGCCGCTCGATTCCGAAGCCGCCGCGCTCGTCAATCGCAGCCTTGAGGAAGACCCCTTTGCCGGTAGCTTCTGGAACCGCCTGACGGGCCGCTATCCGCGCGACGCCACACGCAGCGCCGCATCGGGATTGCGCCAGATGCGTGCCAACAAGCCGCGCGTAGCCGACGATCCGATCGAGAAGGTCGATGCCTTGCTGACGCGCAAGGAAGCAATGCTGGCGCGGATGCGTCGGCATCTGAAGCTGAAATCATGGCTTCAAGCATGGCTCTACGTGCACGTGCCGGTCACCTTCGCGCTGATCGCGGCGCTTTCCGCGCATGTCGTCAGCGTCTTCTTCTACTGGTGAGGTCAGAGCCATGAACTTCCTGATCCGCCAGATCGCGCTGAAATCGAGCGGCGAAGAGATCGTCCGCCCGTCTGCCGTCGAAGCTGATGCCATCACCATTGGGCGCGACGGTGCCTGCGATATCCATTTGCCCGACCTGGCGGTCGATCCGTTCCATGCGCGGATCAGCCCGCTTTCGGGCGGCAAACTGATGATCGAATCGATCGGCGATCAGCCGTTCGACGTCGACGGACGCAGCACCACGCGGCGCGAACTCGACGTGGCGACCGGGGCCGAACTGGCTTTCGGCGGCCATCGCATTACCCTTTCCGCCGATCCCGAAACCGGAGCGCCGACCTTTACCGTCCGCCGCGTGGAAGCGGTGTCGGAAAGCGCCGGCGACGTGGAGCTTTCCACTGCGTTCACGCTGAAGGGATTGCTGCCGGGCAAGCGCGGATCGGCCTGGGCCTTTGCGCTGCTGATGCTGGTGGCATTCCTGGCGATCCCGATCTGGAGCTGGGCGACGTACCAGCCGCTGGCGCTTCAAAAGGACGCGCGGCGACCGGCGGGGGTTCATGGCGATACCGCGTGGTCGTCCGGCCACCTGAGCGTTGCGCACAGCAAGCTGCAGAACGATTGCCAGGCCTGCCATGTGGAGCCGTTCGTCGCGGTGCGCGACAACGCCTGCCTCACCTGCCACACGCAGGATGCGCACCAGCATATCAAGGACGGCGCAAGGCTGCTGAAGGCACGGGGCGAGCCGCAGGGCTTCGCCGCATTCCAGCGCGCGGTGGCGACCGCGTTCAATCGTCCGGCGGGCAGGTGTGTCGATTGTCACACCGAGCACGAGGGCGCGGGTGCTATGCCCGCAACCCGGCAACAGTTCTGCACCGATTGCCACGATGGATTGAAGGGTCGCTTGCCCGATACGAAGATCTCCGACGCCGCCGATTTCGGGACGGCGCACCCGCAGTTCCGGCCCACGGTGATCGTCGGCATGGACGGCGAAAAGCCGCTGTTGCAGCGCGCGGTTTGGACCGACACGCTGAAGGAAAACAACGGCTTGAAGTTCACCCACGGCCAGCACTTGTCCAAGGTGAACGGCGTGGCGCAGATGGTCCATCGCCGCCCCGGCCAGTTCGCCACCAATGACTCGCTGGGCTGCAAGGATTGTCACAAGATCGAGGCCGGCGGCACGCGGTTCAAGCCGGTGGAAATGGAGCAGGCCTGCGAAAGCTGCCACAGCCTGACCTTCGACCAGGTGGGCGGCACGTTCCGCACGCTGCGGCATGGCGAACCCGAACAGGTGGTGGCCGATCTGCGCGCGTTCTATCGCGGCGGCGCTCCGGCGCGGCCCGCCAACCTTTCGGGCCTTGCCCGCCGGGTGCCGGGCGATGCGGCGCTGCGCTCCACCGCGGCGGATTATGCCCGTGCGGTGCGGTTCTATCCGACCAAGGGCGATCAGGCGGTGGCCCAAGTATTTTCCAAGGGCGGGATGTGCTTCGATTGCCACACCGTCAATCGCGGCGGAAGCGCGGCGGCCGGCGGCTTTACCGTGCAGCGGGTGGCGCAGAATGACCGGTATTACCACGTCGGCTGGTTCGACCATAAGGACCACCGCAAGACCGATTGCGCATCGTGCCACGTGAAGGCCGAGCGTTCGAACGACGCCAGCGACCTGCTGGTGCCGGGCATGGACGGGCCGGGCGGATGCCGTTCGTGCCATGTTGGCGAAGCGGGCGCGAAACTGGCCACCGCTAAAGTGAAGGACCCGGTCGATTCGGGCTGCGCGATGTGTCATGCGTATCACATGGACAGCGATGCTCCCTGGAAACCGGCCGACAAGCGCAAAGCGCCGGCCCTACAAACGGCGGTGGCGGACCGGCCGCGCTTCCCGGCCATCCTGAAATAGCGCCCGCCCATGCTGGTCGCCCAAATCACCGATATTCACCTGGGCTTCGAACCGGATAGCCCCGGCGAATTCAACCGCCAGCGGCTGGACCGCGTGGTGGCCGAACTTGTCGCGATGAACCCGCAGCCCGACCTGCTGCTGGCAACCGGCGACCTGATCGACCGGGGCGATGCCGACAGCTACCGCCGGTTGCGCGAGGCACTGGCCGACCTGCCCTTCCCCGTCCGCTATGCGCTGGGCAACCACGACGAGCGCGCGACGTTTCAGGCCGTTTTCCCCGAAGTCGCCTTTGCCGACGGCTTCCTGCAATATGTGATCGAGGACTTGCCCGTGCGGGTGATCGTGCTCGATACGCTGGAGGAAGGCCGCCACGGCGGCGCATTCTGCGATGTGCGCGCGGCCTGGCTGAACGCGCGGCTGGACGAGGAAACGACCCGCAAGACGCTGATCGTGCAGCACCATCCGCCCATCGAAGTG
Organism: Novosphingobium sp.; assembly: GCA_027311705.1. Classification (GTDB taxonomy): domain Bacteria; phylum Pseudomonadota; class Alphaproteobacteria; order Sphingomonadales; family Sphingomonadaceae; genus Novosphingobium. The sequence continues at coordinate 22,658 of DAICYJ010000140.1, read as the reverse complement.
GGCATCGCGTGGATGAACACCGACCCCGCCGAGCCATGGGTGGAAATGCTGGCAGCCTGCCTGCGCGGGCGCACCAACGTGATCGGGCTGGTGTGTGGCCACATCCACCGCGCGGTAACGACGCATTGGGAAGACCTGGTGGTTGCCACCTGCCCATCCACAGCGCCGCAAGTGGCGCTGGACCTGCGGCCCATAGACCCCGACACGCCCGATCAGCGCGCGCTGATCGTCGCCGATCCGCCGGGCTATGCCCTGCATTGGTGGAACGGACGTGAACTGATCACGCATTGGGAGACCGCCGAGGATCACACCGTGCTCGCGCGCTATGATGCCAACCTGCAAGGGATGATCCAGGGCATGTTGTCCGAACGGCCGGGCAGCGACGGCCAGATTGCAGCAGAATAAGCCTTAGCGCGACGAAACGCTTCGGCGCACGAGGTCAGAACGGGGCGACGATGCCGAATTCGCGGTACTGGCGGTCAACGGCCGGAGCGAGACGGCGGGCAGCGGCGAGGTCCTTGCGCGCCTTCTCCGGCTGTTCCAGCCCGGCGCGGATCACGCCGCGCATGAACAGGCTGCCCGACTGGCCTGGCGCGCCTTCCAGCGCGGCATCGAGATCGGCCAGCGCCTCGTCCATCCGGCCCAGCCGGTAATAGATCATCGCCCGCGAATCGAGTGGTTCTCCGGGGAGATCGGCCAGTTCGATGGCGCGGGTGCAGTCCTTCAGCCCGGCGGTGGGATCGGCTTGACGGGTGCCGCGCAGCCAGCAGCGCAAGTTCAGGATTTCCGGATTGCCCGGCTTTTCGAGCGCGGCCTCGTCGAGCGCGGCGAGAGCAGCGGGGGTTTCGCCCGCTTCTGCCTGCATTTCGGCAAAGCGCGCGACGACCAACGCGCGGTCGGTGCCCGCATTGTCGAGGGCTTCCTGACGCACGGCCAGCGCCTCTGCCTTGCGGCCCAGCTTGACCAGCAGGTGCGCGCGGGCGGCGGCGAGTTGGGTGTTGGCGGGATCGATATCGAGCGCGGCGAGCACGTCGATCATCGCGGCATCGTACTTGCCGTCCTCCTCACGCATGGCTGCGCGTTCGCGATAGAGCGCAACCGTTGGTTCGATCGACAGGGCTTTCGCGAAATCGGCGAACGCGCCCTTGCGATCGAACGTGGCGCGGCGAAACCGCGCGCGATCGGCATAGCCATCGGCTTCATCGGGCTTGCGCGCGATCACCAGCGCATAGGCGGCATCGAGCGCGGCGAAGCGGGCGCGACCGGGTGTGCCATCTTCCCAATATCGCGCGGCATCGACCGGGGCTCGCACGATCGGGGCGCGGGTACGGAATTGCGCGAGGCGGGCCTTTTCGGTCGCCACGTCCGCTGGGGCAACCTCGGCCCCAGCGGGGGCGTCCCGTCGCAGGTGGAGAACGATGCCATCGCCTTCGAGGCGCATCGTGCGATCGAGGATCTGGCCCGCCAGTACGCCGGAAAATTGCGGATTGCCTTCGATGCGATAGCCCTTGCCGCCATCGGGCAGCTTGAACGCAAGGGTCATCTCGGTGGTATCGGGGCCAGTGACCGCCACCGGCAGCGCGCGCCACATCGGGCGGGCGCGATCGGGGGTGTATTTCACCATGCGCTGGGCCATGTCCATCGCCAGTCGTGCCCCGCCGCGCACGAACCGCCAGGGCGCGGGCAGCAATCCCTGCACGTGGATGGTGGAAATGCCGGTGGCGCTGTCGACAGATATGGAACTGTCGGTAAGGTTGAAGTCCTCGAAATAGGCGGACATCGCCGCGCTGGCCAGAACGGCCTGCTTTTCCGGGGCGGACTGCGCCTTGGCCAGCGCCAGCATGGCCGCCGACGAACCCTTGAACGCCATGGTTCCATCGACCAGCACCGGCAGGTCTATCCCCGCGCTTTCGTCCATCGTCAGCGTGACTTGCAGGTTGGGGCGTTCGGGCTTGCGCCATGCCAGCGCCATCAAGTCTGCCCCGGCGGGCCGCAGCGGAAGGACGTGGAACAGTGGCGGCACATCGGCGATATCGGCCAGCCGGCTGCTCGCGCCCGTGCCATCGAGCCACAGGTCCTGCCCGTCGATGATGGCGCGAACCAGCACGTGGTCGAAATCGGCGGGCATCGGCAGCGCCTCCGACAGCGCGTCGCCGCCTTTCAGCAGCGCCAGCACCGCTTCGGATGTGATGCCCATCGCGCGCAGCATCGACAGCAGCAGCAGGCTTTTCGCCTTGCAATCGCCATAGCGCTTTTCCCAGGTCTCCGCCGGCGTCTGCGGTTGGTAATTGCCGCCGTTCATACCCAGCAGAAGGTAGCTGATGCGCGACTGCACCAGTTCGAGCGCGCGGGCGGAGCGGGTGCGCGGATCGGGGCTGGCGGCCATGATTGCCGCCACTTCGCGCGCCACCGGCGAATCCGGCGCGATCAGGCCGTCGGTGGCGAACAGCGGCGCGAACGTGCGCGAGACTTCGGGCCAATCGGCAAAATCGCCCACCTGAAACAGCGGCGCCCGGCGAAAGCGCGATGGTGCGTCATCGGGCACCGGATCACGCTTGGGCAACGGCAGTGTCAGTGTGAGCACCATGTCGCCCCCAGACCCGCGCACGGGGGCGGGCAGGACTACTTTCGGCCCGGCCTGCCAGCGCACGCGCTCTGTTGCCGGCCAGGTGACGCGCAGGCGCCCGAATCCGACCGCGGTGGGTGCGGCGATCAGCGGGCGAAGTTCCTGCGCGTGGCCCCGCAAGGCCGCGTCCTTGCGCGTGACCGAATAGACGAAGCGCAGCAGATCGCCCACTTGCAGCCCGGAAACCGGCAGCGTGGCGGTGAACAGGCCATCGAGCATTCGCCGTTCCAGCCCGCGTTCGCGCTGAAGCACCGTAAACTTGCGGCCGGCGAGCAGGTCGATCTCATTGCCATCGCGCACGATGATGGCGCGATGGACGATGAGATCGCCCTTGTCCGGCGACCACACGCTGCTGAGCGTGCCCAGTTGGGTCAGCGCTTCGGGCGTATCGGCGCGAAGGGCGGTATCGGCATAGGTGGTGACGGTGCCTGTTTCGATGCGCACCTGTTGATCGAGCAGCACGACCGTGGCGCCTTTGGCCACGACCGCCGAATCGAGCGGCGGCGCGGGCGCGATCCAAGCGGGTGCAGGCTGATATAGCGGCACGTCGCCGGCAAAGGCTGGCGTGGAAATCGAAGCAAGCAGAAGGGCAAGGAACGGACGCGCGAAACCGGGCAGCATGGTCGTTTTCGGCAAAATCGTTTCCCTCACCCCAAAGACCATGACCGTGCACGGCAGCATTGCACGAGTATGACAGGCCGGCCGATCAGCGCACTCCCGCGAGCGTCTTTTGCCGCCGCCGCTGCACCGAACTGCCCAGCCCGATGGCCTCGCGATACTTGGCGACGGTTCGCCGAGCGAGGTCGAAGCCCTTGTCCTTCAGCAGATCGACCAGCGCATCGTCCGAAAGCACGGCCTTGGGATCTTCGGCGTCGATCAACTGGCGGATCGATGCCTTCACCGCCTCTGCCGAAACTGCGCCCTCCCCATCGGACGAGGCGACGCCTGAGGTGAAGAAATATTTCAGCTCGAACGTGCCGCGATCGCAATGGAGGTACTTGTTAGAGGTGACGCGGCTGACGGTCGATTCGTGCATCGCAATCGTTTCGGCCACCGCGCGCAGCGTCAGCGGCTTCAACTGCGACACGCCGTGGCGAAAGAAGCCGTCCTGTTGGCGCACGATCTCCGCCGCGACCTTCAGGATTGTCTTCTGCCGCTGGTCCAGCGCCTTCAGCAGCCAGTTGGCGTCGGCCAGCTTTTCGCCGAGCCAGGCCTTCGCGTCCTTGGCCACGCAGGCACCGCGCATTTCGACGTAATAGCTGCGGTTGACAATCAGGCGCGGCAGCGTGGCCTGATTGAGCGCGATGTCCCACCCGATGCTGCCATCCTTTTGCGGTACGGTGCGGATCAGGATGTCTGGCACCACCGCTTCGGCCGACCCGTGGCCAAAGCGCAGGCCGGGTTTCGGATCATAACCGCGTAGTTCGTTCAGCATGTCGGTGAAGTCTTCGTCGTCCACGCTGCACATGCGCTTCAGCCGTGCGAATTCTCCGCGCGCGACCAGATCGAGGTTCTCGATCAGGCGCTGCATGCATGGATCGTAGCGGTCCGCCTCCTTCGCCTGAAGCGCAAGGCATTCGGACAGGCCGCGCGCCCCGACGCCGGTGGGATCGAGCGACTGGACCAGCGCCAGTGCGGCTTCGGCGACGGCCATCGGCAGGCCCAGCGCATCCGCCACTTCGGCCAGCGACACGGTGAGGTAGCCCGCCTCGTCCAGCTGGTCGATCAGCCAGCGCGCGACGAATAACAGCTGCGCTTCGGACGAGGTGGCGCCCACTTGCGCGTGGAGGTGTTCGGCCAGCGTCTCGCCCGCGCCGGCACGCTCGTCTATATCCGGACCTTCGCCGCCCAAAGACGCAGCGCGCGTGTCGCCAAGATCGGGCGAGCTGGTCAGCGCCGCGCCATCGCCGGTATCGCGATCGCCATCGAGCGCGCTGGCATCGATATCGAGCGGACGGTCGTCCGCCGCGCGCCCTTCCCCGACGAGTTGATCGACCGGCGAGCTTTCCAGATGCGTGCGCCGCAGTTCTTCGGCTGGGATCTCCAGCGCCTCGACCGGCACCGATTCGCCGATTTCGAGCAGGGGGTTGGCATCGAGCGCATCGCCGATGAACGCTTCCACCTCAAGATTTGACAGCGTGAGCAGCTTGATCGCCTGCTGCAACTGCGGCGTCATCACCAGCGATTGCGACTGGCGGAGGTCCAGCCTCGGCCCGAGAGCCATCGTTAAGCCCCCACGTGCATCACAGCACGAAGCCCTCGCCCAGATAGAGCCGGCGCACGTTGGGATCGGCCACCAGTGCTTCGGGGCTGCCGGCGAACAGCACCTGCCCGCCATAGATAATGCAGGCGCGGTCGACGATATCGAGCGTTTCGCGCACATTATGATCGGTGATCAGCACGCCGATGCCGCGGTTCTTGAGGTCGATGACGAGGTGGCGGATGTCGTTGATCGACAGCGGATCGATACCCGCGAACGGCTCGTCGAGCAGGATGATCGAGGGCTTCGCCGCCAGCGCGCGGGCAATTTCGCAACGCCGCCGTTCGCCGCCCGAAAGCGCCATCGCGGCCGAGGCGCGCAGACGGGTGAGGCCGAATTCATCGAGCAGGCGTTCGAGTTCGGCGGCGCGCGTTTCCTTGTCCGGCTCGTTCAGTTCGAGGACCGTGGCGATGTTCTGCTCGACCGTCATTCCGCGGAAGATCGAGGTTTCCTGCGGCAGATAGCCCAGCCCCAGCACGGCGCGGCGATACATCGGCAGCTTGGTGATATCGACGCCATCCAAAAGGATACGACCCGAATCAGGACGGACGAGGCCCATGATCGAATAGAAACAGGTGGTCTTGCCCGCACCGTTCGGCCCCAGCAGGCCCAGCACTTCGCCCTTGCCGACCGACAGCGAAATATCGGTCAACACCGCCCGCTTGTCATAGCTTTTGGCGATGGAGACCACTTCCAGCCCGCCCTGCGCCATCGGATGGGCAGGATCGGCGGCGTGGTGCAGATCGGCGGCAGCGCTGTGGGCAAGGGTGCTCGTCATGGGTTCGCAGGTTCGCTCGTCGTTGTCACCGGTTCGTCCGGCATTGCCATAGCCGCGTAGCGCGCCGGGGCAAAGGCCCAGCGATCCAATCTGGCAGGATTTGTGCATGGCGCGGCCTGAATGCCGCATATCCCTTGAAACGCGCAGGAATGCATGATGTAGTCGAATCGAGAGAATGCCCGGGGGAACCCCAATGAACAAGATCATCGACGGATCGCATGGAACTGCTGGCACCAGGCGCGAGGGGGGGCGCCGGCTCGACTGGCGAAAGCGGATGAGCGACACGGTCGCCTATGGCCTTTTGGTCTATACTGCCCTGCAGATTTTCGTGACGATGCACGCGGTCGAAGGTCGCGGCGGTTCGCTGTTGCCGCTGGTCGGGCTGGTGGTGCTCGTCGCCGCGATCATTCCGCTTTACCGGCGCTATGAACGGCGCTGGGAAGTTCTGGACAACGACCGTGCGGCCGATCCATCGTTGCGATCCGCTTACCGACGGGACCAGTTGGCGGTGTGGCTGCTGTCCATCGGGCTGCCATTCCTGCTGACCGGGTTGTACAAGGTGATCGTCGCGTTCGTCTGATGGCAGCGATTGCCGTGCGGGCACAGGCTCGCTAGATCGGCCGCTTTCCGCATGTCCGTGCGGTTGCGCCCGAACCGAAAGACCCGCCCATGCTTTCCGCCGCCGAAGCTCAGGAGCGCTGCCAGGCGCTGATCCAGCGCGCCACCCGTGCGGGTGCGGAGGCGGGCGACGCCGTCTACATCGCCAACGCTTCGGAATCGGTGCAGGTGCGGCTCGGCGCGCTGGAGGACGTGGAGCGATCGGAATCCGAACAGATCGGGCTGCGCGTGTTCGTGGGCGGAGCTTCGGCCTCGATCGGATCCACCGACATCGGCAACGATGCGCTGGACGAGCTGGCGATCCGCGCGGTGGCGATGGCGCGGGCGGCCCCTGCCGACAAGTTTGCCGGCCTTGCTCCTGAAGAGCTGCTGTTGCGCGCCGGTGCGCCCGCGCTCGATCTCGACGATCCGGTGGAGCCCTCGCCGCGCGATTTGCGCACGATGGCCGAAGAGGCCGAAGACGCCGCACGCGCGGTGCCGGGCGTGACCAACAGCGAAGGCGGCAGCGCCAGCGCGGGCCGCGGCGTCGTCGCACTGGTTACCAGCCACGGCTTTTCGGGCGCTTATGCCGCGACCAGCCACAGCTTGTCCGCCAGCGTCGTGGCGGGCGAAGGCGGCAATATGCAGCGCGATTACAGCTGGCGCAGCACGCGCCACGCGGCCGACCTGCTTTCGCCCGACGAAATCGGCCGCAAGGCGGGCGAGCGCGCAGTGGCGCGGCTCGATCCTGCGCGAGTGAAAAGCGGCGCGATGCCGGTGGTGTTCGATCCGCGCGTGGGCGGCACACTCGTCGGTCACCTGCTCGGCGCGATTTCCGGCGCGTCTATCGCCCGGCGATCCAGCTTCCTGCTGGGCAAGGATGGCGAACAGATCTTCGACAGTTCGATCACCATTACCGACGATCCGCACCGCCTGCGCGGGCTGCGTTCGCGCCCGTTCGACGGAGAAGGCCTGCCAACCGGCCCGCGCGCACTGATCGAGCATGGCCGGTTGACCGGCTGGCTGATGGATTCGGCCGCCGCCCGCCAGCTGGGCGCGGTGCCGACCGGCCACGCCGCGCGCGGCGGATCGGGCGCGCCCCAGATTTCCGCCAGCAACGTGGTGCTCCAGCCGGGCACCGTCAGCCCGGCTGCGCTGATGGCCGACATTGCCGACGGCATCTATGTGACCGAACTGATCGGCATGGGCGTGAATGGCGTGACCGGCGATTACAGCCGGGGCGCTTCGGGTTTCCGCATCGTCAGTGGCGAGATTGCGGGGCCCATTGCCGAATTCACCGTCGCCGGAAATCTGATCGACATGTTCGCCGCGCTGACTGCCGCCAACGACCTCGACATCCATCGCGGAATCGACGTGCCGACGCTGCGGGTAGACGGAATGAGTATCGCGGGGGACTGATCCGCCGCCCTTTTCGGGAACCCGTCGGGGGCTGGTCGCTTAAGGGGCCATGACCAAGTTCCTGCGCATGCTTTTTGTTACGCTGTCGATTGCCATCATCGCCCCGGTGGCGGCCGCACAGTCGCTACCCGGGCTGGCCGCCGCCCCAGCCGCAACTCCGGCGCCATCGCCATCGCCTATTCAGGCCGACAACAGCGCCGCGGACGATGCTCGCCTGACCGGCCGGATACGGGCGATCTTCGACCAGATCTCGGCATTGAAGCCGGTGCAGGTGCAGGTTTCCGCCGGGGTTGTCACCCTGTCCGGCACGGTGGCGGACCAGAAGGCCATCGACCAGGCGGGCAGCATTGCCGAACGGCTTGCGGGCGTGGTCACGGTGCAGAACCAAGTGACCCGCAATCTTGAGGTCGATCGCAATCTGACGCCTGCGCTGAGCGGCGTTTCGGGCAAGGCGGTGGGGCTGTGGCGCGCGCTGCCGCTGATCGGCGTAGCGGTGGTCGTCGCCATCCTTGTCGGCATGCTGGGCTACTTCATCGCCGGGCGGCGCGAGCTGTGGCACCGGCTGGCGCCCAACCCGTTCCTCGCCGATCTGGTCGCCACCGCACTGCGCTTTGCCTTCGTGGTCGGTGGGATCGTGCTGGCGCTGGATATCGTCGGCGCGACGGCCTTGCTCGGCGCGGTGCTGGGCGGCGCGGGCGTGATCGGTATTGCGCTGGGTTTTGCAGTACGCGATTCGATCGACAACTATGTGTCGTCGCTGATGCTGTCGGTGCGCCAGCCGTTCCGCGCCACCGACCATGTGCGCATCGACAGTCACGAAGGCCGCGTGGTGCGCCTGACCAGCCGCGCGACCGTGCTAATGACGCTCGACGGCAACCACTTGCGCATTCCGAACTCGACCGTGTTCAAGGCGGTGATCCTGAACTTTTCAACCAATCCGACGCGCCGCTTCGCGTTCGACTTGACGCTCGATCATGCATCCGACCCGTGCGTGGCGCGTACACTGGCGCTGGAGACGCTGTTGGCCCTCGATTTCGTGCTGAAAAAGCCGGAGCCTACGGCGGAAATCTCGGAAATGCCGGGCACGACTCAGGTGGTGCATTTCACCGGCTGGGTCGACCAGACCAAGACCGGTTTCGGCAAGGCGCGCACGCTGGCGTTCGAAGCGGTGCGCCGCGCGTTGCGCGACAACGGCTTCGTGATTCCGGACGGCAGCTACAAGATTCAGGTGGAGCGGGCTGCGCCTTCGGGTAACGACACTTCAGCGCGGTCTGCACCGGTTCCGGTCCCGCCGCCCGCCACGATCGCGGCGGAAAATCTCAAGCCCGAAGATGTGGCGCCCGAACATCACATCGAACGCATGGTGGCGCGCGAACGCGCCACCGACGATGAAAGCAACGACTTGCTGGACGCAAGCCGGCCGGTCGAGTGACCGGCACGGCCTGCGACCGCAGGAATCAGGCGGGGTTGGCGGCCTTGTCTTCTTCGTAACGGGCAATGGCTTCCAGAGTGACCTGCTTTGCTTCTTCAGCGCCGCCCCACTTGCCAACGCGAACCCACTTTTCCTTTTCCAGGTCCTTGTAGTGGGTGAAGAAGTGCTCGATCTGCTGGAGCACGATTTCGGGAAGATCTTCCCGCTCTTTCACGTCCGAATAATACGGGAAGGTCGAATCGACCGGCACGCAAACCAGCTTTTCATCGCCGCCGTGCTCGTCTTCGAGATTGAGCACCGCAATCGGCCGGGCGCGAACGACGCAGCCGGGGACGAACGGCGAACGGGCGATCACCAGCGCATCGAGCGGATCACCATCGGGCGACAGCGTGTGCGGCACGAATCCATAGTTGGCGGGATAGCGCATCGGCGTGTGCAGGATGCGATCGACGAACAGCGCGCCCGAAGCCTTGTCGAATTCGTACTTCACGGGTTCGCCGCCCGATGGCACCTCGATCACTACGTTGAGGCTCTCCGGGGGATTGTCGCCGGTCGGAATCATGTCGATGCGCATGGTCTGCCTTTGGTTGGGCCGTGTGGCCGGGTCGTTTCGGCAGCCTCTAGCGCCGGCTCTTGTGCGCTGCAACAATACTTGTGTCGAATTAACTCGAGCCGCCGAGTGCATTAATGGTGAAGGCAATCACGCCGATATTGAAGATGAACGCGGCAAAGCTGTGGAGCGTGGCGATGCGCCGGATGGGGCGCGAGGTGATCTGGACGTCGGATGTCTGGAAGGTCATGCCCAGCGTGAAGGCGAAATACGCGAAATCAAGGTAGTCCGGAGTGTCGGTGCCCGGAATGTCGAGCCCGCCCGAATCTTGGCCCGCATCCTCGTCCGACCGATAGAAGGCGTGCGCATAATGGAGCGCGTAGACCACGTTGGCAAACAGCCACGTCAGCATCAGGGTGCCGATCAGTTTGCCCATCGCGAGATGATCGCCCTTGCTCGCGGTGGGCAGCTCGCCCGCGATGGCGGCCATCACCACCAGCGTGAGCACCGTGGTGATGCCGAGCACCAGCACGCGGTTGGCGTCGTTTTCTTCCGAATGCCGCCGCATGGTTTCAACATCGCAATCGCGCAGCAGCGGCCAGAGCGACACGAGGAAACCCACCGCAGCGAAATCGAAGCCCATCGCCAGCGAATCGGCAAGTCCGCGCGTTTCGGAAAACCGGCTCCAGCCATAACTGCCGGCGATCAGCAGAACGAGGAACAGCACGAAGCGTGGCGGCGCGATCCGCTTGCCGAGTTGCCAGCCGCTGCGCGCCATTCCTGCCCCTTCGTGCCTACTTTATCGCCGCCCCCTTGGGCGCGAGCAGCCGGTCCAGCCCCGATGGGATGCGCGCGTCCGGTGCCCGTTCGAGCCAGGGCCAGCGCAGCCCGTCGTGGTAGTCGACCGTCACCGTGTAGACACGGTCGTCGCGTTTCACGAGCAATTCCACAGCCTTGCCATTGCCCTTGGCCGAAGTGACCGCCGTTTTCAGCACATCGGCGTCATAGGCCGTGCCGTTCACCGCCTGAATCTCCACGCCGGTGACCACGCCCGCGCGGAATGCGGGGCTATCCCATCGGCTGCCAGTGACCTTGCCGTCCTTGTCCACCGCAAAGCCCAGCGAATGGTTGAGCGACAGGAACTTGTTCGCCTTCATCCGCGCCTTGTCATAGGGATTGGGTTCTTCCTTCCACACCAGCCGATACCCGCCGCGCTCGATCCCGCCCAGCGGCACCGGCTGCCCCGGCGTCATGATCCGCGTCTTAAGGAACGTGTCCCAGTCATAGGGATAGACCCCGTTCAGGCCGGCGACGACATCGGAGAATTCATAGGGCACTACACCCCAATCGCCATTGCGCAGCCCAAAGAACGCGCGGGCGAAATCGTCGAGGCTTTTCTTGCCGGCGCTGCCGTCGCGGATGATCTGGTCCGCCTCCAGCCACACCAGTGCGCCTTCGGTGTAGTATTCGGTGCCGCGCGCCAGCGACGGGAACGGCTTGGCCTTGCCATAGCCGAGCACGGGATCGGCCGTGGTATCCTCCACCGAACGCCATGCGCGCCCCGGCGTCTGGGTAAAGCCGCCCGCGTTGCTGGCGATCTGGCCCAGCACCATGTCCTTGCTCTGCACGCCCGACCGCGCGGCCAGCACATAGCCACAGAACTGCGTCTGCCCTTCATAGACCCACAGCAGGTCATCCTGCATCGGCTGGCGATAATCGGGCGTCCACAGCCGCGCCGGACGGCGGAACTTGCCGTTCCACGAATGAACATATTCGTGGGCCAGCACATTGCGGTCCCAGTCGCCATCGGCCCAATCGACCAAGGTGCGCGGTTCCATCTGGTTTTCGCTGGACCGGTGATGCTCCAGCCCGATGCCGCCCATGCGATCGGTCATCGCCGTCAGCAGGTCGTAATGATCGAAGTGCCGCGCGCCGAACAGCGCATCGCCCTCGGTCACCAGGTTGCGATAGGCCTGCAGGTTGGGCGATTTTTGCGGCAGAAGCTCGGGTTTGTCGGCCACTACATCCAGCCACACGCCCGTGCCGAGATCGACGCGCTGGGCATGCAGCCCCGCAAAGATCGGCGAATCGACCAGCGTTTCATAGTCGGTAACGCCCCACGTCACCCGATTGCCCTGCGCCGCCTTGCCATCCAGCGCGGTGAACACCGACCAGTTCGCAGGGAACGTGACCGTGGGCTTTACGCGGATCTGCCGCACATAATGCCCAGCGGGATAAAGGCTCATCTTCTCCCACTGCAGGTTCAGCATCTCGCGCGTCATCGTCACGCGGCCTTCGCTTTCGCGCAGCGGCGAGGTGTGGACGAACTTCGCCACGACTTGCGCAGTGCCGGCGGGCAGATCGACATGGAACGCATTGGGTTCTACCGGATCGCGCTTCCACGCCAGCGGCGCATTGCCGGCAAAGAAGCGCAAGTCGACCAGTTCTGCAATCGGGCCGCGCGGGGAGTGGTTGCCGGGCAGCCATTGCGGATAAAGCAGCGTCAGCCGGGTGGTGCCGGGTACAACCGGGATCGTTTCGGTGACGCGATAGGCGCCGGTCACCACGTCACTGGCGTCGATATCGAGCGCGATCATGCCGGGAAAGGCCATGTCCTGCGCATCGGGAACCGACTGTGCGATCGCCACCGCCACGGGCCGCGAATTACCCGGCGGCTGGACCTGGGCCAGCGCCGATGTGGACGCGAGAAGGACGGGGAGGAGCGACGCGGCGAGTGTTTTTGGCGACATTCCGGTTTCATGCCGTGAACAAGTCTCAACCGCAACCGGGGCCCAAACCTTTTCGCCATCCTTTTCACCGGCGCGTTACCGCGCTAAGCGCGCGCGATCATGAGCAACGACAAAATCAAGCCACCCCGCCCCGAAACGCCGCAGGCCATTCGCGGCACGCAGGATATCTTCGGCGCCGATGCCGAGGCGTTCGGCTTTGTGGTCGAAACCTTCGAACGGGTGCGCAAGCTCTATCGTTTCCGCCGGGTGGAAATGCCGGTGTTCGAAAAAACCGCGGTGTTCAGCCGCTCGCTGGGCGAGACGACCGATGTCGTTTCCAAGGAAATGTACAGCTTCGAGGATCGCGGCGGCGAATCGCTGACCCTGCGTCCCGAATTCACCGCCGGCCTCGCCCGCGCGTGGATCACCGATGGCTGGCAGCAGTATGCACCGCTGAAGGTCGCCACCCACGGCCCGCTGTTCCGCTATGAACGCCCGCAAAAGGGCCGCTATCGCCAGTTCCACCAGCTCGACGCCGAGATCATCGGAGCGGGTGAACCACAAGCAGACGTGGAACTGCTGGTGATGGCGGACCAGTTGCTGAAGGAACTGGGCATCGCAGATGGCGTCACCCTGCACCTCAACACGCTGGGCGATGCGCCCAGCCGCGAGGCATGGCGGCTGGCGCTGATCGACTATTTCCGCAGCGTGAAGGGCGAGCTGAGCGAGGATTCGCAGGACCGGCTGGAGCGCAACCCCTTGCGCATCCTCGATAGCAAGGACCCGCGCGACAAGGCGTTCGTGGCCGACGCGCCGATGATCGACGATTACCTTTCGGCGGAAGCCACGGACTTCTTCGCCAAGGTGACCGGCGGGCTGGACGCGGCGGGCGTGGCCTGGACCCGCGCACCGGCGCTGGTGCGCGGGCTGGATTACTACCGCCACACCGCGTTTGAATTCGTCACCGACCGGCTGGGCGCGCAAGGCACCGTGCTGGGCGGCGGGCGCTACGACGGGCTGATCGAGGCTTTGGGCGGGTCGCACACCCCGGCGGTTGGCTGGGCGGCGGGGATCGAGCGGCTGGCGATGTTGGTGGCCGATGCGGGCGTGCTGGCACCGGCGAAGCTGGATGTCGCGGTGGTGGCGGAAAATACCGACCGTGAAAGTGCCGCGCTCGGCCTGGTCACGGCGTTCCGTCGCGGCGGATTTTCTGCCGAGGTGATCGCCACCGGCAGCCCGCGCAAGCGCTTCGACCGCGCGCGCAAGCTGGAACCTGCCATGATCGCCTCGCTCGATTTGCGCGATGGCGCGCCGACCAATGCGCTGAAGCTGCTGGGTGAGGGTTTTGCTCGTTCGGTCGAAGCGCAGGATGTTTTCGATGCCTTTTTGATGGGCGCCGAGTGAGCGTTTCCAACACCCGCCTTGCCCAACTCGCCTCGCGCTTTGCCGAACTTGAGGCGCGGCTGGCATCCGGCACGCTCGAAGGCGCGGACTTCGTGGCCGCCAGCCGCGACTATTCGGAACTCGAGCCGATCGCCCGCGTCGCCGGCGAAGTGCGCGAGATGCGGGGCGAACTCGCCAGCCTCGCCGCGCTGGACGATCCCGAAATGCGCGAACTGGCCGAGGAGGAGATCGCCCGCATTCGCGCCGAGTTGCCCGATGCCGAGCACCGCCTCGCCATTGCCATGCTGCCGCGCGATTCGGCGGATGTGCGGCCGGCCATGCTCGAAATCCGCGCCGGCACCGGCGGCGACGAAGCCGCGCTGTTCGCCGCCGACCTTTATCGCATGTACGAAAAGTATGCCGCCGAGCAGGGCTGGCGCATCGAGCTCGTCTCGGTCAACGCCAACGACCTTGGCGGGTTCAAGGAAGTGGTCGCCAACATTGCCGGGCAGGGCGTGTTCGCCAAGCTCAAGTACGAAAGCGGCGTCCACCGCGTGCAGCGCGTGCCGGTTACCGAAAGCGGCGGGCGCATTCACACCAGCGCCGCGACGGTCGCCGTGCTGCCGGAGCCGGACGAAGTCGACGTGCAGATCGAACCCGGCGACATCAAGATAGACATCTACCGCGCATCGGGCGCGGGCGGTCAGCATGTGAACACCACCGATTCGGCGGTGCGCCTCACCCACTTGCCCACCGGGCTGGTGGTGATCCAGCAGGACCAGCGCAGCCAGCACAAGAACAAGGACAAGGCGATGCAGGTGCTGCGCACGCGCCTGTATGACCTGCGCCGCGCCGAAGCCCACGGGGCGGAAGCCGAAGCGCGCAAGGCCATGGTCGGATCGGGCGACCGCAGCGAACGCATCCGCACGTACAATTTTCCGCAAGGCCGCGTCACCGATCACCGCATCAATCTGACGCTGCACCGCTTGCCCGAAATCCTCGAGGGCACCGGGCTTGGCGAAATGATCGACGCGCTGATCGCCGAGGACCAGGCCAAACGCCTCGCCGCGCTGGATGCGTGAAGCCGCCCCCAGCGTGGGCGAGCGGCTGCGGTCTGCGGCTGCGGAGCTGGCCGATGCGAGCACGACTGCGCGGCTCGATGTTGAGCTGCTGATGGCCGCCGCGCTGGGCGTTTCCCGGAACGACCTGATCCTGCGCGCCATGCGCGATGCGGCGCCGCCGGAGTTCGAACTCCTGCTGGCGCGGCGCATCGCGCATGAACCGGTCGCCTATATCGTCGGTGAGACTGAGTTCTATGGCCTGAACCTTGCCGTGACGCCGGCAGTGCTGATCCCGCGCGCAGACAGCGAAACGCTGATCGAGGCCGCGCGGTCGGCCTGCAACGCTCCACCCGCGCGGATTCTCGATCTTGGCACCGGATCGGGCGCTTTGCTGCTCGCCGCGCTTTCAATGTTTCCACAATCACGCGGTACCGGCATCGACCGCTCTTCCGATGCGCTGGCCGTGGCGCGCGCAAACGGCGAACGCACCGGGCTGGCAAGCCGCGCCGAATGGCTGCCGGGCGACTGGACCCAGCCTCGCTGGGCCGATGCGCTCGGCACGTTCGACCTGGTCCTCGCCAACCCGCCCTATGTGGAAAGCGACGCGGCGCTCGATCGCATGGTGGCGGATCACGAACCGCACGAAGCGCTGTTTGCCGGGCCAGACGGGATGGACGACTACCGCCTGCTGGTACCGGCCTTGCCCGCCCTGCTCGCAATCGGGGGCGTGGCCATCGTGGAGATCGGATCGGCGCAAGGCAGGGGCGTTTCGGCCCTCGCTCATGCTGCCGGGCTTTCCGCGCGCATCCACTGTGATCTGGGCCAGCGTGAAAGGGCTGTGGAAATGCGGCGGGCGTAGCAAGTTTTCGCTTGGCAATGGGCGGTGGCATCACTAATTGGGAAATCAGGCATAGCGACGGATGAAGGCTTCCCGTCGCGGCCAGCTCCACCATTTGCAGGGATGACCAGCCATTCGGGCTGGCGACACGCAGATGCTGGAAACCCCGGCTCGCCCGTTGCGATCCGGTGGCGGAGGGTTTCGCGGCACACCGGTTCATCGGAACTTCGGCAGGGCCGCCCCAGACAAGGAAGTGTCTGAGTTGAACAACAATAATCGTGGCAACAACAACCGCAGGCGCGGTCGCGGCAACAACAATGGCCGCCCGCAAGGCGGCGGTGGTGGCGGTGGCCAGCAACTGAACCGGATCGACAGCCGTGCGCGGGGCAATGCCCCCCAGTTGCTGGAGAAATACCGCAAGATGGCGCAGGACGCGCATCTCAACGGCGATCGCGTCCAGGCCGAATATTATCTCCAGTTCGCGGACCACTATTTCCGTGTGCTCGCCGATGCGCGCGTCCGTCAGGACGAGCAGCGCCAGCGCGTGCCCGGCGCGCCCGGCCAGGATCGCTGGCAGGAACAGGACGGCGAAGAGGAAAGCATGGACTTCGGCATGGAAGCCGATTTCCCCGGCTTCGATCGCCAGCCGCCCCGCCGCGAAGAACGCGAACCTCGCGAGCAACAACAGCGCGATCAGCCGCGCGACCAGCAGCAGCGTGAGCCGCGTCAGGATCGTGAGCCGAGAGAGCAGCGCGAGGAGCGCGAGCCCCGGCAGGACCGCGCGCCCCGCCCGGATCGCGAACCGCGTCAGGACCGGGAACCACGTCAGGATCGGGAACCACGGCCCGATCGTGCGCCGCGCGAAGACCGCGAACCGCGCCGGCCCGAACCGGTCGCCGCGCTCGAGGAAACGCTGCCCGGCGAAGGCATTCATGCCGCCGAAGGCGAGCCGATCGCCGAAGTGACGGACAATCCCTTCGTCCGCGATGCGCGCCCCACGCGCGGCCTGCGTCCCCGCACCGATCGCCGCCCCCGCCGCGACGATCGTGACGAAACTGCCGCTGCTCCGGTTGCCGCGCTCGATCCTTCCAGCCTGCCCCCCGCCATCGGCGTGCGTCCGGAACCCGAAGTCGTCGAAGCGCCGGTAGCTGCAGCGGCCCCGGCTGCGGAAGAGGCACCCGCTCCGCGCAAGCGTGGCCGCCCCCGCAAGAACCCGTTGCCCGAAGTCGCCGCTTCGGAAGGCTGAGACCGAGACCGGGGCCTGCCGCTTGCGGCCGGCCCCGGTGCCCGGCATAAGCCGCCGCAATGCTTGATAACCGCCCCCATCTGCGCGATGCGATCGCGCTTATCGCGGCCGGCGGCATCGCTGCCACGGGGTTCCAGCCCCTCGCGCTCTGGCCGCTCACGCTGGCCACGCTCGCTTTCCTGATCGACCGCATCGAGCATGCCCGCAGCTGGCGCAGCGCGTTTTGGCGCGGCTGGCTGTTCGGGCTGGGCCTGTTCACCGTCGGCAACGGCTGGATCGCCACGGCCTTCACCTATCAGGCAGAAATGCCCACATGGCTCGGCTGGATCGCGGTCGTCCTTCTGGCGCTTTACCTCGCGCTGTGGCCTGCGTTTGCGGCGCTGGGCGCATGGTTCCTGCAACGCCGGTTCAAGGCCGCCGTTGTCCCAGCGCTAGCAGCATGCTGGATCGTTTCCGAATGGCTACGTGCCTGGGTGTTCACCGGATTCGCGTGGAACCCGCTGGCGATGGTCACACTCGGTCCCTTTGCACGGCCCGGTCTTGCCCATGCCGCCGCATGGCTGGGCACTTATGCCCTTTCCGGGTTGGTCGTGCTGCTCGCAGGGTACTGGCTATTCGCCCTGCGCGCTCTGCGTGGCCGGAAATGGCCGCTGGCCGCCGCCTATGCGTTCGGCCCGCTTGTGCTGTTCCTGCTACCGCTGACCGGCGACCACCGCGAGGGCACGCTGCCCTACACGCTGGTCCAACCCGATACCCGGCAGGACGAAATCAACGATCCGCGCAAGTTCGAAAGCCAGTTCCAGACGACCGCGGGCCTGTCGCTCGCGCACAATCCGGCGCAGCAGCGGCTGGTGCTGTGGCCCGAAGGCGGCGTGCCCGACTATCTGCGCCCCGGCTACCAGCGCTTCTGGTACGAACAGACGACGTATGCCTCCGATCCCGATGTGGCGCGTGCGCGCATAGGCCGGGTGATCGGTCCCGGTGCGCTGCTGTTCACCGGCGCGACCGATCTGGCGCAACAAGGCAACCACGACATCACCGGCGCATGGAACGTGATTACCGCTATCGACGGCACCGGCACGATCCGGGGCAGCTATGCCAAGGCGCACCTGGTGCCTTATGGAGAATACCTGCCGATGCGCGGGCTGCTCGAACCCGTCGGCCTTTCGCGGTTTGTGGCGGGCACGCTCGATTTCTTCTCCGGCCCCGGCCCGCGAACCATCGATTTCGGACCATTCGGCAAGGCAGGGTTCCAGATCTGCTACGAGATTATCTTTTCCGGCGAGGTCGTCGATCGCGCGCATCGGCCCGACTACATCTTCAATCCTTCCAACGACGGCTGGTTCGGTTCGTGGGGCCCGCCACAGCATCTGGCGCAGGCGCGGATGCGCGCGATTGAGGAAGGCCTGCCGGTATTGCGGAGTACAACCACCGGGATCAGTGCGGTGATCGATGCCGATGGCATTGTCCGCCAGCACGTGCCGCGCCTCGTCGCCGGGCGGCTCGATGGACGGGTGCCGCCGGCGCACCCGCCCACGCTGTTCGCGCGCACCGGCAACGTGCTTGGGCTTTGCTGGGCCGCAGTTCTTCTTTTGCTGGCGCTGGTTGCCACGCGGCGGCGAGGTCGCTAGGGCGACATAAAGAAAGCTTTATATCGGGAATCCCATGCGCAGCGACTATCTCTTCACGTCCGAAAGCGTTTCCGAAGGCCATCCGGACAAGGTGGCGGATCAGATCAGCGACGCCATCGTCGACCTGTTCCTCGCCAAGGACCCCGAAGCGCGCATCGCCTGCGAAACCCTGACGACCACGCAGCTCGTGGTGCTCGCCGGCGAAATCCGCAGCGCCGGCATCATGGACACGGATGGCAACTGGGCGCCCGGCGTCGAAGCCGAAGTCGAGGCCGCCGTTCGCGCCACGGTGAAGCGGATCGGCTATGAACAGGCGGGCTTCCACTGGGAAACCTTGCGCTTCGAGAACAACCTGCACCCGCAGTCTGCCCATATCGCGCAGGGCGTGGATGCCGGCGACAACAAGGACGAAGGCGCGGGCGACCAGGGCATCATGTTCGGCTTCGCCTGTGACGAGACGCCCGATCTGATGCCCGCCACGCTGGATTACAGCCACAAGATCCTGCAGCGGCTTGCGGATGATCGCCACTCGGGCGCGGCACCGTTCCTTGAACCTGACGCCAAGAGCCAGGTGACCCTGCGCTTCGCGGGCGGCAAGCCGGTGGAAGCCACTGCCATCGTCGTTTCCACCCAGCACAAGCCGGGTTACGACGAAGGCGCAGGCGATGCCGAGCTGAAGGCCTATGTGAAGGCGGCCATCGCCGACATCATTCCGGCCGATATGCTGACGGCCAACACCGTCTATCACATCAACCCCACCGGCAGCTTCGAGATCGGCGGGCCTGACGGCGACGCCGGGCTTACCGGGCGCAAGATCATCGTCGATACCTATGGCGGCGCATCGCCGCACGGTGGCGGCGCGTTTTCGGGCAAGGACCCGACCAAGGTCGATCGCTCGGCCGCCTATGTCACCCGCTACCTTGCCAAGAACGTGGTTGCGGCTGGGCTTGCCACGCGCTGCACCATCCAGATCGCCTATGCCATTGGCGTGTCGCAGCCGCTGTCGCTCTATGTCGATACCCACGGCACCGGCAAGGTCGACGACGCGAAGCTGGAAGCGGCGATCACCGAAGTCGCGCGCATCCGGTTGGGCGGACTGACGCCGCGCGGCATCCGCGTGGGATTGGGCCTCAACAAGCCCATCTACGCGGTGACGGCAGCTTACGGCCACTTCGGCCGCACGCCCGAAGGTGAGACGTTCCCGTGGGAACGGATCGACTTGGTGGACGCGCTGAAGGCAGCCGCTGCGTAAATTTCTCGCCGATTCAATTACCTATCCCTCGGCCATTCCGCCCCGCGCTTGCGACGGGCGGTGGAACCTTGCCCTTTGCGCTTGAATAGCAATACGTTAGACATAGTAACCATGGGTAAATACGGGTCGGGGTACAAAGTCGGCATGGTTCATCGTTCGATCAGGCTTTTCGCAGCCGCCTTCCTGCTGACGGCACCCGCCGTTGTCGCCACGGCGCCTGCGGTGCAAAGCCGCGCGCCGGTTACGCTGCAGGACCAGCGCGACCTTGCGATCCAGCAACAGGTCGAAGCCATCGTTGCGCAGGGTCGCGGACGAATCGGCGTTGCCGCGATGGACCTCGATGGCGGCGGCATGGTGCTGATCAACGGCGATCAGCCGTTCCCGATGGCCAGTTGCGCCAAGATCGCCATTGCCGCAACGTACCTCGATGGCGTGGAGCAGGGGCGCTTGCGGCTCGACCAGTCTTTCCCGATGATGATGCCGGTGGCCCAGCCGCTCAGGGCGCGCACTTCGGTGGCGCCCGTCCGCGCCGGCACGATCATGGCCGCGCAGAATCTGATGGAGCTGAGCATCACGCGCAGCGACAATCACGCCACTGACGGCCTGATCGCGGCCGTGGGCGGCATCGCCACGGTCAACAGCTGGCTGACGCGCAACGGCATTGCCGGCCAGCGGCTGGACCACACGATGGCGACGCTGGTGCGCGACGACGGCCGGATCAATCCCGCCACCACGATCGACACCCGCACCAGCAGCACGCCGCGCGCGATGATCGCGCTGCTTTCGGCCATTGATCGCGGCAACGCACTCAGCCCGCAAAGCCGCGCCGTGCTGCTCGATACGATGACCCGCACCAGCACCGGCCGCAACCGCATCCGCGCCGGCCTGCCCGAAGGCACGCTGCTGGCGCACAAGACGGGCACGCTGGCCGGGGTGACCGACGACGTCGGCATCGTCCGCCTGCCCGACGGTCGCCACCTGGCGATTGCGATTTTCGTCACCGGACCCGAAGGCCACACCGCCCATGCGGGCATTATCTCACAAGTCGCCCGCGTGCTCTACGATGGCTACAGCCAGCCGCTGGGCCGCTCGACGATGGAAATGGTGCGCCGCTGAGCGGTATTGCTGGCTTGGTCCTGCCTCCCGTCACCGAGATACATGGCCAAGTTGACACAGTTTCGACTTGTGACATTTCGTTATTATCGTTTTGCGACAATTATTTATTCGCACGTGGCGTGACTTTCCGGGTCGCGCCATTTCTGGCCTGATCGACGATTTCAAAGAACTTGGCCGCCTTTGTGGCAGCGTTCGGTGATGTAGGAAAGTTGGCGGTCAGCTCAGCGGTGGGCACGGAAGCACTCATCCTCGCCCGTATGTACCACCCGTCATCCCGGACTTGATCCGGGATCCCGCTGCCTTTCGACGCATCCGGCAGGCTGAAGCGATGTGGAAGTCGCCCACCGCCCACAACAAGCTGGACCCCGGATCAAGTCCGGGGCGACGTTAATGCGGCCCGTGTGGCACTCAAATAGACAGAAGAAAGCGCGCCCAGAGAGGCAGCTAGTCATGGAATGGGGCAGAGTGCGACGCCGTCCCCCCAAGACGAAGTCGAGAATTCCACTGATCGCCCCTGAACTTTGCGGAGCTTCATGTATTCATGAACTTTGGAAATGATCTCAACTTTACAGGTTTCTGGATCAATTCGTGCAAGAACATAACCTGATTTAAGGAACGTGATCTTTCGCATCGACACCAGAATGTGGTCTTCAAACATCAGCGGGGACGGATCGAATTTGTGGTCCGCTAGCTTTTGCCCGTTGATGCTCAAAAAACATGCATTGGGACCGCCCTGCCCCACTTCCATGCAGTCGAAAAAATCTAGACTGTGGCCATTGAAATCGATCTGCATTCGAAGTCTTTCACCCTCCGCTCATCCCGAAGGCACACACAGAAAAAGGGGCATGGCTCCGAAGAACCACACCCCTTAATTCTGTAACTTTCCCGTGAGGGAAAGGATTACATCTTGGCGGCTTCGCTCGCGTCAGCAGCGGCTTCCGAAGCCGAAGAGCTGGCGTCTGCAGCCATACCCGAAGCGTCAGCAGCCATTTCCGAAGCGTCAGCAGCTTCGGTCGACTCAACAGCGGCTTCGGTGGCTTCAGGAGCCTTCTCGGTGCAGCCCGCGAGGGCGAAAGCGGTGCCGGCGACAGCGGCGAGGATGAGCTTGCGCATGCGTTACAATCCCTGGATTGAAGTGAACCGCGCCGGGCACGCAGCCCGCCGCAAAGCCTACTCTGGCGGTAGACTTCTCGGTCCAATTAATCGGCAATTCACTCGGTTGCAAGCACAAGACGTATCCGTGACGACATCGCTTGCCTATCGCACGGTTCCGGAAGGCTTTTTTCGGCCCGTTTCGGCTGCGCCAAACAGCCCTGATGGTGCGCCCAAGCGTTCAAAACGCCAGACGGGGCGAGAAAGTTCCGAAGCGCTTTCGCAAGGGCCGGTCTGCGGCTAACACCGCGAAATGGAAACCAGCAGCGCCCCCCACCGGCACCTCTATCTCGTCGATGGATCGGCCTATATCTTCCGCGCCTATCACCGCCTGCCCCCGCTGACGAACCCGCGCGGCGTGCCCGTCGGTGCGGTCTATGGTTACACCACGATGCTGTGGAAACTGGCGGAAGACCTGCACAAAGCGGACGGTCCGACCCATCTGGCGGTCATTCTCGACAAGGGTTCGATCACCTTTCGCAACGCCATGTACGAGGACTACAAGGCCAACCGCCCACCCCCGCCCGAAGACCTTGTTCCGCAGTTTCCGCTGATCCGCGATGCCACCCGCGCGTTCAGCCTGGCGTG
>DAICYJ010000105.1 GCA_027311705.1 Novosphingobium sp. | reverse complement strand
CGAATTCCTCGTCCACCTGACGGCGATATTCGTCCGCGCCGATCTCGTGGACCAGAATCTTGATCCGCGCCTTGTACTTGTTGTCGCGCCGGCCATAGCGATTGTACACGCGCAGGCAGGCCTCAAGGTACGAGATCATCTGCAACGGCTGCACGAACGGGTTGATCACCGGGGCGATCATCGGCGTGCGGCCCATGCCGCCACCGACGAAGAATTTGCAGCCGATTTCGCCCGCGTCGTTCTTCACCAGTTGGATGCCGATGTCGTGCAGCTTCATCGCCGCGCGGTCAGTTTCGCTGGCGATGATCGCGATCTTGAACTTGCGCGGCAGGTAATCGAATTCCGGGTGGAAGGTCGACCACTGGCGCAGCAGTTCGGCATACGGGCGCGGATCGGCGATTTCGTCCGCCGCCGCGCCGGCATACTGGTCCGAGGTGGTGTTGCGGATGCAGTTGCCGCTGGTCTGGATCGCATGCATTTCCACCGACGCGAGATCGGCCAGGATGTCGGGCGAATCTTCCAGCTTGATCCAGTTGTACTGGATGTTCTGGCGCGTGGTGAAGTGGCCGTAACCGCGGTCATACTTGTCCGCAATATCGCCCAGCATGCGCATCTGTGCGGACGACAGCGTGCCATAAGGCACCGCCACGCGCAGCATGTAGGCGTGCAGTTGCAGGTACAGGCCATTCTTCAGCCGCAGCGGCTTGAACTGGTCCTCGGTGATTTCGCCGGCGACGCGGCGGGCCACCTGATCGCGGAATTCCGCGACGCGGGCATCGACCATTTCCTGGTCGTACTTGTCGTACTGATACATGTCAGATCACCCAGTTGCCGGCGGCGGGGTCGGCAGGCTTGAGGGAAAGGTCAAGGCGCACCGTGGGGCCAAGCGCGCGGATGCGGTCCTTGATGTGGGCGGGGCGCACTTCGCCATCCTGCACCGTAGCGTCGATGGCATAGCTCGCGTTCACGCGCCGTGCCGCTTCTTCCACGGCGAGCACCGTCTCAGCCTGATCGGCCACATCGACGGCATCGTTGACCTGGCGCGACCAGCCATTGCCGTCCCACCACACCACGTCGCCGGTTTTCAGATCGTTGCCGGTGAGGATCTTCACGCCGTAGCCTCCGCGATTGACTTCAATTCCATGCTATCTCCCCGCGCCGCGACCTCACCGATGACGATGAGCGCCGGGCTCTTCACTTTTTCGTTGGCAACCAGCGGACCAAGGCCCGCCAGCTGCCCGCGCAGCACCCGCATTTCGGGTCGCGCCGCGTTTTCGATCACCGCCAGCGGCATCGTGGGCGAAAGCCCGTCCGCGATCAGCTTTTCCGCGATCTGCTCCGCCGTGGCCACGCCCATGTAAATCACCAACGTGCGGCCCACGCCCGCAAGGCCCGCCCAGTTCTGTTCGCTCAAGCCCTTGCATTGCCCGGCAACGAAGCTGACGATACTGGCATTTTCGCGGTGGGTGAGCGGAATCTGCGCCGCCGCCGCCGCGCCCATCGCGGCGCTGATGCCGGGAACGACCTGCACCGGCACGCCTGCGGCATGGCAGGCCTCAGCCTCTTCGCCGCCGCGCCCGAACACGAACGGATCGCCACCTTTCAGCCGCACCACGTCGTTGCCGGCCAGCGCCTCGCGCACCAGCAAGGCGTTGATCTCGTCCTGCTTCATGGTGTGGCGGGCGCGCTGCTTGGCGACAGAAACGAAACGCGCGCCACGCGGTGCCATCGCCAGGATCGCGGGATCGACCAGCCCGTCATGCACAACCAGCCGCGCGTTCATCACCAGCCGTGCCGCCCGCAGGGTCAGCAGGTCGGGATCGCCGGGGCCAGCGCCGACCAGATGGACGGTTCCGACAGAAGGGGCAGCTTTGCTCATGGATGGCCAGATGGGGTAGGGGACGCCAACTCGCCAGCGAGAATGGGTTGGGGCAAGGCTAGCGGAACTTTACCCTTGCGGATTGGTGCGCACGGCGAGGGCTTCGGCCAGCCGCCGCAACCCCTCGGAATCGCGCAAATGCACGTCGCTTTGCGGGAACGGAATCTCCACTCCCTGCGCGCGGAACAGGTGCCATGCTTCCTTCAACACCTCGGACCGGACGTTCAACACGCCGTCTTCAGGATCGTCGATCCAGCACGATACCAGCATTTCGATCGCACTCGGCCCGAACGCGGTCAGCAGAACGCCAGGTGGCGGATCGGCCAGCACGCGCGGGGAACTGTGTGCGGCTTCGAGCAGCAGCCGTTCGGCGAGGTCGATATCGGACCCATAGGCCACGCTGACCGGAATCGAAATGGCTACCTGCCGCGACGAGTACGACCAGTTTTCCACTTGCGTGGTCATCAGGATTTCGTTGGGGATCAGGTACTCGCGGTTGTCGCGCGTGGTGACCGATACCGCGCGGATGCCGATCTTCTTCACCTCGCCAAACGTGCTGCCCTTGCCGTCGGTTACCGCGATCACGTCACCCGGTTTGATCGATCGGTCCATCAACAGGATGATCCCGGCGATCAGGTTGCCGAACGTCTTCTGCAGGCCAAACCCGATGGCGAGGCCGAAGGCGCCGGAAAACACGGTGAACGCGGTCAGGCTGATGCCCAGCATGTCGATGCCGACGAAGAACGCGATGGCCCACACGAAGATCGAGGCGATCTTTTCCCCCAGCAACCGCTGCGTGGAATCGACGCCCTTGATCCGCCGGATCATCCGCCGGGCAAAACGGCCTGCAATATGCGCAAACGCAAGCACCAGTACGATGATGATCACTGCGCGCGCCGCCGTGAACAATGTGATGTGATAATCGCCAACTTCGATCCCGAACCCGTCGAGCCAGTTGAAGAAACGCGCGCTGCGATCGCGGAAGGTTTCGGCGCCAGTCATCGCGTCGCGCCCTGCCACGCCGCAAGCCCGCGCTCCAGATCGGCGATCAGGTCTGCGGTATCTTCCAGCCCGATCGACAGCCGCACACCGAACAGGTCGCCCTGCGCCATGCCGGGCAGGGGCCATGCGCTGGCCGTGCGGATCGGCGCGGGATCGACCGGCGTGGCCAGGCTTTCAAACCCGCCCCAGCTGTAGCCGATGCCGAACAGCGCAAGCGCATCGATCAGGGCATCGCGCGCGGCGCTGGTGCCACCCTTCAGCACAAAGCTGAACAACCCGCAGCCGCCGGTGAAATCGCGCAGCCAAAGTTCATGCCCCGGCGATCCCGGCAGCATCGGGCACAGCACCCGCGCCACTTCGGGCCGCGCTTCCAGCCATTGCGCGATGGCGAGTGCCGACGCCGTTTCATGCGCCAACCGCAGCTTCATCGTGCGCAGCCCGCGCAGCATCAGCGAGGCGTCGTCGGGCGCCACGACGATGCCCATGCCCTGCGCGCGCAAACGCAGCTTGCGATACCAGTCCGGCCCGGCACTGGCCGAACCCATCATCGCATCCGAATGGCCACCGACATGCTTGGTCAGGCTCATCACCGAAATGTCTGCCCCATGCGACAAGGCCGGAAATCCCAGCGGCGAGGCCCATGTATTGTCGAGCACTACCGTCAGCCCGCGCGCCTTGGCTATGGCCGAGAGGGCGGGAACATCCTGCACTTCCATGGTCAGACTGCCGGGGCTTTCCAGCAGCACCGCTCTGGTCCGGCCGCAGATCGCAGCTTCGAAAGCGGCCGCATCGGTGGAATCGAACCAACGCGTCTCCACCCCGAAATCGCGCAGAAACCCGCGACCCATCACCCTGCTGGGCTCATAGGCATTGTCGGTCATCAACAGCACGTCGCCGGGGCGCAGCACCGTCAGCAATGCACCCGCAATCGCCGAGACGCCTGAAGGATAGAGCACGGTGCCGGTCGCGCCGGGCTCCAGTTCGGTCAGCGCCGATGCCAGTGCCCACTGCGTCGGCGCGCCCCTGCGGCCATAATAGAAGCGCCCGTCCTCGTTGGCAGGATGCGCGCGCAGTGCGGCCATGTCCGGATACAAGTGGGTGCTGGCCCGGAAAACCGGAGGATTGACCACGGCACCGGGATGGTCCGCCGTGCCGGTCCACGCCGGTTGCCGCCCGGCTCCCACAAGTCGGGTGCCGTCGCCGTAATCACTATTGTCCGATGCGCTCATGCCCGCGCAGAAAGCAGGAAATCCCTGCACTCACAAGCATTCACCGCGCCCATTACCGCGCTGGGCCAGTTTCCTTCGGCGTAGCCGGGTCGGCGCCCCATTCAGACCAGCTGCCGTCATACAGCGCCACGTCGTCATGACCCAGCAGGTGCGCGGCGAAGATCGGTACGTTGGCGGTCATGCCCGATCCGCAGCTGCTGACCAGCGGCTTGGTCAGGTCGATGCCGGCTTGCTGAAACGCCTTGCGCAATTCGTCGGGCTTTTTCCACGTTCCGTCGGGCGCAAACAGGCTGGCATAGGGCAGGTTGCGCGCGCCCGGGATGTGGCCGCCCGCAAGGCCGGGCTTCGTTTCCGCCACATCGCCGGTAAAGCGCCCGGCACCGCGCGCGTCCACCACCTGTTCGGCGTGGTCTTCAAGGTTGGCGATCATCTGCGCCTTGGTGCGCACTTTCGTGTCGTCGCTCCACACGGTGAAGTGCCGGCAGCGCAGTTGCTCGCGCCCCTGTGCGCAGGGCCGGCCTTCCGCTTTCCACTTGGCAATCCCGCCATCGAGCAGCGCCACGTTCTGCGCGCCGAACATGGTCAGCATGAACCATGCGCGGGTGGACGATTTGATCGGGCTGTCGTCGTAAACCACGATCCGGCTGCCGTCGCCCAGCCCCAGGCTCTGGATCCGGCTGGCGAATTTTTCGGCTGAAGGCAGCATATTGGCGGCGGGAAAGTTGCTGTCGGTGAGGTTGGCGATGTCCATGAACACCGCGCCGGGGATGTGGCAGGCCTCGTATTCCAGCGGCGCATTGCGGCCGTGTTCGGGAAGAAATGCAGTCGCATCGACGACCCGAAGGTCGCTCGCGCCCATTTCGTCCGCGAGCCATTGGGTCGAGACCAGCGAATCCATCAATGTAACTCCTGCCTGCGCATTTGCGACCCGTCTTTCGCGGGTTCGTCGTGACGTTATGATTAACCGTCGCAGGTTGCGCCGTCGACTCTCAAAAGAATTGGAAAATCGGTCGGTTATCCGATTGCGGGAACCGCCAGCGCGCGCTGGCCGATCTGATCATAGACGCGCGGGCCCAGATCGAGCCGAAATGGCTGCAACCGGGCGTTGATCGCCTCGGGCAGGGGTGGCGATTGCCCCACCAGGAACGCGGCCCGCGCCCGCACAGCGCCTCCACCTGCCGCCGTGGCCCAGGCATCGATCCGCGCCAGCGGCACGAACAATTGGGCTGCACCGTTGCGAATCGGTGTCACTGCAGCAAGCGGCAGCCGCATTTCGCCCGCCAGCACCACTTGCTCGCCGGGCGCTAGGTCGGCAATTCGGTGCAGATCGGGCAGATCCGGGCCGGAAAGGCCCAATTGTTCCTCCATCGCGCGCGATGCGTGGGCCGAAATCATGTCGCCACCGATTGCGATGTCCGAAAGCGCGACCGGCCCGTGGTTGGTCACCGTCAGCCGATATGACAGCGTGGCGTTGACCAGCGTCGCCGAAAGCCGCGTTGCCTCCAGCATGAATGCCAGCGGTTCCGCCGAAATCGGCATCGGCTGCGGTGCGACAGGCGCGGGGGCTGGCATTGCCGGTTCGGGTTGAGGTTGTGGCGCAGGTGCAGGAACGACCGGCGGGATGAATTCCGGGGCCTCCACGCTTCGGCCGCGCTTTGCCCAAAAAAGCACAGCCCCAGCCAATGCGAGCAAGGCCGCGACGATAGCAGACCATGCCAGCCAATCGTTCCCCCCAGTGGCGTCCTCCGCCGCAGCCGGAACTGGTGCGGCTTCAGGCAGCGGGGCAGGCGAGGCTGGGCCAATGTTCGAAGGCAAAGGCACGTTCGAAGGCAAAGGCGCGGGCGTGGCCTCGGTCGCCGAGGTCTGCGCCGTCGGCAGGCTTGCGGTGGCCGACGGCGTCACGCGCGGCGCAGGACGCGGCGTTGCGGAGGGTAGTGCGCGCGGCGTCGCCGGTGCCGGGCTGGGTAGGACGATGGCCGGGGCCGGAGTCGGCGTAACGGGGCGCGGCGGCGGCACATCGGCATCCACTGGCCCCCCCGCGCGGGGTGTCGGGGTCGGCGTGGGCGTCGCGGCGGGCAGCTGGTAATCGGTCACCGATTGCGCGCCCGCAGCCGGCGCAAGTCCGCTCGCCAGCGCGATCATGGCCACGCTCGCCAGCCTGTTTACGCCCCTGTCATTCCACGCTTTCATCACTTCTTGCGGTCCCCTGCGCCTGTCCGCCCGCCATCACGGGCGGGGGTGAATAGCCGCTGAATGTGCGCCCGCCTACCGCTCACTTGCAGGCCGCTTGCCCTAATCCCGCGCCCGGTGCATTTGCCGGGCAACGAAAGGATCACTTCGATGGCAGACCTTACCCCGCTCCATCTCGGCCAGTCGAGCGCTTTGCCCGCGTCGCCCGAAGCGGCCGTGCTCGATTATGTGCCGAACCCGCGCGCGGGCACGCTTTACATGGTGCGCTTCGCCGCGCCTGAATTCACTTCGCTGTGCCCGGTCACCGGCCAGCCCGATTTCGCACATCTGGTGCTCGATTACACACCGGGCGAAACCATCGTCGAATCGAAATCGCTCAAGCTGTTCCTCGGCGCGTTCCGCAATCATGCCGGTTTCCATGAAGATGTGACTGTCGGCATCGGCCAGCGGCTGTTCAATGAAATGAAGCCCCGCTGGCTGCGCATCGGCGGATACTGGTATCCCCGTGGCGGCATTCCGATCGACGTGTTCTGGCAATCGGGCGTTGCCCCCGAAGGCCTGTGGATACCCGATCAGGGCGTGCAGGGCTATCGCGGGCGGGGCTGAAGAACATGCAAAAGGGCGGCGGAACTTTCGTCCCGCCGCCCTTCCGTCGACCGGCGCTTACCAGCCCCGATTGCGCGGCCGAAAGCTGTATCCGTTGGCTGCCTCGCGATCGATCCACACGCGCAGGCTGATGTAGTCCTTGCCGATGTTGCGGGCGGCGCCCCAATCGCGCTGGCGGCATTCAATCTGCTCGCGATACTGCAGCTGATCGATCTGGCGGTGGATCTGGCTTGCTTTGTAGCGATTGATCCGGCCGTCCCGAACTTCGCGGTTCAGGTGGTTTTCCATCGCCTGGCCGCGCTGGCCGGAACAGGTGCTGCCGATCAGTTCGGCATCGATGGCACGCTGGTCGCGATAGCCATATCCGTTGCCGCGCCAATCCTGCGCACTGGCCGCTCCGCTCGCCAGCATCGCGGCGCCCAGAACCAGCCCGCCCACAACAGTCTTGGTTGTCATCTTCGTGATCATCGTCGTTCCCCTTCATGTTGGCGGGATGTTGTCTCGATGAAGGCAGAATGCGCGATTCGCAGTGGCCGAACGCTGAATGCGGGAGTCGGCTTTCGTTCATGTTTGCGGCCTCCAATATGAATGATGGCGCATCTCGGACTGGCCATTACAGCAACAAATCTCAGCCCCACCGGCCCGAAGTCAGGTTCATCCCGGCAAATTTGGCCGTCGAACCGATGCAGCGCGAATGCGCCTGAAGATACGAGGAGAGTGGGTGTGAGTGAGATGCGGTTCGATAATCAGGTCGTGCTTGTCACCGGTGCCGGACGTGGCATCGGTCGCGGTCATGCGCT
This sequence comes from Novosphingobium sp., assembly GCA_027311705.1. Taxonomy (GTDB): domain Bacteria; phylum Pseudomonadota; class Alphaproteobacteria; order Sphingomonadales; family Sphingomonadaceae; genus Novosphingobium. The sequence goes on along the minus strand of DAICYJ010000105.1, from coordinate 767 downwards.
GCTCCTGGCATCGCGAGGGGCCTCGGTCGTCGTCAACGATGCTGGCGGGCAACCCGATGGCACCGGCAGTTCGTCCGATCCCGCCCACGAAGTCGTTGCCGAGATAAAGGCCATGGGCGGCAAGGCTGTTGCCACGGCGGGTTCGGTCACAACCGAAGAAGGAGCGAGTGAGGCCGTCGCCACTGCCATCGATACTTTCGGTCGGCTCGATGCGGTGATCAACAATGCCGGCATCTATCTTGGGCAGGCCATCGATGCGTTCGACATCGACACATTCCGTCGCCATCTGGAAGTGCACGTGCTTGGCGCGGCGCTGGTGCTGCGCGCGGCCTGGCCGCACCTCACCGCCTCGAAAGGCCGGATCGTCAATACAATGTCGGCCAGCATCTTCGGCATGACGCCCTACAGCGCCTATATTTCTGCCAAAGGCGGCGTGCTCGGCCTGACCAAGGCGCTGGCTGTCGAAGGACGTCCTTTCGGCATCAAGGTCAATTGCATCGCACCGGCTGCCGCCACGCGCATGATGTTTGCCGCCATGCCCGATCTGTCGGAAGAAGAGGCAGCACACTACAAAAGCCTGTTGCCGCCCGAAGCGATTGCGCCGGTCGCCGCCTATCTGGCGCATCCCGATTGCACGATTTCCGGCGAATGCTTGGCAATCGGGGGAGGCCGGGTGACCCGCTACATTCTGGGCGAAACGCCGGGCATCACACGCCCTGAATTGACGCCCGAAATCATCCGCGACGAGTTGTCCACCATCATGGACC
>DAICYJ010000093.1 GCA_027311705.1 Novosphingobium sp. | reverse complement strand
AAGGCCATCGAGAAGCTGCCCAGCGTCAACTTCCAGGCCGCCGATCCCTTCGGCAACTATGAATGGTCGACGCGCGTCACTATCCGCAGCTTCAGCCAGAACCAGCTCGGCTTCACCCTCGATGGCATTCCGCTGGGCGACATGAGCTACGGCAACTACAACGGCCTGCATATCAGCCGCGCGATCAGTTCGGAAAACGTCGGCTCGACGATCGTTTCGCAAGGTTCGGGCTCGATCGACACGCAGTCGACCAACAACCTCGGCGGCACGCTCGAATTCTTCTCGATGGACCCGGCCTCGATGCTCGGTTCGGCGAACCAGGCGCTCGACGCCAACGGCACGGCCGGTTCGGACAACACTTATCGCGGCTTCGTGCGCGCAGCCATCGGCGATGCCACCGGCGCGCGCCTGATGGGCTCGTTCGCCTATGGCACTACCGACAAATGGAAGGGTGAAGGCAAGCAGCGCCAGTGGGCGGTCAACGCCAAGGCGATCGTGCCGGTGGGCGACGTACAGTTCGACGGCTTCTTCAGCCACTCGGACCGCGCCGAACAGGATTATCAGGATCTCAGCCTCGAACAGATCGGCCGTCTTGGCTACGATTGGGACAACTTCGGCCCGTCGCGCTATGCCGATGCGATCAACGTGGCGGACATCGCGAACAACATCGATGCCAACGGGGACGGATTCTCCGACCAGACCGGCCTTGCGCCCAGCAATCCGGCCGCCGGAACCACGTTCCCCGGCAAGATCAAGTCCGTCGACGATGCCTATTACGACGCTTCGGGGCTTCGCCGCGATACGCTGGCCGCCATCGGCGCCACTGCCTCGCTGACGCAGAATGTCACGTTCAAGATCAAGACCTACTTGCACAAGAACGAAGGCCAGGGCACCTGGGGCACCCCTTATGTCGGCAGCCCGACCGGCGTGCCGATGGCCGTCCGCACCACCGAATACGACATCGACCGTCGCGGTGTGTTCGGCAGCCTCAATGCTGATCTTCCCTTCAGCAACATCACCATCGGCGGCTGGTACGAGAATAACGATTTCGAACAGGCCCGCCGCTTCTACGCCTATGAAAGCCGCACCAATGCGGGCCGCGACCACCTGAAGTTCATGCGTTCGCCATTCTTCACGCAGTGGGACGTGAACTTTAACACCAAGACCTACCAGTATTTCGTCGAAGACGAGATCAAGCTGGGCGATGGCAGCATCAACCTCGGCTGGAAGGGCTTCAAAGTCGACAACCGCGCTCGAGCGACTGTCCTCGGCGGCCGTACGGTCGGCGATCTTTCGACCAAAGACTGGTTCCAGCCGCACGCTGGCGTGAACTACAAGTTCGCCGACGCGCTCGAGGTCTTCGCTGGCTTCACTTCGGTGACGCGCGCATTCGCGTCGGCCACCACGGCGGGTCCGTTCTCGTCCACCCAGGCCGGGTTCGATGCTATCAAGTCCACCCTGAAGCCTGAAAAGTCCGACACCTACGAAGCGGGCGTCCGCTTCAACACCGGCGGCTTCCGCGGCGTGCTCGCCGGCTACTACGTCGATTTCAAGAACCGCCTGCTGACCATCCCGACCTCGGTCGGCATCGTCGGTGCGGCCAACGCGCTGCAGAATGTCGGCAGCGTGCGCGCCCAGGGCATCGAGGCGACCGGCGAATACAAGTTCGGCAACGGTCTGTCGCTGTTCGCTTCGTACAGCTACAACGACAACACCTACCGCGACGACGTGGTCGTGCGCGACAGTGCGGGCATCCCCACCAGCACCGTGCTTACCAAGGGCAAGAACGTGGTGGATTCGCCCAAGCATCTCGCCCACGGCGAAATCGCCTATGATAGTGACACCGTGTTCGGTCGGGTCGGTGCCACCTACATGTCGAAGCGCTACTTCACCTACACCAACGATCTGGTCACCCCCGGTGACGGGGCCGGCAGCGTGCCGGGCCGTGTGATCGTCGACGCGGCGCTCGGCTACCGGTTCGATGCCGGTTTCCGCAAGCCGCTGGAAATCCAGCTGAACGCCGCCAACCTGTTCGACAAGAAGTACATCTCGACGATCGGCTCGAACGGCTTCGGCAACTTCGGCGACAACCAGACGTTCCTTGCCGGCGCGCCGCGCCAGCTGTTCGTCACGCTGAAGGCCGGTTTCTGATGATGCGGCGGTCGGCGCTTGCGCTCCTTACCGGGGCGGTCCTCATTGCGGGGACCGCTCCGGCGACCGCCGCACCGGCACAGACTGAAAAGGCGGGGCCGGCTGGCAAGCCGGTCCTGCTCATTTCCATCGATGGCCTGCGCCCCGGCGATGTACTTGAAGCCGAGCAGCGCGGGCTCAACGTGCCCAACCTGCGACGTTTCCTGAAGGAAGGCGCCTATGCCACCGGCGTCACCGGCGTGTTGCCCACCGTGACCTATCCCAGTCACACCACGCTGCTTACGGGCGTTGCGCCTGCGCGGCACGGCATCGTTTCGAACCAGACGTTCGATCCCACCCAGATCAACTACGGCGGCTGGTATTGGTATGCCCAGGATGTCCGCGCCCGCACCTTGTGGGATGCGGCGAAGGACGCTGGCCTCACCACCGGCAACGTCCACTGGCCGGTCAGCGTGGGGGTGAAGTCGCTCGACTGGAACCTGCCGCAGATCTGGCGCTCCGGCCATCCGGACGACCGCAAGCTATTGAAGGCGCTCGCAACCGATGGTCTGGTAGATGCCCTCGAACACGATTGCGGCGCTTATGCCGACGGTATCGACGAATCCATCACAGGCGATGAGACGCGCGCCAAATTTGGCGTCGGCCTGATCGCACAGCACAAGCCGGGCTTCGTCACGGTTTATCTCACCGCGCTCGATCACGAACAGCACGCAGCAGGGCCGGGCTCCGCCACCGCGCACGCCGTGCTCGAACGGATCGACGCGCTCGTCGGCACGCTCGTCGCGGCCGAAATGGCGGCGCATCCCGATGCCGCCGTCGCGGTGGTCAGCGACCACGGCTTTGCTGCGACCGACACCGAAGTGAACCTCTTCCGCGCTTTCATCGACGCGGGCCTGATGACTCTGGACGCGCAGGGCAAGGTTTCCGCATGGGACGCCGTGCCATGGCCCTCCGGCGGTTCGGCCGCCGTCGTGCTCGCCCGGCCGGAAGATGCAGCCCTCGTCGCGAAGGTCCGAGCTTTGCTGGATAAACTGGCCGCAAATCCCGCTATGAAGATCGCCCACGTCGCCGAAAAGGCCGAAGTGGCCGTGGCCGGCGGCAATCCGCAGGCCAGCTACTACATCGATTTCAGGCCGGGCGCGGTCGGTGGCCCGTTCGAGGGAGCAAGCGCACCACTCACGCGAGTCGCGCGCGTGAAGGGCATGCACGGCTATTTTCCCGGCTTGCCCGATATGCGCTCCACATTCCTGGTGATGGGCAAGGGCGTGGCACGCGGCAAGACGCTGGGCCAGATCGACATGCGCGCGATCGCACCCACCTTGGCCGCCTTGATGCAGGCGCGACTGCCCGCCGCCGAAGTGGCAGCCGTCGATCTGGCCGCGCGCCCGACTCGCTGATCCATTTCGGCTGGTCTGGAGTCGGCTCGCCTTGTCGGCGCGACTCGCGGTATCCAGAAAACACCGCCGAGTGGCGTTGTCAGCTGCGTCGACGGCCACCAAATGTCCCGTTTTGGGTGCGCCGCACCAATTCGCCGCCGACTTGCCCACCAAGGCGGTTCGCGATGCTTTACGATACCTGAACGAAATAAAGTTTCGCAAAAAACTGGGTCTTGCGAGCCATTCCGATCAAGTTTGGTCAATTAAGCGCCATTAAGCCGTAAAGATCATGGGTAATCGTCAATTTTCGGTCATTTGAGGCGTATACATTACAATCCATTCATCAAAACTGTCACAAAAATGCATTCAAACGGGATTAGGGGCCAATCCGCCGGGGACAAAAGTCTCTGCTAATGAGGGTTTCCTATGTCATTCCAGTATCTTGTTCGCGCCGGCCTGCTGGCCGGAGTGGGTTCGTTTGCGCTCGCCGCAGGCCCGGCCGTTGCCGCCGAGCCGCAGGAAGCTACCGCACCTGCTGCCACTCCTGAAGCAGAAGCCGCAGCCGTCGACAGCTCGGGCCTGACCGAGATCGTGGTCACCGCTACCAAGCGCGAGACCAGCCTCAAGGACACGCCGATCTCGATTTCGGTCGTCGGTGCCGACGACCTAAAGAAGCGCCACGTGCAAAGCCTGATCGACCTCGCCGATGGCGCGGTGCCCAGCCTGCGCGTCGCCACGTTCGAAGCCCGCCAGTCGGCGCTCACCATCGGCATTCGCGGCATCGTTCCGCTCGATGCCAATCAGCCTGCACGCGAACAGGGCGTCGGCGTCTACCTCGATGGCGTGTACCTCGGTCGTCAGCATGGCCTCAACGCCGGCCTGTTCGATGTCGAGCGCATCGAAGTGCTCAAGGGTCCGCAGGGCACCCTGTTCGGCCGCAACACCGAAGGCGGCGCGCTCTCGATCGTGTCGAAGGCCCCCACCGGCGAATTCGGCGGTCGCCTCACCACCGGCTTCGGCAATTACGGCGCGTATACCGGCCAGCTCCACATGGACTTGCCCGAAATCGCCAACGTGTCGTTCAAGCTCGATGGCGTTATCCAGCACCAGGATGCCACCACCAAGAACCCGCTGGCAGGCCAGGCCGGCTGGAACCAGTATCACCGCTATGGCGGCCGCATTGCCGCGCGCTGGAAGCCGGTTGACGGCCTGACTGTCGACCTCGCGTTCGACAAGGCGCGTGACGAGAACACGCCGTTCTACAGCCAGTTGATCAACTTCAACCCGCTGGGCAAGCCCGTCGCCACGCTGGCCGAGATCGCGGCCAACGGCAACAAGCTGCCTTCCGGCAAGATCGCCCCGTTGCCTTCGGTCGTGCAGGTTCAGCCTGACCGTTCCGGCCTCGCCGATGTCGGAGTGCCGCAGCAGCCTTCGATCGACAAGACGCAGGGCTTCACGTCCACCATCAAGTACGAGCTTTCGCCTGAAATCGAGCTGCGCTCGATCACCGCATGGCGTACCGTCAGCGACGAGCAGTGGGACAATTCGGCCGGCGCACACCGCACCCCGGTGTTCCTGCCGAACACCAACTTCAGCCGCTATTCGCTCGCCACGCTCGATCAGCGCCAGTTTAGCCAGGAGTTCCAGGCTGTCGGCTCGGTCGCAAACCTCGATTACGTGCTGGGCCTGTACTACTTCAACGAACGCGCCAACGATTCCGCCCGCACACCCAATTCCAACAAGTGGAATGCTGACGGCACAGGCTATACGATCAACGATCCCAGCCAGTACCTGAACGCCACCATCGCGCGCCAGTCGATCGCCTTTGCAAAGAGCTACGCGGCATACGGCCAGGCGACCTACAGCCCCATCGATCCGCTGCACATCACCGTCGGCGGTCGCTACACCAAGGACAAGAAGAACGGCACTCTGGAACTGGTGAACGGCGCGCCATCGAAGTGTGGCACCACGGCTTCGCCGGTGGTCTGCACGTTTTCCTACGACAACAGCCGCTTCGATCCGCTGGCCATCGTGGCCTTCGACGTGACACGTGAAATCAACGTCTATGCCAAGTATGCCACCGGATACCGTGCCGGCGGCGCCAGCTCGCGCTCGGTGAACTACCGGTCGTTCGGCGCGGAAAGCGTGAAGTCCTACGAAGTCGGCCTGAAGTCCGAACTGTTCGACCGCCGCGTTCGTTTCAACCTCGCGGGCTACATCATGGACCGCAAGGATAGCCAGGTAGACTTCAACTTCTTCATCCCGCAGGCCGATGGCACCGTCCGCAACACGCTGGAAACCGTGAATGCTGCTGGCATCACGAAGATCCGCGGTATCGAGGCAGACCTCACCGTGCGTCCGGTCGAAGGCCTGTCGCTGGGCGTGTCCTATGCCTACACCTACACCCGCGTGCCCGATGCACAAAACACCGTGCAGGAAGCGCTGAATGCCGATGGCGTGCCGGTTTTCCAGCCGGTCTACATCGTGTTTACCCCGAAGAACGCAGTGTCGGGCACGGTCGATTATGACCTGCCGATCAACGATGCCGGCACGGCCATCCGCTTCCACGTCGATGCCAACTACTCCGACCCGGTCCATTCGTTCGACAACGAAGACGTGCTGACCGACAAGAGCTTCATCGTGAACGCCCGCCTCGCGCTGGCGGACATCCCGATGAGCGACGCCGGCCAGAAGCTGACGATCGCGGGCTGGGCACGCAACCTGTTCAACGAAAGCCACATCTACCGCCGCTCGAACGCGAACGGCGCGGTGCTGGGCGACTATGCCAACTTCAACGCCCCACGCACTTATGGCGTGGAAGCAACGGTCAACTTCTGACCCTTTCGACCCACTGAAACGCGGCGGCACGGCGAAAGCCCTGCCGCCGTTTTTTTGTGCAGTGGAGAGGGCCCTGCTTCCTTGACTGCTCCCCCGCGAAGGCGGGGGCCTCAGTCGGCCAAGCGCGACACCGCCCGGGGCCCCCGCCTTCGCGGGGGAGCAGGTTTAGGAGTAAGGGACGTTCCGTTCGCACTCGCCCTTTCCGGCAAGCAGGAGGGAGCGGGGGTGGGCACTTCCCGGCTTACGCAGCCCGCCGGTTCGGCGAAATCAGCCGCTCATACGAAGCGAACAGTTCGCGGAAATGGTCGTCCATAGTGCGCGGCGCAGGGATTTCCGCCAGCGGACCCGCCACCCCGGCTTCACGCCCGGTGCAGTATTCCACCACCGCTTCCGCCGCTGCCGCCGCGTTCGCGCTTTCATAGATCCAGCCGTTGCTGGCCCGCGCCTGATCCGCCGCGCCGCCTTCGTCCGGCGCGATCAGCGGCAACCCGCTGGCGCAGGCTTCGGCCGCGACCATGCAAAATGTCTCCGCCTCGCAACCATGAAACAGCGCGTCGGCGCTCGCCATCACCCGCGCCAGTTCGCCCCGGTCGCCGATGGGGGCCAGGATGCGGACGTGCGGGTTGCCCGCGATGCGCCGTTCGATATTGCGCTTGTCGCGCCCTTGGCCGGCCAGCACGAGGCCAACGGCCTTCTGGTTGCCGGCCGCCGTCACCGCATCCACCAGCATCGGCCAGCGCTTTTCAGGAGCGAACCGGCCCACGCCCAGCAGCAGCGTCGCGTCTTCGGGCAGTTCGCACAGTTCCAGCATGCCCTTGCGCAGCCGCAGGTCGCGCAACGTGGGGGAGAACACGCCGGGATCGACGCCCATCGGGTTCGTCACCACATGCTCCAGCCCACCTGCCGTCAGCCGCGCCGAAAGCCCCGGACTGGCGCTGACGATCATGTCATAGCTTTCGTCCAGCTTGCGCAAATGCCGCCAGTACCGGTCGAACGCCTTGTCGATGGTCGGTCGCGTCGCCACCGGATCGAGCCAGCGATAGGCATAGGCAGAAAGCGGATCGGCATGCATGATCAGCGCGCGCGGGGCGGTGCCCGGCCAGTCGGCGATGGTGCTGGCGCTGCGCCACGGTGACGAAGCCTCGACGAAATCGGGCTCCTCGCGGTCCAGCGCGGCGTAAAGTGCCTCGGTATCGTTGAAATAGCGGTAGTTGAAATCGAGCGGGAACACCGTGCTTTTCAACCACACGATCTTTGCGCCGGCCTCGCGCTCTTCCACATGGTCGCGCTCGCCGGGCGCGATGACCACCACTTCGTGGCCCAGCGCCGCCCCGGCCTTCAGCTTGCGGTCGACATATGTGCGCACGCCGCCGCCCTTCGGGGCATAGAAGGCGCAGACATCGACAAGCTTCATGCGTCCTACGACCCCTTGATCGGTCCCACCGACATGATGCCGTTACGGTAATTGAGCACGGTCCGCAACGTCGTAAGCCCCGTGCCCGCGCTCACCGTGGCAGGTCCGGCCTTGGGCTTCGACCAGCCGAGCTTGGGGTTTCCGGAAAAGCCGATGCCATCGCGCGTCCAGTTGAACTTGTGGTTCTTGTCGCGGTCGTGGAGCACCGAAACGGTGTATTTTCCAGGGCCGGGCAGGCGCACGCACAGGCGCGGCACGGGTTCGGCGGGCACCGGCACTTCCACGCGGCGGAATGTCTTGCCGGCGGCGATCAGCTTGTTGTCGTCCTGCAGGAAGTCCTCGTCGTTGGCGGGATAGACTTCGATCTTCAGCCAGCCGGTGCGATCTTTCAGCCCGATCACGTCGATCAGGAATGCAGGCCCGCTCTCGCCCGGCCGGCACTGTCCTTCTGCCTTGCCGAGTTCGGGGGTCGACGGAATGGGGCCGGCAGCCGTCAGCAGCGCAACCGCTGCTCCCGCCAACACAAACCGCTTCATCATCTCTTTTCCTTCTTGATCAGGTCGAGCAGCATCAAAGCGATGAACAGCACGACGTGGGTCGCAACGATCAGCATGGAAATCATTGCGATCATTACGCCAGTCTGAACTTCCTTTCCGGCGAGGAGGGCGGAAATGCCGGCAAAGGCGATATCCTTGTTGGGAATCAACGGCAAACGCGACAGCAGCAGGCGCACCGTGGCGAGCAGAAGCCACGATCCCATGTCCACTTCGGGCAGGATCAGGTGCCATGCCAGCGCCGAAAGCCCGGTGTTCGCCAGGATTCGCAGGCAGTGCACCACGAACACGAACCACAGGTCGGCCTTGGGCAGGCTGAGCAGTCCGTTGCGGAAATACATGATGAAGATCGAGGTCAGCAGCACGATGGCAACCGACCACACCAGCACGTTGCCGTCCGATCCGAGGCCCATCTTGCTGATCACCGGCCATGTCGCTGCCAGCATGATGATCGTCATGATATTGCCGGCCAGCGCCGAAAGGATGGCCACGTCCTTCACCGCGCCGAAGGGCGAACCCTCCATCTTCACGTGCCGCCGGGCCCAGTCGTAGAAATAGACTTCACCCACGTAGCCGAGCAGAAGTTCGTTGCCGATCAGCTTCTTGAGCAATGGCAACATGCCCGAAACGGGGATGCCCCACAGCCGGCGAAAGATCGTCCAGTCGGCCAGCGGCCCGGCGAAATAGCTGGCCGCCAGCACCAGCCAGATGGTTGGCGACGTGGGCACGATCGACCAGACCATGCTCCAGTTCAGCGCGCGGAACTGCAACAGCACGGCCAGCAGGATCGCCACCGAAATCGCCGGGCCGATCCAAGTCGCCCACTTGCGCAGTCCGCGCTCTTCGGGGGCGGTAACGGGAATGCTTGGTTCGGTCATCGGTATTCCGGTTGGTGACATTGCGCGCGTTACCTTCAGCAGGCCGAAATGACTATCCGGAATCTGGTTCGATGCAGTCACCAAGCGCGGCCAGATAGGCGTCCGCAGCTATCTGTACGGTGAACCGCCGCGCCTGCGCCCGCGCTTTTTCGCGGTCGAAGGGATGGTCGGCAATGCGGTCCATCGCCTCACCCAGTGCCGCCGCATCGCCCGTGGACACCAGAATGCCGAAGGCGCCGTGGCCCAGCAGATCGCCCATGCTCACGCTGCAATCGGTGGAAACCACCGGCAGGCCGGCCGCCAGCGCTTCGGGCACCACCGCCGGAACGCCTTCGTAATCGGACGACAGCACCAGCGCATCGGCGGCAAGCAATTCACCTTCCACCGGGTTCACGTGCCCGGTCAGCCGCACCTGATCGCCCAGCGCCAACTGGCGGATGCGGGCCTCCAGCGCCTTTCGCTCCCCACCTTCGCCCACAATGGTCAGCCGGTCGCCGGGTCGTTTGATCCGGGCGAAGGCATCAAGTAGCAGGGCAAAGTTCTTCTGCCCCGCCAGCCGCCCCACGGCCACGAACCGCCGCCCCGGATGCGGGCTGCGCGTCGCCTGCGCCGCTTCCAGCCGCACGATGTCCGCCTCGTCCAGCGAAGGGTCGTCGATGATCGTCACCCGTTCGGGCGGCACGCGCATCAGATCCTGCAATTCGGCCCGCATCGGCGGGGCCATGCCCACCATTCGGTCGATCATCCGCCCCTGAATGCGCAGCCACAGGCGATAGATCGGGCGCACCGGCGCCGGCAGGTCGGTGCGATACAGATCGTTGCTGATCTTGGCGACAATCGGCGGACACCTGCGGCCCAGCATCAGCTTCATCGCCACCGCCACCACGGTATAGCTGTTGCCCGCGCAAAACAGCGCGTCGGGCCGGATGCGACGGATCGCGCCGGGCAGGCGGACGATCATCCACAGCGTTTCCCACGCGGCCGTCGGCACGCCCTTGCTATCGAAAACGGTCGCCTCGAACGCGGGCCATTCGCGGCGCATCGCGCCATCGGTGCGGCCCAGAACCAGCCGCGCGTCCACCCCCTTGGCCAGCCACGCGGCATGCAGGCGCAACGCCACGCGCTCCACCCCGCCGGGTTCGAAGCTGTGGAGGAAGGTCAGCACGCGCAGGGGCCGGGCGCTGGCAGCAACGGGTGTCGTCACGCCCCGGCATCGCCCGTCAGCGAGGCATATCGGGCAGGCGCATGGCTTCGCGTGAACTTCGCCAGCGTGGCGTCGATGCTGTCCAGCAGGGCCGGAACCGTCGTGTCCCCCGGATGCACCGCCACGCGGATCGTGCGCGTTACCGGCAGCGCCAACCGCCCCAGCCCTGCGGCAAACAGCGAGCTGCGGATGCGGTTCGGGCTGCGGCTCGCCCAGGTGATCACCGGACCCTTGGCCAGCACCTCGTCGGTTTCGGGCCGCCACACCTTCATGTGGTCTTCTGCCAGCGCAAAGCCCATGTCGCGCGCCGCAGCCAGCGCGCCTTCGCCATAAAGCCACGCCGGCGCGATGAACCCCGCAACCGGGCGGCCGAGCACATCTTCCAGCAAGTCCCGGCCTTCCTGCATCCGAGCCATGGCATCGGTATAGGGCATGTTCAGGAACTCGCCTTCGCCCGCGGTCATGTGCTTGCCCTTGAAGCTGGCCATGCCATGCGTGGCGGGCTTCTCGTCCTTATGGGACCAGCCGTGCAGGAACATCTCGATGCCCATGTCGGCCCAGCCACGCAGCCGGTTCTGGAACGCCGCGTTGCCGGCAATCGGCGCGCCGCGCCAGTGGTCGGGGATCACCAGCATCGCAAAGTTCGGCCCACCCAGATGCCGGGTCAGCCGTTCGGCCAGCGCATCGATCTGCGCCTCGAAGCGGGGCGAAACATCATGGATGGAAACAAGCAAACGCTTGCCCGATGGCGCGGATCGTTCCGTCATGTCAGCAGGCTGTGCACATTGTTGCTTATCCGGTCCGGGCGGCGACGGCGTGTCGCAACTGCCACGACTTTGCAACCGCATTTTCAACCGGAACCGCCGCAGTGCAGCATTTTCGATCCGGCGAAAATCCCGCGCATCTCGTCGCCGGGCCATTGTCTATCTTGAAGGTTGAGTTATTTTGAAGGTGTCGGGACGTAATCCGAGTCGACCGGCCAGCTTTCCTCTTAAGGAGACATCCCATGGCCCATCAGTTCGCAAAAAACCCCCTCATCCTCACCGTTCCCGGCCTAGGCGCCAGCGGCCCCGGCCACTGGCAGACGCGGTGGGAGGAAACCCTGCCCGATTGCCGCCGCGTCGATCTCGGCCTGTGGGACGATCCGCACCGCAACACCTGGGTGAACAAGATCAACCTCGCCGTGCAGCGCTCAGACAGACCGGTCGTACTCGTCGCGCACAGCCTCGGCTGCCTCGCCGTGGCATGGTGGGCGGAATACGAACAGCCAACCGATGGCAAGGTCATCGGCGCGCTGCTCGTCGCCCCGCCAGACGTGGAGGAGCGCCCCATCGACCGCCGGCTCACCCGTTTCGCCCCGGTGCCGCCGTCGGAATTGCCGTTCCCCGCCATCGTCGTCGCCAGCCGCGATGATCCCTATATGCCGTTCGGGCAGGCCAGCCGCCTCGCCCGCACATGGGGCGCGCGCTTTGCCGATGCCGGCGCGGTCGGCCATATCAACGCGCAATCGGATATCGGGGACTGGACCTTTGGTCGCCTGCTGCTCAACCGCCTGTTGCCGCAACCGCTGTCGCTCGACGATGCTCCCGCCAGCTACCGCGCCGTGCAGCGTTCGTTCATCGATCCTGCGCTAAGAAGAATCGGAGCGTAAGCTCAAGGGGCTTTCCAGAGGCCCCGCGTACGGGCTGGCGCGATCGATGACCAATCCCCACGATCGCGCCGGTTCCCTCCATTCGAATCCGGCAGTGGCCGGATCATCCCATCGCGCACCGTCCATCGCCCCGCCATCCAGCGCCAACCACACGCCGTCATCCGGAAACCGCGCCATCGCCTGGCCTGCGCGCCACGCGGCCAGAGCGGCAACATGGTTTTCCAGCGCCACGTCGCGGTCCTTCCAGTCGATCCACGTCACGGCATTATCCTGCGCATAGGCGTTGTTGTTGCCGGCCTGGCTGCGCCCGAACTCGTCCCCCGCCGTCAGCATGATCGTCCCGGCCGATGCAAACAACGTGCCCAGCATCGCCCGCGCAAAAGCATCGCGGCGGGCTAGGACTGCCGGGTCGTTGGTCGGCCCTTCCACACCGTTGTTCCAGCTGAAATTCTCGCCATGCCCGTCGCGATTGTCCTCGCCGTTGGCATAGTTGTGCCGGTGTTCGTAGGCGAGCGTATCCGCCAGCGTGAAGCCATCATGCGCCGCCAGAAAGTTCACCGAACGGCAGTCCACATCGGCACAGGGCCCAAACAGATCGGCCGACCCAGCAATCCGCGTAGCCAGCATGCCCACGCCGGCATCCCCCCGCCAGAACCGCCGCACGTCGTCGCGCCACCGGTCGTTCCATTCCAGCCAGTTCGCGGGAAATTTTCCCACCTGATAACCACCCGGCCCGATGTCCCAAGGTTCCGCAATCATCACCCGGTCCGCCAGCCACGGATCGGCGGCGATCTCGGCAAAGATCGGCGCGTTGGCATCGAACCCCGGCCCCCGCGCCATGATCGTCGCCAGATCGAACCGGAACCCGTCCACCCCGCAATGCCGCACAAAATGCCGCAGTGAATCCAGCACCAGCCGCCGCACCGCGTCGTTGGCAAAGTCCAGCGTATTGCCCGTGCCGGTATCGTTGATCAGCACCCCATCCGGCGCATGGGCATAGGCTTCGTTGTCCAGCCCGCGCAAACTCAGCACCGGCCCGAAAATGTCGCTTTCGCCGGTATGGTTGAACACCAGATCGAGGATCACCCCGATCCCTGCGTCATGCAACGCCGCCACCGCCGCGCGCAGCTCTGCCACTCCGCCCGGGCACAACCGCGGGTCGAGCGCCATCGGCACCACCGGGTTATACCCCCACGCATTGCTCAGTCCCAACGGCGGTAGGTGCCGCTCGTCGATCCACGCGACAATCGGCATCAGCTCAATCGCCGAAACCCCCAGCTTCTTCAGATGAGCAATCACCGCCGGATGCCCCAGCGCCGCCACCGTGCCGCGCAAATCCTGCGGAACATCGGGATGCAGCATCGTCAGCCCGCGCACATTGGCTTCATAAACCAGCCCACCCACGGCAAACATCGGCGGGGCAGGGGAGGCCTCCACCAGCGCGCCCGGCACTATCGCCTTGGGCACCAGCGCCGCCGTATCCACGCCATACTCCGACAGGCGCGGATCATAAACGAACGCCCGATCCAGTTCTAGCGCATGCGGATCGACCAGCAGCTTGGCCGGATCGAACCAAAGCTCACGCGGCGGGTCCCAAGTCCCCTCTGCGCGAAAGCCATAGCGCGCGCCGGTCAGGTCGCCCGCTACCTCCACCCACCAGTCCCAAACCGACCGCGCCATTTCCACGCGCCGCTCGGCCTCGCCATCGAACAGGCAGAGCCACACCCCCTCGGCATGTGGCGCGCGGACAGTAAAGCGGGTGGACGCGAGGCCGACCGCTGCCGTCATGTCACAACATCGGGCGCGGTCCGGCCCGTATGCCGCGCAATCCCGGCAATCGCCTCCGCCGCCGCAATCAGGTCGGCCAGCATATCCGGAATCTCGCGATCCAGATCGCCACCCACGGCTTCATAGCGTTCCAGATAGACCCGCAAAGTCGCGCCTTCGGTGCCCGTGCCCGAAAGCCGCAGCACGATCCGCGATCCACAGGCAAACAGCACCCGCAGCCCCTGATTGGCGCTCACCGACCCATCTACCGGATCGGTATAGGAAAAGCTGTCCGCCACCGCCACGGTCAAAGGGCCGAACGCCTTGCCCGGCAACGTGCCAAGCGCCGCCGTCACTTCCGCGATCAACGCATCGGCCTGCTCGGTCGGCAGCGCCTCATAATCATGCCGCGCATAATAATTGCGGCCAAACTTCGCCCAGTGCTCGCGCGCAATCGCATCTGCGCTCTCGCCGCGTACGGCCAGGATGTTCAGCCACAGCAGCACCGCCCACAGCCCGTCCTTCTCTCGCACGTGGTCGCTGCCGGTGCCGGCGCTTTCCTCGCCACAGATCGTCGCCATCCCGGCATCGAGCAGGTTGCCGAAGAACTTCCACCCCGTCGGCGTTTCATAACACGGCACGCCCAGAGCTTCGGCCACACGATCCGCCGCCGCACTCGTCGGCATCGAGCGCGCAATGCCCTTCAGCCCATGCGCGTAACCGGGTGCCAGATGCGCATTGGCCGCCAGCATCGCCAGGCTGTCCGAAGGCGTGATGAAGCGCGCCCGCCCGATAATCAGGTTGCGGTCGCCATCCCCATCCGAAGCCGCGCCGAAATCGGGTGCATCAAGCCCCATCATCAGGTCATAAAGCACCCGCGCGTGGACAAGGTTGGGATCGGGATGATGCCCGCCGAAATCCTCCAGCGGCACCCCATTGCGCACCGTGCCCGGCGCAAAGCCCAGCCGCCGCTCCAGAATTTCGGTCGCATAAGGCCCGGTCACCGCGCTCATCGCATCGAACGCCATCGTCAGCCCGCCGGCCACCGCGTTGCGGATCACGCCGAAATCGAACAGCGTCTCCATCAGGTCGGCATAATCGGCCACCGGATCGATCACCGAAACGATCATTCCGGCGCAATCCACCGATCCGCACACATCGAGGTCGACGTCTTCGCATTCCACCGTCAACCACCGGTCGATGGTCTGCGTGCGCGCATAGATCGCCTCGGTCACGCTTTCGGGCGCCGGCCCGCCATTGGCGATGTTGTACTTGATGCCGAAATCCTCGTCCGGTCCGCCGGGGTTGTGGCTGGCCGAAAGGATCAGCCCGCCGCTCGCGCCGAATTTGCGGATCACGTGGCTGGCGGCAGGCGTGCTCAAAATGCCGCCCTTGCCCACCAGCACTTGCCCATATCCGTTGGCGGCGGCGATGCGGATGGCCTGCGCGATCACCGTGCAGTTGTGATACCGGCCGTCCCCGCCGATCACCAGCGTGCTGCCTGGATCGCGCGGCACCACATCGAACACCGCCTGGATGAAGTTCTCGGCATAATTGGGTTGCGCAAATACGCGCACTTTCTTGCGCAAGCCCGATGTGCCCGGCTTCTGTCCGGCAAAGGGCGTGCTCGCAACCGTGGTAATCATGCGCTCTCCGTCAGCCGTCGATAGAGGTCGGCATAGGCCTTGCCGCTGCGCCCCCACGAAAAATCGCTTTTCATGCCCGCGCGCACGATCGCCCGCCACACTTCCGGCTGCCGATAAAGCCCCATCGTGCGGTCGATCGCCTCGGCCAGCGCGGCATAGGTAACGACGTTGAATTGCACGCCCGTGGCAGCGCCCACCGCAATCGCCGCGATGTTGGCGTCCACCACCGTATCGGCCAAACCGCCCGTGCGGCTCACCACCGGTACGCAGCCATAGGCAAGGCCGTAAAGCTGGGTCAGCCCGCAAGGCTCGAACCGGCTGGGCACCAGAATGGCATCGCCGCCGCCCTGCATCCGGTGCGAAAGCGCCTCGTCATACCCAATGCGCACCCCGATCCGTCCCGGATGGCGCGCGGCGGCGGCGTGCAGCTTTGCCTCCATCGCCATGTCGCCCGATCCCAGCAGAGCCAGCCGCCCGCCTACGCCGACCAGATGGTCAATCGCCTCGAACAGTACGTCCATGCCCTTTTGCCAGGTCAGCCGGCTGATCACGATGAAGATGGGACCATCCCCTGGCTCCAGCCCGAACTCCGCCTCCAGCACACGCTTGTTCACTGCGCGCTTGGCCAGCGTCCGCAACCCGAACCGCGCGGGCAGGGCAGGGTCGTGTTCCGGATTCCACTGCGCCGGATCGATGCCGTTCACGATGCCCAGCACGTCGCCGCCACGGCTCCGGATCAAACCTTCCAGCCCCATGCCGAATTCGGCGGTGCGGATTTCGCGCGCATACGTCGGGCTGACGGTGGTGATCGCGCTCGCCGAAGCCAGCCCCGCCTTCAGAAAACCTACGCCGCCGTGATATTCGACCCCGTCGATCGACCACGCTTCGGGCGGCAGGCCAAGGCCCGGAAACCGGTCCACCCCGAAATGACCCTGAAACGCCATGTTGTGGATCGTCATCACCGAAGGCACCGTCGCGCCTGCCGGAGAATACCGCAAATAGGCTGGCGCCATCCCCGCCTGCCAGTCATGCGCATGCAGCGCATCGAACCCCAGCTTCTTCACTGCGCCCGATGCCACATCCGCTGCAGCCCGTCCCAGCGCGGCAAAACGCAGCCAGTTATCCGCCCAGTCCTTGCCGGCGGCATCGCCATAAATCCCGCCATCGCGCACAAACAGCCCCGGCGCATCCAGCACCAGCAGCGGATGCCCACCCAGATCGCCCGCCATCAACCGCGCCGGTTCGCCCAGCAGCGACGGCCACACATGAACCGCCTTCGCCTTCTTCGGCAGGGCCGCCAGCACTGCGGGATACCCCGGCACCAGCGTGGTCATCGCCACCCCATGCGGTGCGACCGCAGCGGGCAGGGCACCCGCCACATCGGCCAGTCCCCCGGTCTTCACCAGCGGCACCGCTTCGGATGCGACGGAAAGAACGCGGATGGTCATGCTTTGCGGCCCACCCCCAGCCCCTCCCGCAAGCGAGAGGGGGGAAGAAGGCGCAACGCCATCCCGCTCCCGCTTGCGGGAGGGCACTCCCCACGAGTCCCCCTCCCGCTTGCGGGAGGGGTTAGGGGTGGGCACTTCTGAATCATCACGCCAACCGATCCAGCATAGCCTTGGTTATCAAGCAGACCCCGCTCTCGGTCCGCCGGAACCGCGCGGCATCCAGTTCCGGGTCTTCCCCCACAACCAGCCCTTCCGGAATCCGTACGCCCGAATCCAGGATCACCCGGCTCAGCCGCGCACCGCGGCCGATGTTGCAGTAAGGCAGGATCACCCCTTCCTCGACCGAGGAAAACGAACCCATCTTCACGCCCGTGAACAGCAGGCTGCGCTTCGCCAGCGCGCCAGAAACGATGCAATCCTGCGATATCAGCGAGGATATCGCCATGCCCCGGCGCCCTTCCATGTCGTGCACGAACTTGGCCGGGGCCGCGACCACCGTGTCCGTCCAGATCGGCCAGTCGCGGTCATACATGTTCAGCTTGGGCACCGTGTCGGTCAGGTCGAGGTTCGCGTCGAAATAGGCGTCGAGCGTACCCACGTCGCGCCAGTATTCGTCGATCTGTTCGGCCGCGCGGATGCAGCTGTCAGTAAATCGGTGTGCCACCGCTTTGCCGTGCTTCACGATATAGGGGATGATGTCGCCGCCAAAATCGCGGGTCGATCCCGGCGTATCCACGTCGCGCCGCAACTGCTCGAACAGGAACTGCGTGTCGAATACATAAATACCCATCGAAGCCAGCGCATGATCGGGATCGCCGGGGATCGCCGGCGGATCGGCAGGCTTTTCCACGAATTCCGTAATCGTGCCCTCGGTATCCACCGCCATCACGCCAAACCCGCTCGCCTCTGCGCGCGGCACCACAAGGCAACCGACCGTCACGTCCGCGCCAGACGACACATGCTGGCGCAGCATCAGCTCGTAATCCATCTTGTAGATGTGATCGCCCGCCAGGATCACCATATATTTCGGCGCATGGGCCTCGATAATGTCGATATTCTGGTAAACCGCGTCCGCCGTGCCTTCGTACCACTGCGTTTCCGAAACGCGCTGCGAAGCTGGCAGAATGTCGAAGCTCTCGTTGCGCTCCGGCCGCATGAAATTCCACGCGCGGTTCATGTGGCGGATCAGCGAATGCGCCTTGTATTGCGTCGCCACGCCGATGCGGCGGATGCCCGAATTGATAGCGTTGGAAAGCGCAAAGTCGATGATGCGGCTTACCCCGCCGAAATAGACCGCCGGCTTGGCGCGGTTGTCGGTC
>DAICYJ010000100.1 GCA_027311705.1 Novosphingobium sp. | reverse complement strand
GTGAGCATATCACCCAGGGGGTCGGTCATTGCCATCGGATGATCCTTACCAGCTCGACTTGGTCAGGCCGGGGATAAGGCCCTTGTTGCCCTTGTCCCGCAGCTCGATCCGGCAAAGGCCGAACTTGCGATAATAGCCGCGTGGGCGACCGGTGGTGTTGCAGCGATTGCGGACCCGCGTGGGGTTCGCGTTGCGCGGCAGTTCCGCCATCTTGAGGCGGGCCATCAGGCGCTCGCCATCGTCGAGCGATTCGTCGTCTGCCGTCGCCTTGAGCGCCGCAAACTTGGCCGCATACTTAACAACGAGCTTCTTGCGCCGCTCGTTCTTGTTGATGGAACTCAGTTTCGCCATGGACTTAAGCTCTCTTCTTCAAATCTATGATCACGCGGCCTGCTGTTCTTCAACAGCTTCCACCGGGAAAGGAAAACCGAACAGACGCAGCAGCTCGCGCGCCTCGTCATCGGTCCTGGCGGTGGTCGTCACGATGATGTCCATGCCGCGCACCTTTTCGATCTGGTCGTAGCTGATCTCTGGGAAGATGATCTGCTCTTTAAGACCCATCGCATAGTTGCCGCGACCATCGAACGACTTCGGGTTCAACCCACGAAAGTCGCGGATGCGAGGCATTGCGATGGTAACCAGGCGGTCGAGGAATTCGTACATGCGTTCGCGGCGCAGGGTAACCTTGCAACCGATCGGCATGCCTTCACGCAGCTTGAACTGCGCGATCGACTTCTTCGCCTTGGTGATCACCGGCTTCTGACCCGCGATGAGTTCCATCTCGGCAGCGGCCGTAGTGACCTTCTTCTTGTCCTGGCTCGCCTCGCCCACGCCCATGTTGAGCGTGATCTTCTCGATCCGGGGGATTTCCATCGCGTTCTTGTAGCCGAACTTCTCCTGCATCGCCTTGGCGATTTCAGCATCGAACTTCGTCTTCAGACGCGGGATGTACTTATCAGCCATCAATCGTCTCCCCGGACTTCACGGCCACGCGGACCTTCTTTCCGTCACGGTCTTCGAAACGAACGCGGGTGGCCTTGCCATCCTTGTCCGCCAGACCGACCTTCGAGATGTGCATCGGAGCCTCGAAGCGGTCTATGCCGCCCTGCGGGTTCGTCTGGCTCGGCTTGCGGTGACGGGCGGCGATGTTCACGCCGGCCACGACGACCTTGTCTTCCTTGGGCAGAACCTGGAGCACCGTACCAGTGCGACCCTTGTCCTTGCCCGAACGGACAACAACGCTGTCACCCTTCTTGATCCTTGCTGCGGACATTACAGCACCTCCGGCGCAAGGCTGATGATCTTCATGAAGCCACGACCGCGCAGTTCGCGCACCACGGGGCCGAAGATACGGGTGCCGATCGGCTCCTCGTTCTTGCCCACCAGCACGGCGGCATTGCTGTCGAAGCGGATCACGCTGCCGTCTGCACGACGGACGTCCTTGCGGGTACGAACGATCACCGCGCGGTGAACGTCGCCCTTCTTGACGCGAGCACGCGGCTGCGCTTCCTTGATCGACACCACGATGATGTCGCCGACGCCGGCAAAACGACGCTTAGACCCGCCCAGCACCTTGATGCACTGGACGCGCTTTGCGCCGCTGTTGTCCGCGACGTCGAGATTGGATTGCATCTGGATCATTGATCCGGTTCCTTCTCACTGGCTTGCCGGAACCAGTCCGGCAGTTCCAAAACTGGTCGCTGTTTAAACGTCGGCTTCGATCGCGGCGGTCTTGCCCGCGAGAACGCGGTCGATAACCTTCCACGTCTTCAGCTTCGAGATCGGGGCCGTTTCCTCGATGCGAACGGTCTCGCCGGTCTTGAAGGTGTTAGCCTCGTCGTGTGCGTGGTACTTCTTCGAGCGGCGGATGATCTTCCCGTACAACGGGTGCTTCACCTTGCGCTCGACCTTGACCACCACGGTCTTGTCGGTCTTGTCGGAGACAACGGTCCCCACGAGAATTCGCTTGGGCATGTTGGCTCCTTACGCCTTGGGCGACTGAGAACGCTCAGTCTGCAGCGTCTTGATGCGGGCGATGTCGCGACGGACTTCCTTGATGCGCGCGGGGCGCTCCAACTGGTTGGTCGCGGCCTGGAAACGCAGGTTAAACGCCTCGCGCTTCAGTTCCGACAGATCGGACGACAGCTGGTCGTCAGACTTGACGCGCATGTCTTCGAACTTTGCCATCATTCGCCTCCCAGGTGCGAAGTGTCGCCAAGACGGGCAACGACCTTGGTCTTGATCGGCAGCTTCATCGCGGCGCGGCTGAACGCTTCTGCCGCGAGGGGGCCGGCAACGCCGTCCAGCTCGAACAGGATGCGACCCGGCTTCACGCGGGCTGCCCAGTATTCGATCGCACCCTTGCCCTTGCCCTGACGGACTTCGGCGGGCTTCTTCGTTACCGGCACGTCCGGGAAGATGCGGATCCAGAGGCGACCCTGGCGCTTGATGTGACGCGTGATCGCGCGGCGGGCCGCTTCGATCTGGCGGGCGGTGACGCGTTCCGGCTCAAGAGCCTTGAGGCCGTACGAGCCGAAGTTCAGGTCCGAACCGCCCTTGGCGTCGCCCTTGATCCGGCCCTTGAAGGCTTTGCGGAACTTTGTCTTCTTCGGTTGCAGCATGGTGCTTACTCTATCCTAGAAGCTCAGCGGGCCGGACGGACGCCGGAGGTTTGAGCCTCCATCATCAGCCGATCCTGTGCCATTGGATCATGCCCAAGGATTTCGCCCTTGAAGATCCAGCACTTGATGCCGATCACGCCATAGGCGGTGTGCGCCTCGGTCTCGGCGTAGTCGATGTTCGCGCGCAGGGTGTGCAGCGGAACGCGGCCTTCGCGATACCATTCGACGCGGGCGATTTCAGCACCGCCGAGACGGCCGCCGCAGGTGATCTTGATGCCTTCGGCACCCAGACGCAGAGCGGACTGCACGGCGCGCTTCATCGCACGGCGGAAAGCCACGCGGCGAACGAGCTGATCGGCGACACCCTGGGCGACGAGCTTGGCATCGATTTCCGGCTTGCGGATTTCAACGATGTTCAGCTTGACGTCGCTGTTGGTCATCGTAGCCAGCTTCGAGCGCAGCTTTTCGATGTCCGCACCCTTCTTGCCGATGATGACACCGGGACGGGCAGCGTAGATCGAAACGCGGCACAGCTTGGCCGGGCGCTCGATGACCACCTTCGAGATGGCTGCCTGCGGCAGGTTCTCGACGATGAACTTGCGGATCGCAAGATCTTCGCGGAGCAGACGCTCGTAGCTGCGACCTTCCGCGTACCAGCGGCTGTCCCAGGTGCGGTTGATCTGCAGGCGCAGGCCGATGGGGTTGGATTTATGACCCATGATCAGGCCTCCTCAACTTCGCGAACCACGATCCGCAGCCGGCTGAACGGCTTGAGGATGCGGGTCGACTTGCCACGACCACGGGTGTGGAAGCGCTTCATGGTGATCGACTTGCCGACCGAGGCTTCCGCCACGACGAGCGCATCGACGTCCAGGTTGTGGTTGTTTTCGGCATTGGCGATCGCCGAAGCGAGAACCTTGCGCGCATCGACAGCCATCGCCTTGGTCGAGAAGGAGAGGATGTTCATCGCATCCTCAACCCGGCGACCGCGGATCAGAGCAGCGACGAGACCCAGCTTCTGAGCCGAACCACGGATCTGCGTGCCGACCGACAGCGCTTCCTTTTCGCCAACGCGACGGGGGGACTTTTCCTTGCCCATTAGCGCTTGCCCTTCTTGTCAGCAGCATGGCCGGGGAACGTGCGCGTGGGCGCGAATTCACCGAGCTTGTGGCCAACCATCTCTTCCGAGACGGCGACGGGGATGAACTTCTGGCCGTTGTAGACGGTGAACGTCAGACCAACGAACTGCGGCAGGATCGTCGAACGCCGCGACCAGGTTTTGATCGGGCCGGCGCGGGAGCCTGCATCCTGGGCCACTTCGGCCTTCTTCAGGAGGTGCAGGTCGACGAAGGGGCCCTTCCAGACGGAACGTGCCATGGGGTGTTACCTCTTCTTCTTCGCGTGACGCGAACGGATGATCATCTTGTCCGTCTGCTTGTTGTGACGGGTGCGGGCACCCTTGGTGGGCTTGCCCCAAGGCGTGACCGGATGACGACCACCTGAAGTACGGCCTTCACCACCACCGTGCGGGTGATCGACCGGGTTCTTGGCGACGCCGCGAGTAAGCGGACGACGGCCGAGCCAACGGTTGCGACCGGCCTTGGCGAGGTTCTGGTTCGAGTTGTCGGGGTTCGAGACCGCGCCAACCGTGCCCATGCAATCGCCGCGCAGGTAGCGCTGCTCGCCCGAGTTCAGGCGAACGATGACCATGCCGCGGTCACGACCGACGAGCTGAACATAAGTGCCTGCCGAACGGGCGATCTGGCCACCCTTGCCCGGCTTCATCTCCACGTTGTGGATGATGGTGCCGACCGGCATCTGCGACAGGAGCATGGCATTGCCAGGCTTCACGTCGGTCTTTTCACCGGCAACGATGGTGTCGCCGACGGCCAGACGCTGGGGAGCGAGGATGTAGTTCTGCTCGCTGTCCTCGTACTTGACGAGAGCGATGAACGCGGTGCGGTTGGGATCGTATTCCAGGCGCTCAACGGTAGCCGGCATGTCCCACTTGCGACGCTTGAAGTCGATGAAGCGGTACGTCTGCTTGTGGCCGCCGGCGATGCCGCGCGAGGTAACGTGACCCTTGTTGTTGCGGCCGCCGGTTTTCGACTTGCCTTCAGTCAGCGCCTTGACGGGCTTGCCCTTCCACAGCGACGAACGGTCGACGAGGATGAGGCCGCGCCGTGCGGGGCTGGTCGGGTTATAGTTCTTGAGTGCCATGATGCGCGCCTCAGATACCGCTGGTGACGTCGATCGACTGGCCGGGGGCCAGAGTCACGACAGCCTTCTTGAAGTCCGAACGCTTGTAGGGAGCACCCTTCCAGCGCTTGGTCTTGCCCTTTTGGTTCAGGGTGTTCACACCCGTAACCTTCACGTCGAACAGCGCTTCCACTGCAGCCTTGATCTCTGGCTTGGTTGCCTTGCCGGCAACCTTGAAGACCACGGCGTTGTGTTCGCTGAGCAGCGTCGACTTCTCGGTGATGTGGGGAGCCACGATCACGTCGTAGTGACGCGTGTCGATTGCGTCCTTAGCCATTGAAACGCGCCTCCAGCTTTTCGACAGCAGCGCGCGTCAGCACCAGCGTGTCATGCTTCAGGATGTCGTAGACGTTGGCGCCGACAGCGGGGAGCACGTTGATGCCGACGATGTTGGCCGAAGCGCGGGCGAAGCCCTCGTTCACCTGTTCGCCGTCGATCACGAGAACCTTCTTGCCCCAGCCCGACTTTGCGAGCTGTTCACTGAGCGCCTTGGTCTTGGCGTCGGTCAGTTCGAGCGTGTCGACGACCACGAGGCCGCCTGCAGCCTTGGCCGACAGAGCCATGCGAAGACCCAGCGAGCGAACCTTCTTGTTGAGCGAAGGATCGAAATCACGCTTGCGCGGACCATGAGCCTTGCCGCCGCCGATGAAGATCGGAGCCGCGCGGTCACCGTGACGGGCCGTACCGCCACCCTTCTGGTTGCCCAGCTTCTTGCCGGTGCGGGCAACGTCCGACCGCTCGCGGGCGGCGCGGGCAGTGCCGCGACGCTTTTCGAGTTGCCACGTTACAACGCGATGGAGGATGTCAGCGCGCGGCGCGATGCCGAACACGTCATCCGACAGTTCGACGTCGCCTGCGGCGGAACCGTCGAGATTGAGGACCTGAACCTTCACGACTTAGCCCTCCTGACCTTCGGTCGCTTCGACAGCTGCCACGGTTTCCGCGGGAGTGTCGGCAGCAGCCGAGTCATTGCTGTTGGCGGCCTGCTTGAGGCCGGCGGGATACGGGGCTTCCGCGTGACGGTCGATCTTGACGGCGTCGCGAACGAGCAACCAGCCGTTCTTCGAGCCGGGCACCGAGCCCTTGACGAAGATCAGGCCGCGTTCGTCGTCGGTGCGGACAACTTCGAGGTTCTGCTGGGTGCGCTGGCGATCGCCCATGTGGCCGGCCATCTTCTTGTTCTTGAAGACGCGACCCGGATCCTGGCGTTGACCGGTCGAACCGAGGGCACGGTGCGAGATCGACACGCCGTGCGTGGCGCGCATACCGCCGAAGCCCCAACGCTTCATGCCGCCCGCAAAGCCCTTGCCCTGCGTGTGGCCGGTGATGTCGACATACTGGCCAGGCACGAAGTGCGAAGCGGCGATGGTCGAGCCGACTTCGAGCAGCGCATCGTCAGAGACGCGGAACTCGGCGACTTCCATCTTGAGCGGCACTTCAGCCTTGGCGAAATGTTCGCGCTGCGGCTTGGCGACGTTCTTCTGCTTGGCAAGACCGGCACCCAGCTGAACCGCGACGTAACCGTCACGGTCTTCGGTGCGGACCGATACTACCTGGCAATTTTCTAGTGCCAGAACGGTGACCGGCACGTGCCGTCCGTCGTCCTGGAAAAGGCGGGTCATCCCGACCTTCTTAGCGATCACGCCGGTGCGCATGACCAATACTCCTTACAGAGGCCTGAGAGGACCATCCCCCCAGGCGTGTTCAGCCCGTATTGTGAAACGCGCCCCGTCCGGGCTGAGTGCCTCCTTGCGGAAGCGAACGGGGGACGCTTGCCCGACTGTGCCCGATGAAAGGCGGCGCCGGAGGTATCCCTATGTCGTAGCGGGAAATTCCCGCCTAACCGAACCCAGCCAAAAGGACATGAGCCGAAAGGAACGTGACCCGAAGGTCGAAACTTTATGCGTCGAAATCGAGGCCGATCAGGCCAGCTTGATCTCGACGTTCACACCGGCCGCGAGGTCCAGCTTCATCAGCGCATCGACCGTGGCCGCATTCGGCTGCACGATATCGAGCAGGCGCTTGTAGGTGCGGACCTCGAACTGCTCGCGCGACTTCTTGTCGACGTGCGGGCCGCGGTTAACGCAAAACTTCTCGATACGCGTCGGAAGCGGAATGGGGCCGCGGATCAGCGCGCCGGTGCGGCGGGCGGTATCTGCAATTTCTCCAGTGGCCTGGTCGAGCACACGATGATCAAAGGCCTTCAGGCGAATGCGGATATTCTGGGCGTCCATGTCCGTTTACCGATGCGAAAGAGCAAAACAAAAAACCAGCCGTACCGCCCTCTCACCCTGCCCCAGCTGGTGAAGCGCGGGGAAAGCGGGCCGACTGATCTGAAATCCGGCCGGCGGGGAAACGAATCTCCCCGCCGGAGCGCGGCCTATATTACTTCGTGATCGTGCTGACAACCCCAGAACCGACGGTGCGGCCACCTTCGCGAATGGCGAAGCGCAGACCCGGATCCATCGCGATCGGAGCGATGAGCTTGACCGACAGCGACAGGTTGTCGCCCGGCATCACCATCTCGGTGCCCTCGGGAAGGATCACTTCGCCGGTGACGTCCGTGGTGCGGAAGTAGAACTGCGGGCGGTAGTTGGCGAAGAACGGCGTGTGACGGCCACCTTCATCCTTAGACAGCACGTAGACTTCGGCCGAGAACTCGGTGTGCGGCGTAACCGAACCGGGCTTGCACAGCACCTGACCGCGTTCCACGTCTTCACGCTTCACACCGCGAACCAGTGCACCGACGTTATCGCCAGCTTCACCCTGATCGAGCAGCTTGCGGAACATTTCGACGCCGGTCACGGTGGTCTTCTGGGTATCCTTCAGACCAACGATCTCGACTTCTTCACCAACCTTGACGATGCCCGTTTCGATACGGCCGGTAACAACCGTACCGCGACCCGAGATCGAGAACACGTCTTCCACCGGCATCAGGAACGGCTTGTCCGTGGGGCGCGGGGGCTGCGGGATCCATTCGTCCACGGCCTTCATCAGTTCGTAGATCGAGTTCTTGCCGATGTTGTCGTCGCGGCCTTCGAGAGCGGCGAGAGCCGAACCCTTGACGAACGGGATGTCGTCGCCTTCGAAGCCATACGAGGTCAGCAGTTCGCGCATTTCGAGTTCGACGAGTTCGAGGATTTCCTCGTCATCGACCTGATCGACCTTGTTCATGTACACGACCAGAGCCGGCACGCCGACCTGACGGGCGAGCAGGATGTGCTCGCGGGTCTGCGGCATCGGGCCGTCAGCCGAGTTCACGACCAGGATCGCGCCGTCCATCTGGGCAGCACCGGTGATCATGTTCTTCACATAATCGGCGTGGCCCGGGCAATCGACGTGTGCGTAGTGGCGGTTCGCCGTTTCGTACTCGACGTGTGCGGTCGAGATCGTGATGCCGCGCTCGCGCTCTTCAGGCGCTTTGTCGATGTTCGCATAATCGGTGAACGTGGCGCCGCCCGTTTCAGCGAGCACCTTGGTGATCGCAGCGGTCAGCGTGGTCTTGCCATGGTCAACGTGACCGATGGTGCCGATGTTGCAGTGCGGCTTGTTCCGCTCAAACTTAGCCTTGGCCATTGCTCAAAACCTTCTTTTCGTCTGTCTGTTGATACCTGCAGGGTACGGCACCCGGCTGAATCGAGGGCCGCCCCTAGCCTGATCCGACGGATCAGGCAAGCTTTCCGAAAAACTCCCTGACCCTTGCGGATCAGGCCATCTTTTCCTTGATCTCGGTCGCGACGTTTGCCGGGACCTCGTCATAGTGGGAAAAGAACATCGAGTAGTTTGCACGGCCCTGCGTGAACGAGCGGAGCTGGTTCACATAGCCGAACATGTTCGCCAGCGGGACCAGAGCCTCGACCACCTGGGCATTGCCCCGGCTGTCGGTTCCCTGGATCTGGCCACGGCGGCTGTTCATGTCGCCGATCACGTCACCCAGATACTCTTCCGGCGAAACCACTTCGACCTTCATGATCGGTTCGAGCAGCTTGATGCCGGACTTCTGGGCAACTTCACGCATGGCAGCGCGGGCGCAGATTTCGAAGGCCAGGGCCGACGAGTCGACGTCGTGGTACGCACCGTCATAAAGCAGCACTTCGAAGTCGATGATAGGGAAGCCGATCAGCGAACCCGTCAGGGCCGTCTCGCGGAAACCCTTTTCGATCGCAGGGATAAATTCCTTCGGAATGTTACCGCCCTTGATTTCGTCCTTGAAGACGAAACCCGAACCGCGCTCGCCCGGCGTGACCTTCACCTTCACGCGGCCGAACTGACCCGTACCACCCGACTGCTTCTTATGGGTGTAGTCGACGTCCACCGGCTTACCGAGGTATTCGCGGTAAGCCACCTGCGGCGCACCGACATTGGCCTCGACCTTGAATTCGCGGCGCATGCGATCGACGATGATGTCGAGGTGAAGCTCGCCCATGCCCTTGATAATCGTCTGACCCGATTCGTGATCGGTCGAAACGCGGAACGAAGGATCTTCGGCAGACAGGCGATTGAGCGCGAGACCCATCTTTTCCTGGTCGGCTTTGGTCTTGGGCTCCACGGACAGTTCGATAACCGGCTCGGGGAATTCCATGCGTTCCAGCACGATCGGGAACCGCTCCGAGCACAGCGTATCGCCGGTGGTGGTTTCCTTCATGCCGGCCAGCGCGATGATGTCGCCCGCGAATGCCTCGTCCACGTCCTTGCGGTCGTTGGCGTGCATTTCGAGCATGCGCCCGACCTTTTCCTTCTTGTCCTTCACCGAGTTCAGGTACGTGCCCTTGGTGAGCGAACCCGAATAGATGCGGATGAAGGTGAGCGAGCCCACGAACGGATCGTTCATGACCTTGAACGCCAGCGCGCTGAACGGAGCGTCGTCCGCCGGCGGACGGCTGTCCTTCTCGTCGCTATCCATCTTGACGCCCTGGACGTCTTCGATGTCGAGCGGCGAAGGCAGGTAATCGACCACGGCGTCGAGCAGGGGCTGGACGCCCTTGTTCTTGAACGCCGAACCGCAGACGACCGGCACGAACGCATGCGCCAAAGTGCCCTTGCGGATGCACGCCTTGAGCGTCGCCACGTCAGGCTCGGTGCCCTCAAGGTAGGCTTCCATCGCCGCGTCGTCCTGGTCGATGACCAGTTCGATCAGTTCGCTGCGATAGATCGCGGCTTCGTCGGCGAGATCGGCAGGGATTTCCTCGAAGAAGAACTCGGCACCCAGCGCTTCATCTTTCCAGATGATGGCGCGGTTGTTCACGAGATCGACGAGGCCCTTGAGGTCGGCTTCGAGGCCGATCGGGATGTAGAGCACGGCAGGCTTGGCACCGAGGCGGTCGATGATCGACTGCACGCAGTACTTGAAGTTCGCACCGGTGCGGTCGAGCTTGTTGATGAAGCACATGCGCGGAACGCCGTACTTGTCGGCCTGGCGCCACACGGTCTCGGACTGCGGCTCAACGCCGGCAACGCCATCGAAACATGCAACCGCGCCATCGAGCACGCGCAGCGAGCGTTCGACTTCAATGGTGAAGTCGACGTGGCCGGGGGTGTCGATGATGTTGATGCGGTGGTCGTTCCAGAAGCAGGTCGTCGCGGCCGACGTGATCGTGATGCCGCGTTCCTGTTCCTGCTCCATCCAGTCCATGGTCGCAGCGCCATCGTGCACTTCGCCGATCTTGTAGGACTTGCCGGTGTAATAGAGGATGCGCTCGGTCGTCGTCGTCTTACCGGCGTCGATGTGCGCCATGATGCCGATATTGCGGTACATCGAGAGCGGATGGCTGCGGGCCATGGGTAGTTCCTTGATGTGGGGGGGCCTAAGGTATCAGGCCCGCCCCATATGGTTACTTGCGTGACCGTTTAAAGACGACCACTTTACCAGATAGCCAGCGGCATCTGATAAAATCCGCTGTTACCAGCGGTAATGGCTGAACGCGCGGTTGGCGTCGGCCATGCGGTGGGTGTCTTCACGCTTCTTCACCGCGTTGCCACGGTTGTTGGCGGCATCGAGCAGCTCTGCCGAAAGGCGGGCCGACATCGTGGTTTCGCTGCGGTTGCGCGCAGCGGTGATCAGCCAGCGGATGGCCAGCGCCTGGGCGCGTTCCGGACGGACTTCGACCGGGACCTGATACGTCGCACCACCAACGCGGCGGCTGCGGACTTCGATCTGCGGCTTCACGTTGTTCAGGGCATCGTGGAACAGCTGGATCGGATCGGCCTTGGCGCGGACCTGCATGGTTTCCATCGCACCATAAACGATGCTTTCGGCAACCGACTTCTTACCATCGAGCATGAGGTTGTTCATGAACTTCGACAGGATCTGATCACCAAACTTGGGATCGGGCAGGATAACCCGCTTTTCGGGACGACGACGACGTGACATCTTGAATTCCTTCTGATCGGGCCTGCCGCGCAGCGGGGCGGGCCGATATTCCTGAGAGATGGTTCAGCGTGACGGGCGATCTCCGCCCTGCCCCGCTGCACCCATCACTTCGGACGCTTGGCGCCGTACTTCGAGCGGCTCTGCTTGCGGTCCTTCACGCCCTGCGTATCGAGAACGCCGCGCAGCACGTGGTAACGCACGCCGGGAAGATCGCGGACACGGCCGCCACGGATGAGCACAACCGAGTGCTCCTGAAGGTTGTGACCTTCGCCGGGGATGTACGAGATGACTTCGCGCTGGTTCGTCAGGCGGATCTTGGCGACCTTGCGAAGCGCCGAGTTCGGCTTCTTCGGGGTGGTCGTATAAACTCGGGTGCAAACGCCGCGCTTCTGCGGGTTCTGTTCCATGGCCGGGACCTTGGACTTGACCTTCTGCGGCTCGCGGCCCTTGCGGACCAGCTGGTTGATTGTGGGCATTGAATCTCTTCACCTAGAATGGGGCACTGCCACAACGCAGGTGAAGGTTTGCGGAATATCTCACGCAGCGCCGGCGACGCCATACGGCATCGCCATCAAAGGCGCATCGTGAGCCGAAAACACTCCACCCGGCAACAACGGCACCGGGTTACTTTGACGGAGAAGCACGCGATGCAAGCGGGGCGATTCGCCCTGCCCGATCCCGGAAGGAAGCCACCGAGCCGACGGAAATCCGCCGATCGAGACCCCACATGCACACCGGCAATGTTCAGCTCTATGTCGCCGGAAGGATCGAAGACCCGGTCCGGATGCGCGGCCCTTATGCCCAAACGCCTGTCCGGTCAAGCAATGCTCCGGAAAAGCGGTGGTACGAAACGGAACGGAACGGTCTTGTTCGTTTAATTCTACCGATTCAGTTGACATTCCACTTTGTGTCCGGCCAATCCGTGATAATGATACACCATAACATGACCGCACCGGCATAGTCCGGGCGGCAATTCGGAGAGGTGTGTCCATGGCTTATGTCGATAAACGCACGAATGGCGGCAAATTCGGTACCGGGATCGCGGTGGCGGCGGTGCATGTGGGGATAGGAGCCGCGCTGCTGGCGACCTTCGCGGGCGGGGCCATTCAGGAGGCGGTTGACAAGGCGCTGAACGCCCAGAACTGGACTTACGTGCCGCCGCCCTATGTAAAGCCCACCGCCAAGCCCAGCGCTGCACCGACCGACCGGAAGATCTTCGTGCCGCCGGTAGACAACGGCCTCGGCCTCAAGGATCCGATGCTCGACACCACGATCGATATCGGTCCGGCCAAGCCGCTGGATCTGGGAGGAAATGCGGACGGCGGGATTTTTGTTGACCCGAGGCCCCTACCTTCGCCTTCACCGCGCTATGCCGCCGTGGAGGCCGTGCCACGCGGCAATCCGGGAACGTGGGTATCGCGCGACGATTATCCGGCGCGGGCAATTCGCGAGGAATGGACCGGGGTAACGCGGTTCCGGCTGGATATCGGCACCGACGGACGGGTGACCGGATGCACGGTGACAGCAGGCAGCGGCCACGTGGAGCTTGACCGCGTGGCATGCGCCAGAGTGAGCGCGCGGGCCAGGTTCGATCCGGCGAAGGACGAAAGCGGCGGCAAGACGGCCGGCACTTATGAAAGCGCGATCCGGTGGCAGATCGAATGACCGCAGCCAGCGGTGATCCTGTCGCAAGCGGAAGGCGGGAACCGCGCGGATCATGCACGCGTTCAGCGGCGTAATGCGGGGACAGCCTGCACAGGAGGGTAGCATGATCACTTCACGAAAGAGCCGCATCGGGCTCGGCATCGCAGCCGCACTGGCGGTAATGGCCGCATCGCCGGCCGAAGCGCGCCGCTGCAAGGGGCTGAGCAAGACCGGCGGTGCCGTTGTGGGTGCCGTGGGTGGCGGCATTCTTGGCAAAGTGCTGACCGGTGGCACCACCGGAACCGTAATCGGCGCGGCAGCTGGCGGCGTGGCCGGACACGAAATCGCGCGCAAGAACCGCAACAAGTGCCGTTATCGCCGCTGAAACCAATCTCGAAAGCAGCAAAAATGGGGGGTGAGCAATGCTCGCCCCCCATTTTGATTCTATTCTGCAGCCTGCGCCATTGCTTCATCGGCATATTCTGCCTCACGCAAAGGTTCGATCATGGCGTTGGTCAGGCCGGGAACCATACCCTGCAAATAGCCATCCATCGCTGTAAGCCCGCGTTCCGATAAGCGAACAAACGTCCGCCGTCCGTCACGACCATCCTCTTCGCGCTCCACGATGCCGCGCGCCTCAAGAATGCGCAGCCAGCGTAATGCCGTGGTGGGCGGCACATGAGCGCCGATGCAGGCGCTGGTCGTCGGCACCCGGCGATTTTCACGCGCCGCGATATAGAGATCGAGCAGGATGTCCCACGTCGGTTCCCCGAACAGGTCCGACGCGAGAAAGCGGGCGCGACGCCGCCGTCCGGCGTAGATCTCGCGCGCGAGCGCCAACGTGACACGATAGGCGGGATCGGGCGCGATGACCGATGATGATCCGGAGCCTCCGACATTTCGCATCATCATCATGCCGTCCACCCCGCCGCATTCGATCGACGGCTGACCGCCGTCAGGCCGGGCGCCACGAATGATACTGTCCGATGCGGAGTGCGCGCTGTTGATGGGCGTAAGTCCCGATCAGCAGAACGACCAGCTGGAACGTGAAAGGAACCTGCGTCATGGCCCAATAGGCCCTGAGCACAATGTCCACGTCCCAAAGTTTGGCGATGTGCCCCAGTACGACGATCACTTGTGAAGCCGTGACCCATAACGGCCAACCCCGGTTGGCGCGCAGCGCAACCCAGAGCAGCGTGATAAAGGCCCAGCCATCTATAACCAGATGCCCCGGATTGACTGCAAACCATGCCGGATCCCCGAACAAGGCGTGGTTGACGACATCCAGTCCGAATGTCGCCAGGAGAATGCTGGCCACCAACCGTTCCGGCTCGCCCCCTTTGCGGGCCGCGAACAGGATGGTGACGAGCATTACGAAGCGTGGGAGCCAGAGCGATAACATCGCGCATCACGAGCACCCATGGACAGCGGAGGTCAAGCTCATGCCGCCTCAGCGATGTCGGCTGCCTCGATGTCGTTCGACGTGGTTTCAACCTGCGCATTGGGTGGGCAAGCATCGTTGCCGCCGCCGGTTTCGACAGCGATCTGGCGCAGGCGGCCGTGGACGCGGGCGAGTTCTCCGCCAGCATCGACCGTGGCCTGCTGTGTTTTCACCAAACGCATCAGCGCCTCCTGGCCCATGAACGGCGCAACGCCGGTTTCGCGGCGGGCGCCGACCATCGTGGCAAGCAGGTTGGCCTGACGGATCAGGGCTTCATCGAGAGCGGCTTCGGCATGTTCCAGATCGCGGGTGATGCGAAGCTGAGCAACGGTCGTGGTCATCAAGTTAGTCATGTTCATTCCCCCTAATCGCGGCGGAAAAGCGCCACGACACTCCAGTAACGGGGAGATGAATCGACGGATCAGCGATCCACGATATGGGAAAGTTGCTCGAACATCGCCAACCCACCCATCACGATCAGGACCAGAAACATCGCGATCAGGGCAATGGCCCCAAGCCGCAGCACCGTTCCATTCGGTCCGTCGAACACCTCCGGGAGGACATGGTAGTAGGGTTCTGTCAGCGCTGGTCCGTCCGGTCGGGGAATCGTTTGCGCCACGTTCCGGAACGGGAGTGCCAACAAGCCTTCTGCCGTGTCGTCCCGATGCTGGACCTGCGCGTCTGACTGGCCGGAAGCGAGATGCGATGAACCGTATACGGATTGTTCGTATATCTCCGGATCGGATATTTCTCGCGAGAATGGCGGTTTTGCGGCCACTTGGCTCAGCAAGAGGCGGTATGCCTGCGCCACTTCGTTGCGCGTGGCGACGTTCAGCTTGGCGCGCGCCAGCATGATCCGCTGGTCCACGGTGTAGGGAGAAATGCCGAGAATCCGGGAGATTTCCTTCGACGTCTTATGCTCTAGCAGCAGGTCCAGCACGTCGCGCTGCTTGGCCGTGAGAGAAGCGAGTGCGTTCGCACCGTCGGCCTCAACCACCTCCAGCGCGGCATCCTCAGCCGTTGTCAATCGCATTCCCAGCACCCCGCACGCGTCCCTGCTACGCCCCTAACCGATGTGTATTGTGAAACTTTTGATGTGCCGCAATTGCGTTTTTCGTAAGTCACTGGATTCCCTCGGTGTAGGATAATGAAGTGAGCCTATATTCACTCCCCTGCAAGGGAATGCGTAATCCGTGAATGATCGCGCGCCGGTGCACCAGCGTGTACAACAACCACGGTTAACGGTAACAGGGGCTTAACACTTTAGGGAGGGTCCCGCTTTGGAGCGGAGACGCATGTTTACCAGGCGGACGGGCAAGGTCCTTGCGATCACCCGCGCCATCCTGGCGGTGGTGTTCCTATTGGCCTTGTGGATCGATCCCGTGCAGCCGGTCCGGGCTGATGCGGCAGGCTATATACTTCTGTCGCTCTATCTCGTCTGGTCGGCTGGACTGGTGCTGGTGGCTTGGGAAAACTGGTGGCTGGAATTCCGGCTGGCGCGTCTGGTCCATGCCATCGACATCATGGGCTTCATCGCTGCGGTCTATTTCACCGAAACCGGCAACGGAGATTTCGCCAGCCCGTTCATGGCCTTCGCTGCATTCCTCCTGATCACCGCGACATTGCGTTGGGGATGGACGGGGGTCGCTTACACAGCCTTGGCGCTGGTGGTGCTCAACAGCGTGTTCGGCGGCTGGATGCTGGCCATGCACATGGAGCTCGACCTTTATCGCTTCGGTCGGCGGCAGACGTACATGGTCATCCTTTCGATCATGATGGTGTGGTTGAGCGCCGACCAGGGGCGCACCCGCGCGGTGCGGTTGCCCGAGCCGACGGGCGTTCCGGGCGAACGGCGCATGCGGGTGATTGCCGGAGCGCTGGCATTCACCCGCCGATCCATGCACGCGAGGGGGGCATCGATCGCGCTGGGCCGCGACGAGGAGCCGTGGACCGAAGTGCTTTGCGACGACAACGGCGTCGTGACCCATGATCGCGTCGGCCCCGGCCCGCTGACCGATGATCTGGCTGAGGATTACCGACCGCTGCTGTTCGACATGAAGCGCGGGCGGCGCGTCATGATGAACGATGCCGACGTGCCGATGGCCCGTGCCGGCCCTATCGAAATCCCGCTGGCCGACCATTGCAGCGTGAACGAAGGCCTGCTGGTCTCGTTCAACACCGCCAACGGCTGCGCGCAATTGCTGATCTGGGGCATTCCCGACATCTGCTTCGACGATCTTGGCCCCGCCGGTGCACTGGCGCGCGAAATCGGGCTGGCGATCGACCGCGAGGAAATGGCGTCGCTGGCGCAGTCTTCGGCCGTATCGGGCATCCGCAACGCGCTGGCCCGCGATCTGCACGACAGCGTGGCCCAGTTCCTCGCCGGCACGCTGTTCCGCATCGAGGCGCTGCGCCGGTGGATCCGCGAAGGCAACGACCCCGAAGGCGAGATCAACGCCATGAAGGAAGCGCTGCGCCGCGAACAAGGGCAATTGCGCCTGATGATCGAAAGGCTGCGCCGGGGAGAGGACGCCGACCGTCGCACCGATCTGGTCGAGGAACTGGAAACGTTGCTGGACGAGGTCGGCCATCACTGGCACATCTCCACCACGTTCGCTGCTTCCGCGCGCCCCTTTACGGTTTCGATCCAGCTTGCGCACGAATTGCGCCAACTGGTGCGCGAGGCGGTGGCGAACGCCGCCCGGCATGGCCACTGTACCCAGGTCGACATCGCATTGACGCAGGGTGACGACATGATGAAGCTGTTGATCGGCGACAACGGCCAAGGATTTGCGCAAGATGGAACGGCAAGTCGGCCACGCTCGATCGGCGAGCGGGTGGACGCCCTTGGCGGCACGCTGGTCATTTGCAACAACGGTCCGGGTGCGCGGCTCGAAATCGAACTCCCTACAAGGATTGCAGCATGATTCCGGTTCTGATCGCTGACGACCATGGCTTTATCCGCGCCGGCGTGGAGGCCGTGCTGCGCGGCAGCCAATTCCAGGTGGTGGCCGCGACTGCCAGCGGCGAGGAAACGCTGGCGGCGATCGACACGCACAACCCTGCGATCGTGCTGCTCGACATCAATATGCCCGGCATGAACGGTGTGCAGACGCTGGAGGCCTTGCGCGCCAAAGGCGACAAGCGACCCATCGTGCTGCTGACGGCCGAGATTAACGACCGCCAGCTGATGTCGGTGATGCGCGCCGGCGTCGAAGGTATCGTCTCCAAGGACGGGGCCGAGGACGAACTGGTCGATGTGCTGGAAAAGGTCCATGCCGGACAGAAGGCCATTGCACCGGTGTTTCTCCAGCGCGCGCTCGACATCTCGCTCAATCCCGAAGGCGGCCCGCTGGAGCGGCTGAACCCGCGCGAACGGCGCATCGCCCGGCTGGTGGCACGCGGATTGCGCAATCGCGATATCGGGCAGGAACTGAACATCGGCGAAGGTACGGTCAAAGTGTACCTCCACGCCATGTATCAGAAGCTGGGCATCGACAACCGCACCGAACTGGCGCTGTTGGCGGTCAACGATCCGGAAGGCTGACCGGCAGACCCGAAGGGCCGCCAGGCGCGAAGGCTGAACGCCAGACGGTCTACGCCTCGACGGCCATACGCATGGTTACGTAACAGGGTGTTACCCGATTGTCGGCACCCCCTGCACAGGCCTATCGTGCCGGGCATGGCCATGAGCAACGCCGAGCGGCAGCGCCGCTATCGTAACAAATTGAAAGCCCGTGCATCGGGCGAAGCGCTGGGCGACCAGGCGCGCGACGCGGTTGAACGCGCCATCGCCGCCCTATGGGATTTTCACGAACGCCCCATGCCCAGTGGGCTGCGCTGGGCCGATGTCGACGGATGCAACACGATCGCGCATTATCGTTCGGAACTGGAGCGCAATCCGGGCAACCTGCTGCAGGCATGCCGGGCCTTCCTGCCCGATTTCGACGGACTTACGCCCGATGAGATACGCGCCGTCGCAATGGTGATCGATCTGGCCGACGCCCTGCGGCTGGCCCCGCCAAGGCCACTGCCCCCGATGGCATTCGCCCCGCAACAAACCAGCGCGATGACTCGAGACATCGCGGCATAGTTAATGGGCCACACGCCACATTCGTTTCCATCTGCGCAATCAACAATTCCTAATTTCAATATGGCCATAGGGGGTTGCTCTTCCTAATACGATCCGATCCGGATCGAACGACGGGCATCGTCGGGGAGCGGGTCGCGCAGAAGGAAACAGGGATGGAAAGAATGCCGGCCATGCGCTGGGCTATCAGTCGTGAGCGGTCGGCGCTGGAACAGCTCGCATGGCTGACCGGACTGCTCCTAGCCCCGACTATTGTCCGCTTGCTGGTCGACCAAGGGGGAATGGGCGTGCCGTTCCTCACCTATTGGCCGAGCATGCTGGTGGCATCGCTGCTTCTCGATGCGCGCTATGCCATCGTGTTCGCCGGGATTGCGGCCTTCGTTGCTCAGCGGCTGTTCGGTGGCGGTGCGTGGTTCGCGGAAGTTAACGCAACCCGCGTCGGCTATTTTGTGCTGTTCACTTTATCCTCGGCCCTGATTGTCCTGATGGGCAACACGCTGCGCCGCACGGTGCGCATGCTCGATACTCTCGCCTTGCAGCAGGAAGGGTTCAACCGCGAACTGCGGCACCGGGTTCGCAATATGCTGGCTATCATCCAGGCGCTGGCGTCGCGTGGGCCGAAAGCTGAATCTCCGCTGGACTTCTTCCATGAGTTTTCCAGCCGGCTGGAAGGGTTGGCCAAGGCGAGCGACCTGCTGCGCATCGGCACCGAAGTGCAGGGCCATCTGCCGGACGTGATCGCGCGTACGATCGAACCCATCAACCCCGACGGACGCATTCACCTGGCCGGGGCCCCCTGCACCCTGCCCAACGACAGCTGCATCCCGCTGATCATGGCGGTGCACGAACTGGCGACCAACGCGGTCAAGCATGGCGCTTTATCCAACCAGACCGGCCGGGTGGACGTGAACTGGTTCGTCGCAGTTGACGGGCGCAGCCTCTACATCCTGTGGAAGGAAACTGGCGGACCGCGCGTGGCCCCGCCCGAACGCACCGGCATCGGCATGCGCCTGCTGTTGCCACAGCCAGGCCTTGACGCGGTAGAAATTACATTCGCACCCGAAGGCCTGTGGTGCGAGATCATGATCTGCGGCGTGCAATTGGATCGTCCGGTGTAACAGGATGGTCCCGGGGCTGAATCGAGGCGATCAAACCTGTTCAGGACCGTGACAAACCGCAATTGAAACAATTGTCATCTAGCGGGTTTCTCTCGTAATTCCGTGCCTCTAAAGTGGGCGAAATCGCGCTTGCGGGCATGACGTCATTCGTCTAGCCCCCGGCGTGGGGGAGACACCGGACGTGGACCGTCAGTTCCTTAGCTTGTTCATGCGGCGTTACCGCGCCAACCTGATTCTCGTCGCCATTGCCAGCGTGCTGCTTAACGTGATGGTTTTCGCGGGCTCTGCCTACATGATGCTGGTCTATGACTCGGTGCTGCCAAGCCGCAGCATTCCCACGCTGGTGGGCCTGTTCGGCATGCTGGTGCTGCTTTACATTTTCCAGGCGATGTTCGAGGCCATTCGCAGCGAAGCACTGCTGGGCGTGGCCAACGGCGTGCACGACGACCTGTTCAGCGCGGTGCATTACGCCACCGTCACCCGCCCGCTGCGGCAGGGTGCGGACAAGGGCGACGGGTTGCAGTTCAACCGCGATCTCGATTCCATCCATACCTTTCTCGCCAGCCAGGGCCCGGTCGCGCTGATCGATCTGCCGTGGGTGATCATGTTCATGGCCGTGCTGTTTGCCCTGCACTGGTGGCTGGGGCTGACCGCGCTGCTCGGCACCTTCGTAATGGCCGGCCTGGCGATCTGGTCGAACAAGCGCACCCAGATGGGCTCGCGCGAACTGGCCAACATCACCGGCCGGCGTTCTGCCGCCGCGCTCTCCGAAATCCGTTTCGCCGAATCCGCGCTTGCGATGGGCATGCAGGAACGGCTGGTGAAGCGCACGTCCGGATGGGAAGGCAGCTTCATCGAAGCGCAGTCGTTCCTTTCGCGCACCGTCTCGCGGCTTGGCGGGGCAAGCAAATCGTTCCGCATGCTGCTGCAATCGCTGATCCTCACCGTTGGCGCGCTGCTGGTGATCGATGGGCAGGCATCGGGCGGCGTCATTCTCGCATCCTCGGTGCTGTCCGGCCGCGCGCTGGCCCCGGTCGATCAGGCTATCGGCAACTGGCGCGGCATGATCGCCGCGCGCACCGGCTGGAGCCGGGTGGTGCAGGCCGTCAGCGCATTTCGCAAGCCGCCCGCGCGCACCGTGGAACTCGCCCGGCCGACCGGCGAAGTTTCGCTGCGCGACGTGTGGGTCGCTCCTCCGGGCACTCAGCGCTTCACGCTTTCTGGCGTGACCATGACGCTGACCCCCGGACAGGTGCTCGCCGTGATTGGGCCGAGTGCTGCCGGCAAAACCACACTGGTGCGCGCAATTCTCGGCATATGGCGGCCAGCGCG
This sequence comes from Novosphingobium sp., assembly GCA_027311705.1. GTDB lineage: Bacteria > Pseudomonadota > Alphaproteobacteria > Sphingomonadales > Sphingomonadaceae > Novosphingobium. The sequence continues at coordinate 11,906 of DAICYJ010000100.1, read as the reverse complement.
CGGTGAGATCCGCCTCGATGGCGCGACGCTGGACCAGTGGGACGCTGAAACGCTGGGCAGTTTCTTTGGTTATGTTCCTCAGACCGTCGATCTGGTTGACGGCACCATCGGCCAGAACATCGCGCGCTTCGATCCCGACGCAACATCCGAAGCCGTGGTCGCGGCTGCGCGCGCCGCCGGCATGCACGAAGCCATCCTGGCGATGAGCGACGGCTATGAAACGCCAATATCTGGCGGCGGGGCGGAGCTATCGGCCGGCCAGCGCCAGCGCATCGGGCTTGCCCGCGCGCTCTATGGCGATCCGTTCCTGCTGGTGCTCGACGAAGCCAACTCCAACCTTGACGCAACGGGCGACGCTGCGCTCGCCCATGCCGTTCAGGGCGTGCGTGAACGCGGCGGCATCGTCATCATGATCACCCACCGCCCGGCCACACTCGGCCCCGCCACGCACCTCGCCGTGATCAACGGCGGCCGCCTGGTCGATTTCGGCGAGCGCGATGCCGTGATGAAGCGGATGAATGGCAACGAAACTCCGCGCATCGTCAAGGACGAGCCGGAACCGGCACAGGATGCTGCCGGCAAGGGAGCAGCCGCATGAACATGCCGCTCGCCAGCACCGATCCCGCACGACAGGTGCTTCCCGTACTGTGGGAAGACCCGGCCGATCGCCCCCAGGCGCCCAAGCTGCTGTCGCGCCTGCTGCTGTCGATCGGCGGACTTGTCGTTATCCTGTTCCTGCTCGCGGCGGTTGTGCCAATCGGCGGCGCGGTGATCGGTGGCGGGCAGGTCGGCGTGGAATCGCGGGTCAAGCGCATCGCCCATCCCACTGGCGGCGTGATCTCAAGCATCCTCGTCCATAACGGCGAACACGTGGAGCGCGGCCAGTTGCTGATGCGGTTGGACGACAAGGTGACCGGCGCGGATGCCACCTACTCCAACCTGACCGTCGAACAGTTGCTCGCCCAGCGCGCCCGGCTGGAAGCGGAAAGGCTGGGCCTGGGTTCGGTGACATTCCCGCCGGAACTGACTCGATCCAACACAGCAAGCGCGCAAAAGGCCATGGCCGACGAACGGCACTTGTTTGGGATGCGCCAGACCGAGGAGCGCGATTTGCGCGCCCAGCTTTCGGCCCGCATGCAGCAGTACAATCAGGAAATCCACGGCCTCGAATCGCAGATCGCGTCGCTGAAACAGCAGCGCAAGCTGATCGAGCCCGAACGGCAGGGCGTGAAGGAGCTGTGGGACAAGCAGCTCGTGACGATCAACCGCCTGAACCAACTGGAACGCACCGCCGTCGATCTTGATGGCAACGTCGGGTCGCTGCAATCGCAGATCGCCCAGGCCCGCGCCAAGATTACCGAGGCGCAGGAACAGTCGATCCAGATGACGCAGACGCGCCGCGTGCAGGCCGGCACCGATCTGTCGCAGATCAACACCGCGTTGAACCAGCAGCAATTGCGCAGCGTGGCCGCGACCGACCAGCAGGACCGCAGCGAAATCCGCGCGCCCTATACCGGCGTGATCGAAAAGATCGCCTTTGCCGCCATGGGTGACGTGGTGCGCCCGGCCGAGCCGATCATGGAAATCGTGCCCGACAAGGACGTGATGGTGGTGGAAGCGATGATCAGCCCCACCGATATCGACCAGGTAGGCAAGGGCCAGGTCGCGCGCGTGCAGTTCAGCGCGTTCAATCTTGCAACTACCCCGCAGATCGTCGGCAAAGTGGTTTATGTCGCGACCGACCGCAGCGAGAATGCTGAAGCCCAGCAATCGTTCTATATGGTACGGATCGAAGTCGACCCGGCGGCCGTAAAGCGCGAGGGACTGGAATTGCGCAGCGGCATGCCAGCCGAAGTCTATATCGAGACCGGCAGCCGATCGTTGCTGTCCTACGTCACCAAGCCGTTGCGCGACCAGTTCATGCGCGCGTTCCGCGACAACTGAACCAAAGGTCGCCATGCGCCGTTCGATCGTTTCCGTTCTTCTTGCCGGTGCCGCGCCGCTGACCGCGCTGCTGATCGCAGCACCCGCTCCGGCGCAATCCTCAGCGCAGATGGGGCCGCCGGACGACCAACCCACTAGCTGGGATGCGCAACGCGACGTGCAAGACGATACCGGCGAAGGACGCATGGCCGTTTCGGTCGACCTGCCCGACGAGACTCCAGCGGACGTAGCGCAGCTCGCCACGTCGGGCGCGCCAGTCACCGCTCTGCCTGATGCCTTGCGGCTCGCCTACTGGACCTCGCCCGCGCTGTTGGCCCAGCGCGCCGCAGTGAAGAGCGTGGACTACCGTGTGCCACAGGCGCGGGCGGAATACGGACCGAAGCTGAACTATCAGCTCAGCGACACTTACGTTCGCGACAGCTTCGAGCCGACGCCGAACATTTTCGGCCAGATTCCCAAAGGCTCCACGATTAGAAGCGGATGGAGCACCACCGCCGCCGCGATCCTCACCCAACCGCTGTTCACCTTCGGCCGCACATTCGCGCAGGAACGGTTCGCCGTGGCGCAACGTGCTTTTCAGGCGCAGGTACTGCGATCGACCGAGCAGCAGGCGATGCTCGATGCCGTGTCGGCCTATGTCGGCCTGCTGCGCGATCGTGCCGGCGTGACCATCGCCAGGGACAACCTCAATTCGCTGGAAAATGAACTGGGCGACAATCAATCCCGGTTCAAGGTTCACGAAGTGACCGTTACCGATATCCAGCAGGTCATCACCCGCACCGAACTCGGCCGCGCACAGCTTTATGCAGCGCAGCGCGATGCGGCGTCGAGCGAGGCTGTCTTCGTGCAGAAGATCGGTGCGCCGGCCGGGACGCTGGCGGCACCCAACCCGCTCGAACTGCCGGTGCGCACGCTGGAAGAAGCCTATGCCTATGCCGAAGGGCACAATCCGGTGCTGCTCGCCGCGCATGAGCGCGAGCGGGTTTCGCGCGCCAGTCTCGTTTCGGCAAAGGCCGACCTGATGCCCCGCGTCGATTTTCGCGGCACCTACAACTATGGCAGCCAGAGTCCTTACAACAACCAGGCCCGCGTGAAGGAACAGCGCGGCGAATTCATCATTTCAGGCCCGATCTTCGAAAGCGGGCTTCGGCAGGCGCGCGTCGGCGAGGCAAAGGCTTCCAACGACGCCGACTGGCGGCTGATCGACGGAGCGTTGCGCGATAGCCGTGCCCAGCTGGCCGCCGCATGGAACGACTGGAAATCGCAGGATGCCTCGATCGGCGCTTTGGGACTGTCGGTCGAAGCGGCGCAGAAGGCCTATGAGGGCGCGCTGCTTCAGGAACGCGCCGGGCTCGTCACCACGCTCGACGTTCTGCAGCTGGCGCGCGAATTGCAGGCGGCGCGCAGCAATTACAACTCTGCTATTGCCGGCTCCTATATCGGGCAGGCGCGGGTGCTGGCCGCAATGGGCGCGCTGGAACAGCGCTGGCTGCTACCCGACGACCCGCAGTACAACGCGCAGACCCATTACGACCGGGTGAAGCGCCACGGCGACGTACCGCTGTTCACCCCGCTGATGCGCGCGCTCGACGGCCTGTCGGTTGGCCCGGCAGACAAACGCGCGCTGCGCGATCCGGCGGTCAAGTTGGAAACGCCGCCGGTAAAGCTGGATACGGTTCCGGTTCCCGCCAAGAAATAGCCGGCGCGGGTCAGTTCAGCCGATGGCGACAACATGATCCGCCAGACGCTCCACTTCGCGGGCATCGTGCGAAACCAGCAGGACCGGAAGTGCCAGCTCGTCGCGGATGCGTTCGATCACCGCCATGGTCTCGTTGCGCAGCGCAGCATCGAGCGACGTCAATGGCTCGTCCATCAGCACGAAGCGAGGACCAGAAAGCAGGGCGCGGCCGATGGCCACGCGTTGCGCCTCTCCGCCTGATAGCGTGCGCGGGTGGCGATGCAGCAGCGGCGCAATATCGAGAAAGGCCACCGCCTCGTCCAACGACAGCCAGCGCCGCCGTGGCGGGGCCAGATGCCAGCCGTAGAGCAGGTTTTCCCGCACACGGCGGTGGGGGAACAGGCGCAGATCCTGAAACACGAAGCCGCAGGCGCGGTGCTGTGGCGCGATGTCGACGCGGGCAGCGGCATCGAACAGCACTTGATCGCCTACCGCAATGCGGCCCTCGTGCGGACGCAACAAGCCGGCGATGGCGTGCAGCACGCTGGTCTTGCCCGCGCCGGATCGACCGACCAACGCCGTCACGCCGGGCCCGGTTGCAAAGCGGCAGACGATGCGCGCTTCGCCCCGTTGCAGCACCACGTCCACGTCAAAGGACATGCATGCCCCTCCCCTGCCCGGCGCGGCGCGACAGGGTTTCCGACACGATCAGCGCGAGCAGCGACAGGACCACCGAAATCGTCGCCAGCCGCCAGACCGAGGCGTCGCCGCCCGGCACTTGCAACGCGCCATAGATCGCCAGCGGCAGCGTTTGCGTTTCGCCTGGAATGTTGGAGACAAAGGTGATCGTCGCGCCGAATTCACCAAGCGAGCGCGCGAAACCGAGAACCGCGCCAGCCAGCACGCCGGGCATCGCCAGCGGCAGGGTGATCGTGAAGAAGCAGCGCCACGGCCCTGCGCCCAGCGTGCGCGCGGCCTGTTCGAGGCGCGGCTCCACCGCCTCCAGCGACAGACGGATCGCGCGGACCATCAGCGGCAATGCCATGACGGCGGCGGCCACGCTCGCGCCGGTCCAGCGGAACAGCACGCTCACGCCCAGCAGCGTCGCAAGCGGGCGGCCGAGCGGTCCGTCGGGCGCAAAGGCGAGCAGCAGGATCCACCCGGTGACGACCGGCGGCAGCACCAGCGGCAAATGCACGATGCCATCGACCACCACCTTGCCGGGAAAGCGCACGCGCGCCAGCAGCCAGGCCAGCGCGAACGCGATCGGCAGCGTGGCGAAAATGGCGAAGAAGCTGACTTGGGCGGAAAGGCCCACCACGGCCCATTCGGCCGCGCTCAGCATGGTGCAGTCGCCATCAGTTTGCGACGAAGCCGAAGCGCCGAAAGATCGCCTTGCCTTCGTGCGAGATCAGAAAGCGGCGGAACGCTTCGGCATCCGGATGAGTGGATTTTGCCAGTCGGGCGACGGGATAAACGATGGGCGGATGGCTGCCGGCGGGAAACACCCCGACAATGCGCACCGCCGGTTCGGCCCGCGCATCGGTGGCATAAACGATGCCCAGCGGGGCTGCCCCACGGGCAACGAGCGCGAGTGCTGCGCGGACGTTTTCGGCGCGTGCGATCTGGCCGGAGACTTGCGGCCAGATGCCGAACCGTTCCAGCGCCTGCTTGCCATAACGGCCCGCAGGCACGCTATCGGGCTCGGCCATCGCCAGCTTGCCGGTGCCCAGCGCGCGCGCCAAGGGAAAGTCCGGCCCCGGATAGAGCCGCACGCGGCTGTCCTTCGGGCCAACGATCACCAGCGCGTTGACAAGGAACGGGACGCGCGTGCCCGGAGCGAGAAGTTTTCGCTCGGCGACGTAGTCCATCCATTGCTCGTCGGCCGCAATGAACAGGTCGGCGGGGGCGCCTGCCTCTGCCTGCCGGGCGAGCGCCGACGAAGCCGCGAAGGCCAGCACCGGGCGCGGATGGCGCTTTGCCGCCCAGGCATCGGCGGCGGCGGACAGCGATTCCTGCAGGCTGGCGGCGGCAAGGACCAAAGGCCCGGTTGCCTGCGCGCGCGCGATAATCGGTGACGCCGCAATGGCCAGCGCAAGACAGGCAAGAGCGAACCAGCGGGCGAGATCGGAGGGATGCCTTGCCATATTCCGCTGTATATAGACAAATGTGTGTGCCGCAATCGTGACCGCCGATGCCCGTGCTGTTGCCGCTGTCATTGCGCTTTCATCGAAACCGTGAAAGGGCGCTGTATCCCAGCATTTCCCCGGAAAGGTCTGCCCCTTGAACCGCCTGTTGCGAACATTTGTTGCAGGGGCCGCCCTGATGGCCACGCCGCTGAACGTGCAGGCGCGCGATGCGGATGAGGAACCGGCGTGGCGCAATGCGCCCGGTGTCGACGCTGTTGGCACGGCCGACCGGGTCTATGGGCCGGCAAAGGCGGATTTCAGTCTGATCGTATGGCTCGATCCCGAATGCCCTTATTGCAAGCTGTTCGGCAACATGCCCGAACACATCGTCGATGCCGGCAATGGACGGCTGAATCTGGCCGTGCGGCTCTATCCGCTGCCGTTTCACGGAGCGAATGCGATGATCGCCTCGGCTACGGCTCTGTGCGTTGCCGATCAGGCCGGGGCCGCAGGCTACTACCGCTTCCTCGACGCCTACCTTGTGATGACGGTCAGCAATGGCAAGGGCCTGCCGGGTGCGGGGGCGGTGCCTTCGCTGGCGCGGGCAGCTGGCGCGATGGACAGTACGGCGCTGGCACTGTGCAGCCGTGACAATGCCACGGCGCAGCGCCTTTCCGTGGAGATGAAGGGCGCCGAACGGGCTGGCCTGGGCGGCACGCCGGCCATCGCGATTCGCAACAACCGCACCGGCGAGACGATCTTTGCCGACGGCGCTCTGCCGGAAGCCGATATCAAGGCCGCCGTGAATGCCATGGCCAGCCGCGCGGGCGGCTGACGCCACAGATTACCGGCGGAATTTCAAGACAAAACTGTCCGTATCGGACGCTATGACAGTCGGGTGTCGGCTTCCACAGCCCCACAGCGACCCCAACAAAAAATGGCGGCGGAGACATTGTCTCGCGCCGCCAGTAGATTGGGATATAAACTAATCACCTGCCCAAAAAGAAAGTGACACGGTTAAGTCTAGAAGAAAACAGTGAATATGTCCTGAACGATCTTTTTTGTGCGCCATCGGCTTAAAAGGGTGGCGATTCGTGCTGCTTAGAGGCTTGATCCTATCCGATCGCCCCGAGCGTGCCTTTGACAAGATTATCGCCCTCACCCCGCGAACCACCGCCTTGCCGGTCGCGCGTTGCTTCCGATCCCACAATCCCCGCCAAGCCCGGCGCGCAAAAAAGGCGGCCCCGGTTTCCCGGAGCCGCCCCTTTTTCGTCGAAGTTACCGACTGGCTAGGATCAGAGACCCTGGCCGTTCACGCAGCCCGTGCGGGCAGTCGTGATCGTCGTCACCGGCGGCTTGCCAGCGATCGTCGAGTACGTAACGGTCGGGTTCGGACCGCCGGCGGTGTAGCCGATGATCGTCTTCACGCTCTGCTTCTTTTCCGAACCAGCCTTGTGGATCGCAACGCCAGCGGTCGGCAGGTCGGCCGAAGTCGCCATGCCGTTCTGGATGAACAGCTGCAGCGGCAGGGTCTTCTTGTCGAAGCCGAAGAACGTGTTGGCAATGGCCGTGCGCCAGCCGAGCGGCAGCGGCGCAATGCCGGCCTGCGCGCGGATGCCGGCTTCAGGCGAAGCCAGACCGGTGAACAGGTTGGCCGAAACGTCCGAACCGGTCTTCGTCTTGGTGTTCTTGCCGAGGATCGACAGAACCAGCGTGGTGAGCGCGTTGCGATCAGCAGCCGAAGCGAAGCAGGTGCCGGTGATCAGCTGAGTCGTGCCGGTCATCGGATAGCCGAGGGTCGGGTTGTTCAGGTGATCCTTGATGCCGCCGGCATACAGAACGTTGTACCAGTCGAGCGCATTGCCGCGCGAAACGGTAAGCGTCTTGTCTGCCTTGTAGTTGCCCTTGGCGTCAGCTTCCGGAGCAAGGATGGTCTTGCCGAAAGCAGCCGTGGCGTTGAGGGCGGTCGGCATCGAGAAGACGGGCTTCTTGCCGGCAACCTTGAAGCCAGTCGGGAAAGTGGCATCGGCGGTCAGGTTGACCGAAGCACCGGTTTCCAGAGCGGCCGAGTGCAGACCGCCAGTGGTGGCGGCGGGCAGCACGTTATCGGCCGAGATGTAGCCGATCTTGCCGTTGAACTTCAGCGCACCGACATTGACCGTGGCGTTCGGCACCGAGATGGTGGCGATGGCGTCACGAACGTTGCCCGAACCGGCAGCAACCGTGAACAGGCCCGTGCCGTTGATGGCGGTGCCCGGCGTGGTCGAGATGGCATCGGCAGCGCCGCCGGTGCCAACCACGAAGCCGTTGGTCGTGTTCTGGTAGACAACACCGTTCAGCGACTGGGTCGTGCCGGCGAAGTTCGAAGCAGCAACAGCAGGCTTGTAGTTCGTGTCGGGACGGAACGCAGTCAGGTCGATCGCGCTGGTGGAGTCGAACGGCAGCGATTCAGCAGCCTGGACGAACTTGTTGCCAACCGTACCGCAAGCAGCGGCGAGGTGGCGGGTGAAGATGTCGGTCGTGCCCGACTTGTCGAGACGGCCGACGAGACGGATCGGAGCACCTTCGGTGGCCCAACGCGAAGCGCTGTCGCGGTTAGGATCGTACAGGGGAACGATGACCGGCTTCTTGGTCTTCTTGTCGATCACAGCATAGTTGGTGGCGGCGATCTTGTTGTCGTTCCAGTTCACGATCGTGCCGTTGAAGATGCCGCAATAGGCAACCTTGCTGAGGCGCAGACCACCCGTGGCGACACCGCTGTCGGTGGCGGGCACGGCAATGTTGAACTGATAGGTGAAGCCGGTTGCCGTGTTCGACGCGTAGATCGGGCTGTAGGCCACGGAGACGGGCAGAACGTAGAGCGGGAACTGGATGATCTTGCCAACGCCGGCGCGGGCATTGAACGCATCACGCTCGGTCGACTTCAGGGGCGAATCCGACAGGGCGAAGTGCGTGTGAGCCCAACCGGGGGTCGTCACGTTGCCGCTGGCGTCCGTGATGTCCTTGACGGTCGAACCGAAGATCGTCGGGCTGGGAGCAGCAGCCGTGTAAACGGTCTGGAAGTTTTCAGCGATGAACTGAGCGCGACCCGAACCCGAACCAACGCCGAGGTAGCGAACGGTCAGGCTGGGCTGGATGTTGTCGGCGCCGCAATCGAAGGGGATTGCGCCGTTGAACGTGCCGTCGGGCAGACGACGAGCCGAAACCGTGCCGTCAGCGTTCTGCGTGAACGAGTTCGAAGCGGTGATCGCGCCGGTCGTGGCGTTGGCAGCGAACTGCGTAGGTCCAACGCAGTTGGCTTCGCGCGGGAAGATATCCTGAACCGACGAAGCGCCGGTGCCGTGAAGGTCGGAGGCCGGGAAAACAACCTGGGCCTGCGCCGAGCCGGCGGCGAGCATAGCAGTCGCTGCCAGCAGCGACGACTTCAAATGATTAGTCATTGCATATCCCTTTCGTTTCAGTTCGTTCGGCCATTCCCGACAACCGAGATATGAACCGGGGCTCGAACCAACAATTTTTGTACCGCCCTTTTAAAACAAGGACTTGAAAGGGGTTAGGTAACCGCTCTGCGTCGCTGGCCTCACAACCGCGATTCCTGCGAGCAGACGGTTTGATTCGCCCCCGCCGACCCCTCTATTTTTAGGCGGTGACATTTTTATGATGTTCGTGTCGCAAATCAGGCCGTTTCAGGACTGTGCAGTAACGGGATTTACGCAGCGCATCATGGGCATGGCCATTAACCACCCGATTATCGGTATGCGGCGCACAGTGGAGCGCGAGAAGCGAGCACACACACTGCGCCGCAGTGCTTCCCGCAAGCCACTGCCACACCACGGAATTACGCTGTAACCATTTGACTTAAATACCCAATTCAAAACCGGTTAGCGCCCCGACGCAAGATGTTGCGACGTCCGTCGCCGCGTGCTCCGCGTCTCGTCGGGCATGCCGCACAAAATTGCATTTACCGCGAGAAAAGAATGCCCCGGACCGACGCGTTATCTTTACATATTGCGCATGCCATCCATTTGGTCGCCGCGCTCCCAAGTGTGAGCCGGGAACGCGGCGAGATCGGATGGCTCGCAATAATGATCCGGAGGTTGGTCGCAGGCCTCAGGGCTTGCCGGGTGCCAGCGTGACACGTTCGATCGGGATCGAAGTGAGCCTGCCGTCCAGCGCGGCCACGACAGCGGGCGTCAGGTCGTTGGTGAAGTTGCCGCCCAGCGCCATGTTGCGATCGAACAGCACTCCGCAGCTTTTCTGTGTGTACACAGCCGCGATCTGAGGCTGCGCCTGTTCGGAAATGGTTTCGAGCGCATTGGCGCGGGTTTTCTCGATCTCGCGCTTGCGCAGTTCAGCCTTGGCCTGGATCGGTGCAAACTTTTCGCCCAGCGCCTTTTCCTGTGCGCGAAGCTGATCGGCCGGCAGCTTCGATGCCTGGGCGCGCAGGGCGGTAAGCTGGTCTTCCAGCGGCTTGCGCTCGCGGTCGATCTCGGCCTGCGCGTCGGCGGTGATCTGCTTGATGCGGCTGGAAGCGTAGACCGCGACCTTGCTGTTCGCCAGAACCGCTTCGCGCGACAGGAAGCAGACGCCGGGGATCACCGGGCCGCCGAGGCCGGGCGACGCCGGGCGCGCGGCAGGAGCCTGGGCCACTGCCAGCTGCGAAACGGCCATGCCGAGAACGGCGGCCAACACGAAGCGGAACGGATAACTGCGAACCATAAATCAACTCCCTGCGCATCGGTCCTGCCACGGCCCAGGGTGCCCCCGCCCCCGGCCGCGATCCAACCAATAAACCTTAATTCAAGCACTTGCCTTCTGAATCGAACTTGCCGCTGGCGCAATCTTCGCTGCCGCCGACATAGCCCAGCACATCGACCCTGATGATCGAGCGGCGATCGCTTGCGTCGGACTTCTGCTGAGCCCCTGCCTGTGCTGCGGTTGCCGCCGTTGCGGCTGCAGCGCTTGCGGGGGTCGCGGGTGCTGCCACCACGGCGGTTGTGGGCACACCCACCGCCGTTCCGCCAACCTTGAAGTTGTCGGCGTTGGCGACTTGTGCCGCCGCCACGAACACGTCGCCCGATGCCCGCACGCCGGCGTCGCCCGCGTCCACCGTACCGACAGGAGCCAGCAGGATGACCGACGAAGGCTCGATATCGAGCGACGGCCGGAAGGCGGCAATACCCGCACCGGCGACACTGCCGGCCGAATCCACTTCGCCCTGCGCATTCTGCGTGAAGCGCAGCGTGATCGGCGGGAAGTTCGACGCCGTTTTCGGCCCCTGCCCTGCGTTGAGATCGCCGTTCGACGACCACATGGTCACGTCGCCGCCCGAAAGGCTGAACACGCGGCTCTGGTTCAAACGGAAGCTGCCGTCGGTGAAGCTGCGGATCGCCCCGCCGCGCAGCGAGAGCACGCCTTCGAAGCCGATCGGGATCGACTGCACCGCGACAGGCGCGGTGTTGAAGCGGGTGCCGGTCGACAATCCGAGAAGGCCCAGCCCGCTGAGAGGCGAGCTTTTGCCGACCGCCTGCGTCGACGTGCGAACTACCGAGCCGGCGATGAAATCGCCGCCCGGGCCGAGGATGGTCACGTCTCCGCCGCGCGAAGTGCCGATCGTGGCAAGGCGAAGATCAACGTTGCCGGTGTTGATGCGCGTTGCCAGCGCGGGTTCGCCGTCCACAAGGATCTTGGTCGGCTCGCCCAGCGGGTGATCGGCGGTGATGGTCGCGGGATCGGTCTCGAACGTGGCGAGATTGTCGGTGTAGCCGGCGCTGGCCGGGAACAGCGTCTGCACCGCGCGATAGCCGCGAATGTATTGCAGGTACGACGGGTTGGAAGGATCGGCCGGGGCCGCAAGCTCGCCGAAGTAAACCGAATTGATCAGGAACTGGCGCTGCTGCACCGGATCGACCTGATCGTGGAATGCGGCATAGACCGCATCCGCGTTGCCCCAGGCCAGCGTGGCCAATTGCGCATCGGCGATCGCACCGCTGCCGAATACCGACGCGAACGCCGCGGGTGCATGATCGCGCAGCCACGCCGCGAGCAGCGGGATGTAGATCGGCTTGGTCCGGTCGGGCGATTTGTTTCCGGCGCTGTCGGTGATCTGGACGAACAGATCGCCATCGAGCTGCGCGGCATTGCCCGGATTGAGA
>DAICYJ010000094.1 GCA_027311705.1 Novosphingobium sp. | reverse complement strand
AAGTGCCCCCCACCCCCTAAGCTGCTAGCGCTTGCAGCCACTCATTCTGCGAGCCACCATGCCCCCTTACCAGTTCGATCCCGCCCGCTTCGATGTCGCGGCGTTCCTGCGCGATCATTGGCAGAAGAAGCCGCTACTCATTCGCAACCCGTGGCAGGCATGGGAAAATCCGCTGGAAGCAGACGAACTCGCCGGCCTCGCCTGCGAGGAGGACGTCGAGGCCCGCCTGATCTCCCGCGCCCGCGAGGCGTGGAAGATGGAACACGGCCCCATCCCCGAAACCCGCTTTTCCAAGCTCGACAAGGACACCTGGACCCTGCTGGTACAGGCGGTCGATCATCAGGTTCCGCAGGTGGCCGCGCTGGTCGCTCCGTTCCGCTTCGTGCCCAACTGGCGGATCGACGATGTCATGGTCAGCTATGCTAGCGATGGTGGCGGCGTCGGCCCGCATTTCGACAACTACGACGTGTTCCTCATCCAGGGCCTCGGCCGCCGCCGCTGGCGCATCGGCCAGCATTGCGACGACAAGACCGAACTGCTGCCGCACGACGACTTGCGCCTCCTCGCCCACTTCGAACCGACCGACGAATGGGTGCTGGAACCGGGCGACATGCTCTACGTGCCCCCCGGCTTCGCCCACGATGGCGTGGCCGTGGGCGACGAGTGCATGACCTATTCCATCGGCTTCCGCGCGCCGGCCCGCAGCGAACTCGTCGCCCACTGGTGCGATCGCGTGCTCGAAACGCTGGGCGACGACGACCGCTACACCGACCCGGACCTTCAGGCCCAGCCCAATCCCGGCGAGATTTCCGACGAAGCCATCACCCGCCTGCAACAGATGGTCGCCGAAACCCTGCTGAACCGCCCCGCCTTCGCCCGCTGGTTCGGCGAATACACCAGCACCCCCAAATACCCCGCCGTCGACTGGCGCCCCGAAGAGGAAATCTACGCCGAAGGCATGCGGTCAGCGCTGGAAAGCGGTGCCGTGCTACTACGCAACCCCGCCGCCCGCTTCGCCTTCCTGCGCGAAGCTGAAGGCGACACTGTGCTGTTCGTCAACGGCCGCACCATCGAATGCCCCGGCGGTCTGGCGCAACTGGCCGAGCGGCTGTGTGCCGAGGACCGGCTGGAATTCGACACGGCTGACGCGCTGTCAGACGACGCCTGTGCGTTGCTGGCAGAACTGGTCAGTGAAGGCAGTCTGGCGTTTGAGGATGAGGATTGAGGTGGCGGTTGGCAACTGCGCCGTCGGATTAAAATGCAGCCTCGGAATTCCAGGCTGGAAAGAAGGTGATAGCAGCTTGAAGGCTGCTTCCGTTCACCACATACAATGTCGTTCACAGGTCTCACGAGCCAGTTGGAAACCTCGATACCATGGACCCTATTGAAAAAGCTCTGCTCGAAGCTGAGAGACTCCGTTGCGCTGACAAATACACGAAAGCACATAAACTGCTTGCACCGCTTGTTGACCAACAAGTGCCTGCGGCGATGTATCTGGCTGCATGCATCGGCAAGCGAAGGGAAAAGATCGAAGCTTTCGAGCAGAGAAGATTTTGGCTTCTCAATCAAGCTGCCATGCTCGATCATGCTCAGTCGATCTATGATCTTGGTGTCCAGTACGACACTGGCGTCGGAGCGATGAAAAGCAGCGTAATTGCTTCAGTGCACTTTGAGAAAGCGGCCATTCTTGGCCATCCCCGGGCAAAGCTGATGTACGGCTTGGACCTTGTGCGAGGACTCAACCGGATACCAAAAGACAGAGAGCTTGGTTTGGATTACATTCGACAGGCTGTCGCTGAAAACGTGGAAGATGCCGCTAACATTCTCGAGAAGGTATTGGCTGGGGAATTGGATTAATATCTACGGCACGTCCGGTGACTGTACACTCATCAATATACGCCTAACCCCCGCTCACCCTGAGCCTGTCGAAGGGTGCCAGCGCCACCGTTGCCCCAACATGCTTCGACAGGCGCTGCATGAGCGGACCTCGGGTTGATTGGTACAGATTCCTCGCAACGCGATCGAACCTCCAAACCCACACAGACCAGGGCGTACACGGTACCGCGCGAAATTCATTTTCCTACACACCCTCGGATGTGACAGGAAAAGGCTCTTGCTCTTTGAATCGTCAAGCCGCTGAAATTGCTCGATACACCCGAATCGGATTTTTCCATCAGGACTGTGTCAACTTCGTCAACCGTAAGGAATTTCGACAGGGGCTGGCGATGGCAAAGCGCCAACACCTCACACCGCCCGCCACGCCCCCGGTGCCAGCCCGTCCAGCGTCCAGTCCCCGATCGCCCAGCGCACCAGCCGCAGGGTGGGGTGGCCGACCGCAGCCGTCATGCGCCGCACCTGCCGGTTGCGGCCTTCGCGGATGGTCAGGCTGATCCAGCAGTCGGGCACCGTCTTGCGAAAGCGCACTGGCGGATCGCGCGGCCACAGGTCCGGCGCGTCGATGCGCTCCACCTCGGCGGGCAGGGTCAGCCCATCCTTCATCCGCACGCCGGTGCGCAGCGCGGCCAGTTCGGTGTCGCCAATGTCGCCTTCAACCTGCGCCAGGTATGTCTTGGCCATCTTGAACCGGGGATCGGCAATCCGCGCCTGCAACCGCCCGTCGTCAGTCAGCACCATCAGGCCTTCACTGTCGAGATCGAGCCGCCCGGCGGGGTAGACATCAGGCACATCGATGTAGTTCGAAAGCGTCGCGCGATCCGGCCCGATGCTGGAATCGGTGAATTGCGACAGCACGTTGAACGGCTTGTTGAACAGGATCACTTGGGTCAACGCCGCACCTTTCCGCGAAAACTCCAGCGGCCCAGGCTTTCCCAAGGGCCGCCCAGATAACGGTGCAGCGCCAGCCCGGCAAACCGGAACGTTTCCGGACGGAATAGCGCGTCCAGTTCCGCCTGCAACGCCCGCGCCTCCGCCCTCACCACCTTGTTCTGAACGGTCACATGCAGCCTCGGCCGCGACTGATCCTGCGCCGTCAGCATCCCGTGGAAATGCTCGGCAATCTGGTCGCGCACGTCCAGCATCGCCGGGCAGTCGATCCGCAATGCCGTGCCGCCGCCAAGGTCCATCACGCCCGAAAGCATGGCTTCAGGCGGCGCTTCGCTCGCGGCCAAGCCGGCCAGCAGCGCCCGCACCTCGCCCTCCACAAATGCCGGCAGCGCGTGAAACAGCGTAACATGCGCCGCCAGCACATTGCGCTCCGGCGGGAAGTGCGCGCGCCGAAGCGCTTCTGCCCGCGCCTGCAACGGCACGGGCAGTTCGGCCGTCACGATCAGCGGAGCGGCCCCCGCCGGGCGGGCAGGAGAGTCGCTCAGGCGCCGGCCTTCAGCGCCGCCAGCACCTTCTCCGGCGCGCTTTCGCCATAGGGATCGGCATCCGCGCCCACGTCGTTGATGCCCGGTTCCTCGAACCAGTGCGTCACCGTGTTGTCGTCCACCACCATGGCATAGCGCCAGCTGCGATAGCCGAAACCGACGTGGTCCTTGTTGATCAGCATGCCCATGTGGCGGGTAAAGTGCCCCGATCCATCCGGCAGCAGCTTCACCTTGTCGAGGCCAAGGTTCCTGCCCCACTGGAACATCACGAAAGCATCGTTGACCGAGATGCAATAGACCTCGTCGACGCCGAGCGCCTGAAAATCGGGATAGAGCCGCTCATACGCCGGGCACTGCTCGTTCGAACAGGTCGGGGTAAAAGCACCGGGCAGGGAGAAGATGACCACGCGCTTGCCGGCAAACGCTTCGCGCACGTTCATGTCCTGCCAGCGAAACGGGTTCGGCCCTTCCACCGTTTCATCGCGCACGCGTGTTTTCAGGGTGACGTCGGGGATTTTCTTGTCGATCATGGAATTCGAGCCTCCTGCAAGCTTTACGCGCAGGGCATAAATAGCGCGCGCGGGCGAGCCCTTGCAATCGCCAGATGGGGCAATCGTTCCAAAGTCCGGCAATCAGCGTTTCTGGGATGTGGAAGGAAAAAGGGGGAACACTCGGCCTTGCCCATAACCGTGGATGGTGGCTCGGCTAGGTCGAAATGTTCCCCGGAAGCTCTGGCGCTGCGGCCGTCTGCTAACGAGATCTCCCTAGCAGGGAAATTACTTACGAAAAGCTAATCTGTCGGACATTTTTACAACCGAAAAGGATCAGTTGCCCGTTCAAATCTCGCCGCGTGCCTTGCGCAGCGCAAACCACTTGGCGACGTTGGCGTTGTGCTGCTCCAGCGTATCACCGAATACATGCCCGCCAGTGCCGTCTGCGACCATGTACAAGGCTTGCGTCTGCGCGGGGTTCAGCACCGCTTCGATCGAGGCGCGCCCCGGGTTGGTGATCGGCCCCTTGGGCAGGCCCACCATCGTGTAGGTGTTGTAGTCATTGACCGCCTGAATTTCGGACTGGCGGATGCGCCGGCCCAGCGGCTTGCCCTTGGTGATCGGGTAAATGATCGTCGGATCGGCCTGCAGCAGCATGCCCTTGCGCACGCGGTTCGAGTAAAGGCCCGCGACCATCTTGCGTTCCGAAGGCTTGCCGGTTTCCTTCTCGACGATAGAGGCCAGCACCAGCGCATCCCGCGGGGTCTTGGCCACGGTATCCTTGGCCCGCTTCGCCCACAGTTCTGCCAATGTGCGGTCCATCGCCTTTTGCATCCGCACAAGCACGGCCATGCGCGATTCGCCGCGTTGGAAATCGTAGCTGTCGGGCAGCACGGAGCCTTCGACCGGCACGGGAATCGTCCCGGTCAGCAGGGGCTGCTTCATCAGCCGCTCGTAGACCATGATCGAGGGCATGCCTTCGGGCACGGTGACCAGACGGCGCAGCACCCCTTCCTCGCCCTGCAGGATGCGCAGGATGGCCGCGCCGCTGGCATGCGCGGGCAGCATGAACTCGCCCGCCTTCACCGGCGCGCTGCTGCCCAGCAGTTTGGCGCGGGCGCGAAAGGTGGAAGCGGAGGCAACCGCCCCCTGCTTCTCCAGCGACGTCGCAAGCCCCGACAGGCTGGAGCCATCTGGTACGAGGAAAGCGGTTTCCTTCGCCAGCGGCCCCGGCCCGTACCATCCATACAGGAAGTGGAAGCCATAACCCGCGACCAAAAGCGCCAGCGCGGCGAGGATCAGGCCGATGCGGCCGAAACGCTTCATCGCCCGTTTCCTTGTTCGCGCGCGCCGGGGCGCCCTGCGGCGGGTCAAATCGCCTTCATGACCAGACTGGCATTGGTGCCGCCAAATCCGAACGAATTGTTCAGCACGGCACGCACGGTACGCTTCCGGGCCACGTGCGGCACAAGATCGACGCCTTCGGTGCCTTCATCGGGATCGTCGAGGTTGAGCGTCGGCGGCACGATCTGGTCACGGATCGCCAGAATGCAGAAGATCGCCTCGACCGCGCCAGCGCCGCCCAGCAGGTGCCCGATGGCAGACTTGGTGCTGCTCATCGAAGCACCGCTCAGGTCACTACCCAGCACGCGCTTCACTGCCGCCAGTTCGATGGTGTCGGCCATCGTCGAGGTGCCGTGGGCGTTCACATAGTCGATATCGCCCGGCTCCATGCCGGCCTTGCGCATCGCCATGCGCATGGCGAGTTCAGCGCCCTTGCCTTCGGGGTGCGGCGCGGTGACGTGATAGGCATCGCCCGACAGGCCATAACCGACCACTTCGGCATAGATCTTCGCGCCGCGCGCCTTGGCGTGTTCGTACTCTTCCAGCACGACGACGCCGGCCCCTTCGCCCATGACGAAGCCGTCACGGCCCTTGTCGTAAGGCCGGCTGGCCTGTTCAGGGCGGTCGTTGAAACTGCAGTTGAGCGCACGGGCCTGGGCGAAACCGGCCACGCCCAGCGGGTTGATCGTGCCTTCGGCACCGCCCGCCAGCATGATATCGGCATCGTCGTCACGGATCATACGTGCGGCGTCGCCGATCGAGTGCGCGCCGGTGGAGCACGCCGTCACGACCGCGTGGTTCGGGCCCATCAGACCGTACTTGATCGAAACCTGACCCGAAATCAGGTTGATCAAACGTCCGTGCACGAAGTGCGGCGAAACGCGGCTGGGGCCTTTTTCGTGCAGGACAATCGATTCGCTCTCGATGCCCGGCAGACCGCCGATGCCCGAACCGATCGAGCAGCCGGCGCGCAGGCGCATCTCTTCGGGCATGTTCTCCAGCCCGGCGTCTTCGATCGCCTGCCCTGCGGCATCGATGCCATAGATGATGAACGGATCGACCTGGCGCTGCACCTTGTGGTCCACGCGCTTGTTGGGGTCGAAGCCATATTCATGGTCGGCCGGCTTCACCTCGCAGGCGATCTTGCACTTCTGGTCGCTTGCGTCGAACCGGGTGATCGGTCCGGCGCCAGACTTTCCGGCGAGCAGGTTTGCCCACACGGTTTCAACCTCTGCGCCCAGAGGAGTGACAAGGCCAAGACCCGTTACGACGACACGACGCATTGAATTCTCCGGATAACATGCAAACAGGCCCAGCCCTCATACAAGGGCTGAGCCTGCCGAAGTCTTCCCCTGCCACCGCGCCAGCGCGGATGGCAACCCCCTTCGGCTGGCTGGCAAGCCTGCCGCCAGGGACAGGCTTATGCCAAGCTCAGGGCAAAACGAGGTTGGGGCGATCAGCCCTTGTTTTCGTCGATGTACTTGATCGCGTCCGAGACGGTCGAGATCTTCTCGGCCGCATCGTCGGGGATTTCGACGCCGAACTCTTCTTCAAAAGCCATCACCAGCTCGACAATGTCGAGCGAGTCGGCACCAAGATCATCGATGAAGCTGGCATCCTCGGTGACCTTGTCGGCCTCGACTCCCAGATGCTCGACGACGATCTTCTTAACGCGGTCGGCGGTATCGCTCATTATTATGCCCCTTTGAAGGAAAGCGGTTGGTCAGCTGTGTTTCGCGAAAACGCCCTAATGGCCGGAATGCGGGCTGGCAAGTGGGAGGTGCGGAACTGCCCCACCCACCGGCCCGACCGCAGGCCGCTTCAGGCCTTGGTCTGCTCAACCACGCGCACGTTCAGTTCGCGCAGTTGCTTGGGCGCGGCCGGTGAAGGTGCGCCCATCAGCAGGTCTTCGGCGCGCTGGTTCATCGGGAACAGCGTGATTTCGCGCAGGTTCTGCGCGCCGCAGATCAGCATGACGATGCGGTCCACGCCCGCCGCCATGCCGCCGTGCGGCGGGGCACCATACTGGAACGCGCGGTAAAGCCCGCCAAAACGGTCTTCCACGTCCTGCTTGGAAAGCCCGACCAGCTCGAACGCCTTGACCATCAGGTCTGGCGACTGGTTGCGGATCGAACCCGAAGCGATTTCAAAGCCGTTGCACACGAGATCGTACTGGAACGCCTTGATCGTCACCGGATCGGCATTTTCCAGCGCGTCCATCCCGCCCTGCGGCATCGAGAAGGGGTTGTGCGCGAATTCCACCTTCTTGGCGTCCTCGTCCCATTCATAGAACGGGAAATCGACAATCCAGCACAGTTTGAACGCGCCTTCCTCGATCAGACCCAGCGATTCCGCCACCCGCGTGCGAGCAAGGCCGGCCAGCTTGGCCGCCTGATCCGCCTTGCCAGCAGCAAAGAACAGCCCGTCATCGGCGCCAAGGCCCAGTTCGGCATAGAGCTTTTCCATGCCTTCCGTGCCGTGGTTCTTGGCGATCGGCCCGCCGAACTCGCCGCCCTTGCGGGTGACATAGCCCAGCCCGGCATAGCCTTCAGCGCGCGCCCAGTCGTTCATCTCGTCGAAGAACTTGCGGCTCTTGTCCGCCGTCCCCGGTGCGGGGATCGCGCGGACCACACCGCCGGTGCCGACGATCTTTTCGAACAGGCCAAAGCCCGACGTAGTGAAGTGGCCACCGACGTCCGAAATAATCAGCGGATTGCGCAAGTCGGGCTTGTCCGAGCCATACTTGAGAATGGATTCGTCATAGGCGATGCGCGGAAACTGGCCCGAAGGCGTGACCGAGCGGCCATCCGCAAAGGCTTCGAATACGCCGCCGATCACCGGCTCCATCGTATCCCAAACTTCTTCCTGCGTTACGAAGCTCATTTCCAGATCGAGCTGGTAGAACTCGCCCGGCAGGCGATCGGCGCGCGGATCTTCGTCGCGGAAGCACGGCGCGATCTGGAAATAGCGGTCGAAGCCCGCCACCATCAGCAGCTGCTTGTACTGCTGCGGCGCCTGCGGCAGCGCATAAAACTTGCCCGGATGGATGCGGCTGGGCACCAGGAAGTCGCGCGCGCCTTCGGGGCTGGAAGCGGTCAGGATCGGCGTCTAATATTCGGTGAAGCCAATGCCTTCCATGCGGCGGCGGATGTCCGAAATCACCTTGGTGCGCTTCACGATGTTGGCGTGCAGCGTCTCGCGCCGCAGATCGAGGAAGCGATAGCGCAGGCGGATATCCTCGGGATATTCCTGCTCGCCGGCCACCGGCATCGGCAGTTCCTCGGCGGCGGAAAGCACGGTGGCTACGCGGGCGTAAACCTCGATCTCACCGGTTGCGAGGTTGGCGTTGACCGTACCCTCGCTGCGCGCCTTCACTTCGCCGTCGATGGTCACCACGCTTTCCACGCGCAGGCCTTCCAGCACCGCCAGCGCGGGGCTGTCGCTGTCGGCCACGATCTGCGTCATGCCATAGTGATCACGCAGATCAACGAACAGTACGCCGCCATGATCGCGCTTGCGATGGACCCAGCCCGAAAGCCGTACGGCCTGCCCGACGTCACCGCGCGAAAGCGCGCCGCAGGTGTGGGAACGATAAGGGTGCATCGAAAGTCTTTCCAATCGGTCTGCAATCAGGCAGGGGACGGGTGCGGCCAAGAGGCGATGGCCGTGTGTTTGTCAAGCCGCCGGCCCCGGTAGGGGCCACCGCTGCGCCCCTGCCGGTCTGCCGGTGGGTGGCCAATACAGAAAAGAACGATGAAGATACACCCGCTGATCACCACGACCGAGGCGCTTGCCGACATCTGCGGCCGCCTGTCCAAGGCCGATTTCGTCACGGTCGATACCGAGTTCATGCGCGAAAACACGTTCTGGCCGGAACTATGCCTAGTGCAGATCGCGGACGACAAGGAAGCCGCCGCGATCGACCCGATGGCCCACGGCATCGACCTGACGCCGCTGCTAGATCTTCTGGTGAACAACGAGGACGTTCTCAAGATCTTCCACGCCGGCGGGCAGGATGTGGAAATCATCTACAACCTGACCGGCAAAACCCCGCACCCGATCTTCGACACCCAGATCGCGATGATGGCGATCAGCCAGTCGGAACAGATCGGTTACTCCAATCTGTGCGAATCGTGGCTGGGCCTCACCATCGACAAGGGCGCGCGCTTTACCGATTGGGGCCGCCGCCCGCTGACCGAACGTCAGATCGAATATGCCATCGGCGACGTTACCCATCTTTCCAAGATTTTCCCCCGCATGCTGAAGCGCCTGATCAAAACCGGGCGCGGCGCTTGGCTCGATATCGAGATGGAAAAGCTTGCCGATCCGGCGAACTACCGCTCCGATCCCGCCACCGTGTGGCAAAAGATCCGCGCGCCCAGCCGCAACCCCGCCGTGCTTGGCCGGCTGAAGGCGGTGGCCGCCTGGCGCGAGACCGAGGCGATGGACAAGAACATCCCGCGCGGCCGCATCATGCGCGATGAAACGCTGGCCGACGTCGCCAGCCATCCGCCCAAGGACCAGTCCGACCTCGCCAAGGTGCGCGGGCTTTCCTCCGGCTGGAAGGACAACGATATCGGCCGCCGCCTGATGCAGTGCCTGGCCGATGCCAAGCCGATGACCGAGGACGAAATGCCGCCACGCGCCCCGCGCGGTGCTCCGCTGGGCAAGGAGGGCGCGCTCGTTGCCGATCTGCTCAAGCTGCTGCTCAAGATCCGCAGCCGCGAGATCGATATTGCCGCCCGCCTGCTCGCCCGCAGCGACGATCTCGAAGCGCTCGCCGCCGGCCAGCGCCGCAATCTCGCCATTCTCGAAGGCTGGCGCTTCGAACAGTTCGGCCGCGATGCGCTGGAACTGGTCGAGGGCAAGCTCGCCTTCGCGGTCGTCAAGGGCAAGCTCAAGATGGCGCATATCGACGATATCGGAGGCAGTGCTGAAAGCCCGACGCCTGACGAGGACGCCGTGCTGCTCCACGCCGACGAGGACGAAATCGAAGGCGACGGTCGCAACTGGGCGGACGACGACGGTGAAGAAGCCGCTGCGAATGCCTGATCGTCGGCACCCCCGATGAGCACGTACCTGCCGACGCTGAAGCAGCTGCAATACCTTGTCGCGCTGCACGAACACGAGCATTTCGGCCGCGCGGCGGATGCCAGCTTCGTCTCGCAATCGACGCTCTCGGCGGGTTTGCGCGAGCTTGAATCGTTGCTCGGCGTCACGCTGGTCGAACGCACCCGCCGCGTTGTGCGCTTCACACCGCTGGGCAATCAGGTCGTCGCCAAGGCGCACCGCCTGCTGCGCGAGGCGGAGGAACTGTCCGAACTGGTGCAGGCCCACGGTGCCCCACTGACCGGCGAACTGCGCATGAGCGTGATCCCCACGATCGCGCCGTTCCTGCTGCCGCGCATCCTGCCCCGCCTGCGCAAGGAGCGCCCGCAGCTCAAGCTGTTCCTGCGCGAGGAACCGAGCGCCGCGGCCATCGAATCGCTGCACCACGGTCGCGCCGATTGCGTGCTGCTGGCCCTGCCTTTCGCCACCGGCGAAGTGGAAAGCGAGCGCCTGTTCGATGATCGCCTGCTGGTCGCTTTTCCCAAGGACGACCCCCGCGATCCGCCGGAAGCCATCCTGCCCTCTCTGATCGACCAGAACCGCCTGCTGCTGCTGGAAGACGGCCACTGCCTGCGCGAACACGCGCTGGCCGCCTGCAACCGCCCCGAACTGCGCGCCAGCGCCACGATGATCGGCACCAGCCTGCACACGCTGGTCCAGATGGTCGACAACGGGCTCGGCCTCACCATGCTGCCGCAGATGGCTGTGGACGCCGGCATCCTCCATGATACGCAGATCGTCGTTCGCCCGCTGATCTCCGACCACGCCAGCCGCGAAATCGCGCTCGTTTGGCGCAAGAACTCCCCGCGTGGCGAAGAATTCGCCCTGCTGGCGCAGGAACTGCGCGCGGGCTGAACGGCCCAACGCGGGAAAACCCCTAGTCGACTGTCAGAGGTCGGACATCATCCTGCGGCTAGGTTCACACCCGTGACCACCGTCGACAAATCTCGCTTTCGCGCCACCCCGGTCCTGCGTCCCCGCCGGCGCAAGCTGATGGCTCGCGTGCGGCTGGTCAACGGAACGGGCCTTGCGCAGGACGTGGTGGTGGAAAACGTCTCGGCACAGGGCGTGCAAGTGATCCTGTCCGGAACTGCGCCAGAACTGGGTGAAATGGTCAGTCTGGAATTGCCGGAATCGCAAACGCTGTGGGGCGTTGTCCGCTGGATCGACGGTATCCGTTTCGGCATCGAGATGGGCACGGCGGCATCGCCATCCGCAAAAGGCACCGCCCAGCCCGGCGGCACCGGCGATCAATCCATATGCTTGAGGCCGACCCGCAGATAATCCCAGCCGGTAATCACCGTCAGCGCCGCAGCCGCCCACAGCGTGGTCAGTCCCACGGTGTGCGCCACGTTCACCTCCAGCCCCATGAATTCGAAGGTCCACCCCGGCAGCGCCCGCCCCAGGATCAACGCACCCAGCGAAACGAGCTGGAACGTCGTCTTCCACTTGGCGAGCTTCGAAACAGGGATCGACACCTGAATACCGCCCAGAAATTCGCGCAGGCCCGAAACGGCGATCTCGCGGATCAGGATGATCAGCCCTGCCACCACGTGCAGGTCACCCACGTAAGGCCCGGTCAGCACGCCCTTGGCGCTCAGCACCAGTATCGCCGCCGCGATCATGATCTTGTCGGCAATGGGATCGAGGAACACGCCCAGCCGCGAGACCGTGCCTTTGGCTCGTGCCAGATAGCCGTCGAAATAGTCGGTGATGCCCATCAGGCAATAGACGGCAAAGCCGATGCCATAGCCCAAAGGCCAGTCGGGGAACCACAGAAGGCCGACAAGGAGTGGCACCGCGACGATTCGCGACAGGGTGAGCAGGTTGGGCAAGGTCCACATCGTGGACCGCCTTACGACGGCAGACGCGCCAAAGGAACCTTCGCCGCGCGCCGCGCTGCCAGATGCCCCCTTGCCCGTTGCGTCCATGTCGCTAAGGCTGCGCGCGAAACGGGACGCTGGCAAGGGCCGAATGACCACAACGACGCACCTGATCCGCCAGAAACGCTTCCTACCGCTGTTCGTCACCCAGTTGCTCGGCGCGTTCAACGACAATCTGTTCAAGAACGCCATGGTCTTGTTCGTGGTCTACAGCGTCTATAATTCCGAAGCGGAAGAGGCGCGGTTTTCCGCCATCGCCTCGGCCCTGTTCATCCTGCCGTTCTTTCTGCTGTCCGCGCTTTCCGGCCAATTGGCGGATATGCGCGACAAGGCGCGAATCATCCGCATCGTGAAAGCGTGCGAAATCGCAATCATGCTGGTCGGCGGCGCGGGGCTGTTTCTGGCGTGGCAGGGGTTTGCGGTGCAGGCCTTCGCCATCCCGCTGATGCTGGCCGCCCTGCTGGCGATGGGCGTTCATTCCACCTTCTTCGGCCCGATCAAGTACGCCATCCTGCCGCAGCACCTCCACAAGGAAGAAGTACTGGCCGGCACCGGGCTGGTCGAGGCCGGCACCTATATCGCCATCCTCGCCGGCACGATCCTCGCCGGCTGGATCCCGGTGGAATGGGCGGCGGTCGTCGTCATCGTCACCGCAATGGTCGGCTATTTCACCTCGCGCCATGTGCCCCCGGCACCATCGCTGATGGAAGCCCAGCCGCTCGATTTCCACGTCATCCGCTCGTCGATCACGCTGGTGAAGATGACCACGCGTCACCCGCGCGTCGCCCTCGCCATTGCCGCGATCAGCGTGTTCTGGACCGTCGGCGCAGTGCTGTTCATCCAGTTTCCGCCGCTTGCCAAGAACGTGCTCGATGCCAGCAAGGAAGTCGCCAGTCTGTTTCTGGTGATTTTCTCGGTGGGCGTCGCCATCGGCTCGGTGTCGATCAACCACCTGCTGAAAGGCAAGGTCTCTGCGCGTTATGCACCGCCGGCGGTGATCGTGATGGGGCTGTTCATCGTCGCCTTCCACTTCGTGTGCCGCGCATGGACCCACCAGCCGGGCGACACGCTGATGGGTGTGGCCACGTTCGTCACCCAGCCGCTGGCCGTGCCGCTGCTGCTGGCATTGCTGGGCATCGCCATTTCGGGCGGGATGTTCGTGGTGCCGCTTTATGCCTTCCTGACGACCGTGGTCGACAAGTCGGAAACGGCGCGCACCATCGCAGCCAACAACATCCTCAATTCGGGCGCGATGGTCGTCGGGTCGATCCTCGCCGTCAGCCTAAGCGCGGCGGGCGTGCCGATCATAAATCAGCTGCTGCTGGGCTCGGTCCTGTGCGTGCTCACCGCTTGGATAGCATGGCGGCTGTGCTGCGCCGAACGGGCCCACGAAGGCGAGATCGAACACACGTTCGACTGAAAGTTCGGCGATTGAAAGATCAGCTGATGAAGGCGATCATCGCAACGAAGCACGCGCAATAGGCGAGCAGGAAGTCCTTGGCATCCTGCAACGTCACATGCTTCCAGTCCACCGGCTTTGACCGCAATTCGGCCCGCACGATGGCCTCGGCCACTTCGGGCTCGTGAACTGGCATGGGAATAAAAACCCGCGCCGGCAGCGTGCTGCGAAAAGCGTTGCGGGGCGGTATAGTGCGAAAGAAGCGTTGGGTCTGCATGATGCCGATGTTAACGCTTTGTTGACCATTATGGCACCCACGCTCGCCCGGTTTCGCGGCACAGTTCCGAGACGGGACACCTCACGCTGCCCGTGCATAGCGGACACAAAAAAAGGCCGCCCGATCAAGGGCGACCTTTTTACCTGTATGGTTAAGCTTCTAACGCCTTTTAGACGTCGTCGCCCAACGCACCCTTGACCGCGCCAACGGCCTTCTGGGTCTTGCCCTTGGTTTCCTGGGCAACGCCCTCTGCAGTCAGCTTGTCATTGCCGGTCGCCTGTCCGGCAGCCTGTTTCACGTTGCCGGCGGCCTGATTGGCAAGGCCCTTGGCCTTGTCGGTGAGTTCACCCATGGGGTATCTCCTTGATAAAGCGGATGGATCACAATCTCCATCCTTCAAGGATACTACGGATGACCGGTCAGATCGTTCCGCCCGCCATCTTCAGAACCAGCGCCCACTCGTCCGGCCGCACTGCGGAAACTGACAGGCGCGAAAGGCGCACCAGTTCCATTTCGGCCAGCGCCTCGGTCCCCTTCACTTGGGCCAGCGTCACCGGCGCCTTCAATTTCGCCACAGGCTTCAACTTAACCGCTGCCCACTTGCCATCGGGGTCGGTCGGATCGGTAATGCCGGCTTTGCTGATCCGCGCGATGCCCACGATCTCCTTGCCGATGTTGGAATGGTAGAAGAACACCAGGTCGCCCACCGCCATCGTGCGCAGATTGCGCGCGGCGAGGTGGTTGCGCACCCCATCCCACGTCCCCTCGCCCTCGGCCACAAGGTCGTCCCAGCCATAAACGTCCGGTTCGGATTTCATGAGCCACAACTGGTCGCTCAATTTGATTTTGCTCATGCAGGCCTTCCGCAATCGGGGTATGGGGCGCGCATACCGCAATTCGCGAAACGGAACAGCATGAACCTCGATACCTTGCCCGTGCTTTCGCTGCAAAGCCCGGCCGAAGCCCTTTCCCGCGATCTGGGCGACAGTTTCCGCACCTTCGGCTTTGCCATGGTGCGCGATCACGGCCTCGATCCTGCGCTCGTCGCCCGCGCATGGGAACTGACGCGCGAATTCTTCGCCCTGCCCGAAGCGGACAAGCGCCGCTACCACCTTGCCGGGCAAGGCGGCGCACGCGGCTACACCCCGTTCGGCACCGAAATCGCCAAGGGCGCGGCGGTGCACGAACTCAAGGAATTCTGGCACGTTGGCCGCGATCTGCCCGCCGGCCATCCGCTCGCCGGCCCATCGATGCCCGCCAACGTGTGGCCCGATCATCCGGCCGATTTTCGCCCAACCTTCACCGCGCTGTTCGCAGAATTCGACCGCGTAGGCGCGCTGATACTCTCGCGCATCGCCACCGGACTGGGGCTGGACGCCCACTGGTTCGACCCCGCCATTGCCGACGGCAATTCCGTGCTGCGCCTGCTGCACTATCCGCCGGTGCCTTCAGCCGAAGGCGGCGCGATCCGTGCTGGCGCGCATGAGGACATCAACCTCATCACCCTGCTGCTTGGCGCGGAAGAATCGGGGCTGGAGCTGCTGACGAAAGATGGCCGCTGGATCGGCGTCTCTCCGCCGGAAGGTGCGGTGGTCGTCAATATCGGCGACATGCTCCAGCGCCTGACCAACCATGTGCTGCCATCCACCACGCACCGCGTGCGCAACCCCGAAGGCCCGCGCGCCGGGTTCAGCCGCTATTCGATGCCGTTCTTCCTCCACTTGCGCAGCGATTTCCGCTTCGAAACCCTGCCCGGCTGCATCACGGCGCAAAACCCGGACCGCTATCCCGATCGCATCACCGCCGACGATTACCTTCAGGAGCGCCTGCGCGAGATCGGCCTGAAATCCTGATCCGCCATTGCATCGCCGCCGGATCATTCCGACGATTGAAGCGGTATTCGAACTCCTTGGCATAGCGGCCGATGTACTTCGGGCTGATGCTGACGTGCGTGCCTGTAATCGAGCATTTCAGGTGCCGCCAGAAATTTCAATCGAGTTGACCGAAACCGTTGCGCCGATGCGGTAATCAAACACAGCATATTCCTCTGCGCTGTCATTGACGGTCGCATGGCGATAGCCCGCTGCGCCAAGGCCGCGATAGCTGTTCAGTTCGTCTGTGTGGATCACGCCGCCGATTGCCACGTTGGCGACCACGAACGGCTCCAGCTTCGTCTTGCGCTGGTTCGGGACAACAGCGGTAACCAGATTGCCGCCACGCTCGATAGCGCCGACAACGACCGCCAGGTGCTGACGAACAAGCCCGGCCACCCGCCTGCGCATCACCCTGCCGCTGTCGATGGCCGTCACCCGTGTGCTGGTGCTGGAGGCAGCTGGCCAGTTCGCCATGCCGGTCGACATGGTGATCGAAACCTCGCGCCTTTCGCCCGCCGACATTCACGGCATCAAGAACGAGCGCACCGTGCTGCGCCGCAACCGTATCCTGCCGATCCGTGAACTCAACCCCCTGCTCGGCATCCCCAAGCCCCCGCGCACTGACGAAAACGGCGAACAATCGCTTCGTGCGGATGCACGCCTCACTAGATGGCAGCGAGGCACTGGCCCGTTCCAGTGAACGCCCGCGCGCCATCATCGCCACGCTCAAATCCACGCTGGACGAACGCACCGGCCAGATCCGCGCCAACTTCGACAGCCTGTCCGAACTCGCCCACGAATTCGAAACGCTGCGCCCGATCATCGAAACCATTTCCACCATTTCCACCATTTCCGACAAGGCGTTCTTCCTGTCGATCAATGCGGCGGTAGAGGCGGCCCGCGCTGGATCGGCCGGCATCGCCTTCGCGCTGGCGGCACAGGAAGTGCGCGCGCTGTCGAAGCTGACGCAAACCGCGTCGAAGGAAATCGGCGCGGGCATCGCCACGTTCACTCGCCGCATGCACGACGAACTCGATCGCGCCCGCCCCCACATCGAAGGCTCCGGCAAGGAACTCGACCGCCTGATGGCAGAACTGGGCGAGATCCAGTCCAGCCTCGCCACCGCCGGGCAGGAACTTACCGAGATGATCCAGTCAATGGATGGCGGCCACCGCCAGATGGTCGATCGTCTGGGCACCATCCTCGGCCACGTCCAGTTTCAGGACGTGATCCGCCAGCGGCCCGATCAGGTCGGCGAAGCCATCGGCGAACTCGGCATGCACGTGGAACACAACATCACCCACGCCGGGCTTGGCGATCTGTGCGCCATGCTGTCGCTGGAACAGCGGCTGCAGGCCCAGCAATCGCGCTATGTCATGCACAGCCAGCGCGCGGCCTTTGCGGCAGTGGCGGGCGGCGGTTCGGTGGAGGATTCCGCCCCGCGCATCGAACTGTTCTGATCCCTCATTGCAGTTGCGCCGCTGCGTCTGTCCTACACGCACAACTCCTGCCATGATTCACGCAAGCTCTTTGAAATCGTGGATCACGCGCAAAAAGCGGCGCAGATGGAAAAGTGTCACCATCACTGCAGAAGTATAAGTTATAAAAGGAAAAACCTGTTGGAAACAGGGTTACACGGTGTAACCTCTGTCACCTTTCTTCCAGCATACTTGCCCACGCAAAAACCCTCCCGCCTTGCGGCAGGAGGGCAGTTGCGTACATCGTGAAGCCGATCAGAAAACGGCGGTCAGCGAGACAATCACGGCCGATCCGGCGATGGAACCAGTGCCATCCTGCCCGCGCGAGAAGCTCGGCTGGAGGTAAGCGGAATCCGCCGCCGAGATGTCGGTATCGACATAAGCGACACCGGCGGTCAACGGGGTGCCGGGGATTACGTAATCGGCACCGATCAGCCAATCGAAGTATTCGCCGGTCGGGGCGACCGAAGTCGCGAACGGGCCAAGCCCGTCGTTGCCCTTCGAATAACCGATGTGGCCCTTCACCGTCAGGCCGGTGTTGGGCACGCCCACGGCGGCATCACCCCAAACATAGAGGTTGTCGTTCTTGTCACCCTCGTCGGTATAGACGCCAGCGGCGGCATCGGCACCGGTCGCATACCAAGCGCCAAGCGCTTCCTGCTTGGGCGC
Organism: Novosphingobium sp.; assembly: GCA_027311705.1. Lineage (GTDB taxonomy): Bacteria > Pseudomonadota > Alphaproteobacteria > Sphingomonadales > Sphingomonadaceae > Novosphingobium. The sequence goes on along the minus strand of DAICYJ010000094.1, from coordinate 5,831 downwards.
ATAGGCGACACCGGCGGTCAGCGACAGCGGACCGGTCGTGCCCGACAGCTTGATGTAAGGTTCGACGAAGTCGGTGTTGTCGAAGCCGGCGGGATACATGTACCAGGTCGCGCCGATATCCAGCGTACCGCCGGCGACGGGAACCTTATACCCGGCGATCAGATCGAGTTCCATGTTCGAGCCGCCGAACGTGCCCCAACCGGAAAGGTTGGACGCCCACGTGCCGACATAGACGCCGCTTTTGTGCGAAATGGTGATGCCGCCCTGCACGGCCAGTTCCCGGTCGGACTGCGACACGCCGCGAAAGCGATAGTCCGAAACGAGCGCCACGCTACCCGAAACGGTCACGTCCTTTGGCGGTTCTTCCTGTGCCATGGCAGGCGTGGCAAGGGCAATCGAGGCCGCAAGAGCCGAAGCGGCGAGTGCGGAAATACGGATCTTCATATAGAACGACCTCCCTGTTGGTCTGGCCTGTTTTCTGGCCTGTCGGAGTCTCGTTCCACCTGCGTCCGCCCCCGCATGACCTCTCGGCCCAAGGGCCGGTGCCGATGTCGTGGGCGGCTCGGTTGGGTTATCGCAGATTCTTTGCTAGATGATTGCTACTTTGTAACAAAACATTGCTGACGCTGCGCTGCACAAAAAAAGTGACCCGGTGGCGGGGGATGCCACCGGGCCTTGGCCTTGCGGTCGGGTCTTCAGGGGAGCTGTCGACCGACAAGGATCCATTTGGTTCAGGCAGGTTCGGCCAGCGATTTCAGCACCGCGTCCGATCCGCTGACCTGCACGCTGTCGCCCCGCTGCCGCCTGCGCGCCAGCCATTCGTTCAGCGTTTCGGCGGTGGTGTGGTCGATCATCCGCACGCCGTTCATGTCAAGCCGCACGTCGCCTTCGGCCGGCACATCCTCCAGCACCGAATTGAGCCGGGGCAGCGAGATGAACGTCGCCGCGCCATGCATTTCGATGGTGGTATGTTGCGGGCCGGCCCGATGGCCAACCTTCAGGCGCAAATTGCGCAAATGCGGCAGCAATTCCAGCAGTGAAAGCGCAAGGCCGATCAGCACACCGGTCAGCAGGTCGGTCGCCACCACAAGCACGAAAGTCGCCACCCAGATCACCGCAGGCATCGGGCCGTGCGCCTTGAACAAGTGCCGCACGTGCTTGAGGCTGACGAGCTTCCAGCCGGTCAGCACCAGCACACCGCCCAGCGCCGCCATTGGCACTTCGCGCAGCAGCCAGGGCAGCAGCGCGACGAAGCCGAGGATCCACACGCCGTGCAGAATGGCCGAAAGCCGAGTCGTTGCGCCCGCCTGCACGTTGGCCGAACTACGCACGATCACGCCGGTCATCGGCAAGGCACCGAACACGCCGCACAGGAAGTTGCCCACGCCCTGCGCGCGCAGTTCCTTGTTGTAATCGGTGCGCACGCCGTTGTGCATCCGATCCACCGCCGCCGCCGAAAGCAGCGTTTCAGCGCTGGCGATAAAGGCAATCGCCACTGCCGAAAGGATGATCGCCGGATTGCCCAGCGTAGCCAGGAACCCGTCACCCGGCAGCGCAAATGCCGCCGCGATCGATTCAGGCACCGCGATCCGCGCCACCGGCAGGGCAAAGGCCCAGGCCACGCCGGTCGCCGCCACCACGCCCAGCAACGCGCCGGGAACCAGCGCCAGCTGCTTGGGCCGCAGCTTCTCCCATGCGATCATCATGCCGATGGTCAACAGGCCCAGCATCAACGCCAGCTCGGTCGCCTGCCAGTCGAACGGCGAAAGGCCCAGCACCCGTGCCGGCATCATCGCCAGGTTTTCCAACCCGCTCGACATCGGCTTGGCATCGAACAGGATGTGGAACTGGCCGATCACGATCAGCGCGCCGATGCCCGCCAACATGCCGTGCACCACGGCGGGGGAAATAGCGCGGAACACGCCCCCCAGCCGGGCAACACCCGCGATCAGCTGGATCGCACCCGCCAGCACCAGTACCGGACCAAGCGCCGAAAGGCCGTTGTCGCGCACAAACTCGAACACGATCACGGCAAGCCCGGCGGCCGGCCCGCTCACCTGCAAAGGCGAACCGGCCAGCAGGCCCACGACGATGCCACCGATGATCCCGGTCACCAGTCCCTTTTCAGGCGGCACGCCCGAAGCGATGGCGATGCCCATGCACAGTGGCATGGCCACCAGAAACACCACGATCGATGCGGTGAAGTCGCGCATCAGGAAGCCCGGTTTCGGGGCAGTGGCTGTGCTGGTGGCTGAGGTGGTGGCTGCGGCGGTACTCATTCCGCCGCCTCGGCAAAATCGGCTTCGCTAGCGATGCGTTGCGCGGCCGGCAGAGCGACGGGCAGCGGCTGGTCTTCACGCAGCGGCACGAACTGTCCGGTATCGCCGTCCAGGCCCAGCACCAGCCCGGCACCGATATCGACGAACCAGCCGTGCAGCGCCATTTCGCCGCGCGCAATCGCCGCGGCCACCGAAGGATGCGTGCGCAGGTTGGCGATCTGCGCGATCACGTTTTCCAGCGCGATGGCGCGCACCCGCTCCGTGCCAGCAACGTGCGGGGTGCAGCTCGACACCACATACTCCGCTGCCGCTCCGTGGCGCAGCCAGGCTGCCACATTGGGCATTCCGCCCAGCAGCTCGGGCTCGCTCAGCGCCTTCATCGCGCCGCAATCGGAATGGCCGCACACGATGATGTCGCGCACGCCCAGCGCCACCACGGCATACTCCACGGTCGACGAGACGCCGCCGTTCATTGTCGCGAACGGCGGGATCATGTTGCCGGCATTGCGGCACACGAACAGCTCGCCCGGCTGCGCCTGCATGATCTGTTCGGGCACGATGCGGCTGTCGGCGCACGAGATCATCAGCGCCTTGGGTGCCTGCCCTTGCGTGGAAAGCTTGCCGAAAAGTTCGCTGCTGTTGGGGAAGGTCGTCTTTTCGAAGCTGAAAACACGTCCGATAAGGTCGTTCATGTCTGTGGCCTTTCGCTGATAAAAAAGCACACTGCGGCAGGGATGCCGCAATTGCTCACTATCTAGGCGGTGCGGTTTTCCGCAGTCATGCGCGTCCGTGACGAAGTGTTTCCGGGTGCACGTTCGCACCCGCGAAGGGCTCAGGCTATCGCACCCGGCAGCCGAATGATGGCCGAAAGCCCCCCTTCGGGCCGGTTGGCAAGGGTCAGCGCCCCGCCTTCCTGCCGCACAGCAAGGCGAACGATCGGCAAGCCCAGCCCCATCCCCGGCGTGTCGCGCGATCGCGCACTGTCGAGCCGGAAGAACGGCTGCAACACTTCGTCCATGCGGTTGGCGGGAATGCCCGGACCGTCATCCTCAACCGCGATGATCGCGTCCCATCCTTCGGCCCGGACCGTCACGCGCACGTTGCCGGCATAGTGCAGCGCGTTCTCGATCAGGTTCGACATCGCCCGCCGGATCGAGATAGGCCGCGCCAGCACTTCCAGCCGCTCCGGCCCGTGATAGCTCGCCCGGCCCCCATGATCGGCCGCCGTATCCACCAGCGTCGCGGCCATCACCGCCAGATCGATCCGTTCGGCCCGCAGCGGCGGGCGGCCGGTATCGACGAAGGCCTGCAGCGATCCGAGCAGATTGCTCATTTCCTCGATATCGTGCTGCAGTTCGCCATGCGTGCCGCCGTCGAGCCCGGCATTGTCCAGCCGCAATTGCAACCGGGCGAGCGGCGTGCGCAAATCATGGCCGATGGCCAGCATGCTTTGCGTGCGCTCGTTTTGCGAACGGTGGATGCGACGCTGCATGCGGTCGAACGCTCGGATCAACTGGCGCACTTCCGCCGGGCCACGTTCCGGCATTTCGCGCGGCGAGCCGGACCCGACATGCCGCGACGCTTCCACCAGCATGCGCAGCGGCGTGGTTGTGGCGCGAAACAGCACCCAGGCCAGCGCGCCCAGCAGCACGGTGGGCAACAGCATCGTCACCACCAAGCCCACGCCGAGCGGCGGAGCCTTGCTGGCATAAGTCCGGAACGCCAGCCGCCCGCCACCGCGCACATCCAGCGTGCCCGCGATCACCTCGCCGTCCGACCCCTTCACCCGCGTCAGCTGCAGGTTCGCATCCGCCAGCTGGGGGCTTACCTCGATCATACGCGTGCGTAATTGTCGGTCGGTCACCGGAACCTGCGCATCCGCGCTCCCGGGAGACCAGGCCAGGGCAAAGCGCGGGCTGCCCAGCGACCGGGCCAGCACCGGCCGTTCCTCCACCGGCGCGCGTTCAAGCGCGCGAGAGGCGAGCATCAAATGTTCGGCAACGCGGGCAGATGTATCGCGTTGAAGTGCCGCATTGTTGGCGCGGTCGAAAAGCAGCGAATTGGCGGCAAAATCGATCGCCGCCACCAGCAACAGGATGGCGAGCAGCCGTTCCGGCAAGCCAAAGCGGGGCATCAGTTTCAAATGCGGGTCACGTCCGCCTTGAACATATACCCCACGCCGCGCACGGTCACGAACGGTGTTTCGCCGCCGATCGCTGCCAGCTTGCGCCGCAACCGGCTGACCAGCACGTCGATGCTGCGGTCCGAACTGTCGCCGAGCCGGGTCCGCGAAAGCTCGATCAGACGCTCGCGCCCCAGCACGCGCTGCGGCTGGCCCACGAATGTCGCCAGCAGGTCGAATTCGGCCCCGGTCAGGTCAACCATCGCCCCGGTCGGCGAATGCAGCTCGCGCCGACTCATCGACAGGCGCCACCCGTCGAAGTGCACTTCGTTCGTCCGATGCTCCGCCTCTTCGTTCGGCTCGCTCCCATGCCGCCGCAAAACCGCACCGATCCGCGCCACCAGTTCGCGCGTGCTGAACGGCTTGGCGAGGTAATCGTCGGCCCCCAGTTCCAGTCCGAGCACCCGGTCCTCCTCGCTGCCGCGCGCGGATGCGAAGATGATCGGGATGTCGTTCTGCCGCCGCAGTCTGCGGAACAGTTCCAGCCCGTTGGTGCCGGGCAACATGATGTCCAGCACCACCAGGTCGGCAGGTTCAGCCTCCAGCGCTACCCACATTTCCGCACCGGTCGCCGCGGTACGAACGGTATAGCCGTTCTCGCGCAGCGCCCGTGCGGTCAGCGTGCGCAAAGGAGCATCGTCTTCAACGAGGACAATCGAGGGAGCGCGCATCGGATTCCATAAGCACTGAACAGACTGACATGGCCCAACAACGGCCAGGCGGTCGATTAGCAGATCGGGATCAATTTCCGAAATCGAAACGGTGATGTTTCATTCAGTTCGTCACTGGCCCCATTCGTTCATGGCGACCGCTTGCTGATGCCGGCAGGCGCGCCCCTGAATGGAATCGGGATTGCGGCCCGGCTTCCTTTGCCGCCACGTCACTCCGCCGCACCGCCGCCTGCGCATTGCAACCGATGCTCTTCATCGCAGCGGGGTTGCACGCAGTCGGCGCTTCCTTGCCGAACATCGCGGACATGGAAAGCGGCTGGGAAGCGGCGGGCTGGGCAAGGCCAAGCAACAGGATCGTCAGAACCGACACGGCGATCTCCGAAATCTAGAAGCACCATCGCTATCTGGCGGGCATTCGTTTCTCACGCAGTGCGCCAATGTGTCGAAGTGTTGCGGCGCGGCAAAAATGCCGCGCGCGCCGTTGTTCCTCCCGATCAACTGTCCACGCCGTAATGGTCCGCCAGTTCGCTGCCGGTGAAACCGTGAGTATAGGATTGCGGGTCCAGCGGCAGCATGGTTGCGTTCCAAACCTCCCATTCGGCCTTCAACGCCCGGAACGTCGCCGGTTCGCGATCCTTCAGGTTCGCGCGCTCCAGCGGGTCGGCAGCGACATCGAACAGGAACTCGTTCTCCTCGATC
>DAICYJ010000052.1 GCA_027311705.1 Novosphingobium sp. | reverse complement strand
CCGCCTCAAGCAGCAGCACCTTGATGCTCGGATCCGCGCTCAGCCGGTTGGCCAGAACGCATCCCGCCGAACCTGCACCCACGATGATGTAATCGGGCTCGAACGCCATGCCCTTGTTCCCCATCCCAATTCTCACGACCTGCAAACTCAAGCCGCAGACCAGTACATCTATTTATTATTATACGGATTTTGGATCTCGACTGGCAGCCCGGTCACTCCCAGTCGATCAGGGTGTAATCGCGCTTTTCGGAACCGCATTCGGGGCAGATCCAGTCGTCCGGAACCTGTTCCCACCGGGTGTCGGGCGGAAGTCCGGACTCCGCGTCCCCTTCCGCCTCGTCATAGATGTGCGAGCAGTTCAGGCAGCGATAGCGGCGGAACGCATCAGCCACGGGCGACCTCCGACTTGCGCGTCCCATCTAGCTTGCAATTCATCGTCACCATCATGTGCTCGAAGCCATTGGTGAAGCACGACGGCAGGCGCTCGGGTTCGCCGGTCAGCGTGATTTCCATGTCGCGCGCCGCCATTTCCTCGATCAGCGTGACGAGCTGCAGTTCCGCCAGCCGCGCGCCCAGGCAGCGGTGAATGCCGTGCCCGAACGACAGGTGACGGCGCGAGTTCTCACGCTCCGGATCCCACCGATCGCCATCGGGAAACACGGCTTCGTCGCGGTTACCTGAATTGTACCACATCACCACCTTGTCGCCCTTGCGGATGGTCTTGCCGCCGAATTCGACATCGCGCGTGGCGGTGCGGCGCATGTGCGCGATGGGCGTCTGCAGCCGGATGGTTTCGGTCGCCGCGCCCGAGGCAAGCCCGGCCGGATCGGCCTTCACCGCCGCCCAGGCATCAGGAAACTGGTTGATCCGCTCAATCAGGCCCGACATCGAATTGCGCGTGGTGTCGTTACCTCCGACCAGCAGCAGCGCGATTGCACCGATAAAGCGCTGCTCATCCATGTCGCCGAACGAGGCCGAGTGGGCCATCATCGACAGCAGGTCGGGCTGGGGCGGAGCAGCGCGGCGTTCCTCGTACAATTCCTTGAAACGCGCCGCCATTTCGAACACGTGCCGCTCGCGCTCGGCATTGAGCACAGGGTCCGGCCCGATATCGATCTTGGCCGCCCAGTCCGACCATTCGGGCAGCTTGTCGCGCTCTTCCCAAGGGAAATCGAACAGCGTGGCGATCATCGCCGTGGTCAGCGGGATCGACACCGACTGTACCCAGTCGAACGGCGCGCCCACAGGCAGCGCATCGAGGATGGCGCTGGTGCGTTCACGCAAGGGTCCGGCCAGCTTTGCGATCTCGCTGGGGGCCACGGCGGGGGCGATGGCCTTGCGCTTTTCGCCGTGCTCGGGATCGTCCATCGCGATGAACATGCGCAGTTGCACGCCGGTATCCACCATGTCGAAAATCACGATGCCGCCATGTTCCCACGACGACGAGAACGTGGTCGGGTCGCCTTCAATGGCGACGATATCGTCATAGCGGGTGATCGACCAGTAGGGTCCGAAGATGCTGTTCTGGCAGTAGTTCACCGGGTCTTCGGCGCGCAACTGCGCGAACATCGGCCGCCACGCGCTGCGCGCCCACAGCCCGCCTTCGGACACATCCAGCCCCTCACGCGGGAGCGTTTCCGCCGTCACCATAACCTCTCTCCTTTCCATCCGCCAAAACAGTTTAGTACTTTACATTTTTGGCAGTGTGCTTTGTAAGCGCGAGTCAAGGTAACACGATTTTGCGTTATGTCTATACGCGAAAATCGATTGGATGTGAGAGGATTGCAAAATCATGCTGGATCGTGACGGCAGCCGCCTGTTCGGCGAAGAACACCGCGCCTTTCGCGACATGGTGCGCAAATTCGTCGCCCGCGAATTTTCCCCCCGCATGACCGAGTTCGACGAGGCGGGAGTCGTCAAGCGCGACTTCTGGCTCAAGGCTGGCGAGGCTGGCCTGCTATGCCCCACCATGCCCGAGGAATTCGGCGGCATGGGGCTGGACTTCACCTTCAACGCGATCCTCAATGAGGAATTCACCTATGCCATGATGTCCGACAGCGTGACGCTGCAAAGCGACATCACCATGCCCTATGTAATGCGCTATGCCAGCGACGAACTGAAGCAGCGCTGGCTGCCCCGGATGCTCAGCGGCGAGGCCATCGGCGCCATCGCCATGACCGAACCGGGCGCTGGATCGGACCTGCAGGCGGTGCGCACCAGCGCGCGGCGCGATGGTGACGAGTTCATCATCAACGGCTCCAAGACCTACATCACCAACGGCCAGAATGCCGACATCATCCTCACCGTTTGCAAGACCGAACCCGAACTGGGCGCAAAAGGCACCTCGCTGATCCTCGTCGAAGCGGACCGCCCCGGCTTCGAACGCGGCCGCAATCTGGACAAGATCGGGCAATGGATGTCCGACACGTCCGAACTGTTCTTCAACGATGTGCGCGTGCCCGCCGGCAACGTGATCGGCGAGGTCAATCGCGGCTTCATATACCTGGTCAGCGATCTGCCGCAGGAACGGCTGTCGATTTCGATCACCGCGCAAGCCGCCGCACAACGCGCTTTCGACGAGGCTGTCGCCTTCACCCGTGATCGCACCGCCTTCGGCAAAAAGGTCATCGATTTCCAGAACACCCGCTTCACCTTGGCCGATATCAAGTCCAAGTTGCAGGTCGGCTGGGCGCACCTCGATTGGGCCATCGATCGCCACGTTCGCGGCGAACTGACCGCCAACGAAGCCGCCGCGTCGAAATACTGGCACACCGAAATGCAGTGGGAAGCCTGCGACGCCGCGCTGCAGCTGCACGGCGGGGCGGGATACATGAACGAATATCCCATCGCCCGCATCTGGCGCGATGCCCGCGTCCGCCGCATCTATGGCGGCACCAGCGAGATCATGCGCGATCTGGTCGGCCGCTCGCTTTAGGCGAGCAGCCGGCCTTCGAGCGCGGCGATGTGCTGCGCCGTCACCCCGGCGCTGGCAAGGTAGCTGTCAAGGCCGCCGAAATCCTGCTGGATCCGCGCCATTGCGGCATCCAGATAAGATTCTCGCACGCTCATCAGCCGGTCGATCACTTCCGCGGGGAGATCGAACCCGATCCGGTTGACCGCAAGCAGCCGCGTGCGTTCGCGCACCTGGGCATTGCCGCGCCCAGCGCTTAGCAGATAATCCTGGGCGATATCCTGCTTGCTTGCACCCAGCATGCCCAGCAGCACGGCGATAACGAAACCGGTGCGGTCCTTGCCCGCGGTGCAATGGACCAGCACCGCGCCAGGGCTCACCGCGATCGCTTCGACCATCGACAGCAATTGGCTATGCAACGCGGCCGGAAACGCACCATAGACCGCGTGCATGGCCGCTTCGCCGCCTTGGGCATCGGGTTGCGCCTTGATGACGTGCCAATAATCGTGGCCGTTCTCGATCCGAGCCAGCAGATCGACAGGGCGCAAATCGGCACCCGTCGATGCGAGAAACGCATTGGTGGCCACTGCCCGCTCGGTCGCACTGCGCAAGTCGAACACGAGGTCGATGCCAATGCCCGCCAGAACGTCGCGATCGGTCGCTTCAGGTGCCAGCACGGCGTCCGACCGAAACAATCGCCCGCTGGCGACCACGCGTCCATCGCGGGCGCGCAGCCCCGAAACCTCGCGAAAATTGGGTGCGCATGCCAGCAATGCGGAAAATTCAGTCACGCGTCAGATACTCCCACATGCGTTCGGCCACGCCGCCGGCCCAGACCTGCCGTGCGGCGATCTCGGCTTCGGACAGCAATCCGCACGCCGGATCAAGCCCCATCGCCCGCACATCGCGTTCCACCCGCGCCGCATCTTCCAGGAACCACGCCAGCGTAACCGCGCGCTCCAGCGTCTGTTCCGCCACGATAGCGCCGTTGCCGCGCATGACGATGGCAGGCGCCGAGCCCATAGCCAGCGCCAGCGCGCCCGCCAAAGCATCGTCGCGCAGCAGGCGCGGATCGTCCCACAATGGCAGTTGGGCGAAATAGGCACCGATGCCGTGGCGCGGGCGCGGTACGATCCCATGCGTGGAAAGCGCCATCAACGCGGGCGGCATGAACCGACACACCGCCCCCACGTCTGGCCTCTGGGCATAAATCTGCTGGTGCACGCGTACTTCGCCCAGCACGACATCGGGCAGCGCCCCGTCGATCCGGCAGACCGTTCCCGGCGCATCGCCCACCAGTTCCAGTGGACGCGGTGCGCAAACAAGGAAGCGCGCTTCATCCAGCCGCACACTGCAATGGCCATAAGCATGGACCAGCCCCGCCCGGCCCAGCGCCCGCGCGGCCAGTTGCAGCCGGCGCTCCTGCTCCGGCGTAGCACCACTCATGTGTCGTCCCGCGCCTTCAACAGATCGAGCGCGACGTCGACGATCATGTCCTCCTGCCCGCCCACCATCTTGCGCCGGCCCACTTCGGCAAGGATCGCGCGGGTGTCCAAGCCATGATCGACTGCCGCCTTTTCCGCATGCCGCAGGAAGCTCGAATAGACCCCGGCATACCCCAGCGTCAGCGTTTCGCGGTCCACCCGCACCGGGCGGTCCTGCAACGGCCGCACCAGATCTTCGGCGGCGTCCATCAGCGCAAACAGATCGCAGCCGTGGTTCCAGCCCATGCGGTCGGCGGCGGCGATGAACACTTCCAGCGGCGCGTTGCCCGCGCCTGCGCCCATCCCGGCAAGGCTGGCGTCCACCCGCACTGCGCCGTTCTGCACCGCGATGATCGAATTGGCGACGCCCAGCGAAAGGTTGTGGTGCGCATGCACGCCGCGCTGCGTCTCCGGCTTCAGCACCCGGTCATAAGCCTGAAAGCGCGCGGCATATTCGTCCATGTTCATCGCGCCGCCGCTGTCGGTTACGTAGACGCAATGCGCGCCATACTTCTCCATCAGCAGCGCCTGCTGCGCCAACGCTTCGGGGCTGGTCATATGGCTCATCATCAAAAAGCCCGACACATCCATGCCCAGATTGCGCGCGGCCTCGATGTGCTGCTTCGAAACGTCCGCCTCAGTGCAATGCGTGGCGATGCGGACCGATTTCACGCCCATTTCGCTGGCGTGCTTCAGATCGTGCACCGTTCCGATGCCGGGCAGCAGCAGCGTGGTCAGCACGCTATGCTCCAGCACTTCGGCCACCGCCCCGATCCAGTCCCAGTCGGTATGCGCGCCAAAACCATAGTTGAATGACGAACCCTGCAACCCATCGCCATGCGCCACTTCGATGGCATCGACCTTGGCCGCATCCAGCGCACGTGCAATCGCTTGCACATGGTCCAGCCCATACTGATGGCGGATCGCGTGCATCCCGTCGCGCAGGGTCACGTCCTGGATGTAGAGCTTGGTCTGGGTGGGGTCGCCAAAGGAGCCGTTGAGAGTCATGCCGCCATCCTTTCGGCGATCTTTTCCGCCGTCCGAAGCGCGGCCGAGGTCATGATGTCGAGATTGCCGGCGTAAGCAGGCAGGTAATGCGCGGCCCCTTCGACTTCGAGGAACACCGTCACTTTGAGCCCGGTGAACGATCCATCCATTTCAGGAATACGCAACGGCTGGTTGTCGCCAATGCTCTCGAACTGCACCGCCTGCTTCAGCCGATAGCCGGGCACATAGGCTTGCACTTGCGCCACCATCGCCTCGATACTCGCGCGGATCGCATCGCGATCGCCATCCTCGCACAGGCAATAGACGGTATCGCGCATCATCAGCGGCGGTTCTGCCGGATTGAGCACGATGATCGCCTTTCCGCGCGTCGCCCCGCCCACGTCGACGATGGCCTGGCTGGTGGTCTCGGTAAACTCGTCGATATTGGCGCGGGTGCCCGGCCCCGCGCTTTTCGACGCGATCGAGGCGACGATCTCGCCATAATGTACTTTGGCCACGCGGTTGACGGCGGCGACAATCGGGATCGTCGCCTGCCCGCCGCAGGTCACCATGTTGACGTTCACCGCATCGAGGTTGGCATCGCCGTTGACCGGCGGGATCGTATAGGGCCCAATGGCGGCAGGGGTCAGGTCGATCACCCGCTTGCCATGCGCCTGCAATACCGTGTTATTGCGGGCATGCGCGCCTGCGCTGGTTGCGTCGAAAACGATGGCGATCCGCGCGAAGTCCGGCATCGCCACCAGTCCCTCGATGCCATCGGCCGTCACCGCCACGCCCATCCGCGCCGCGCGTTTCAGCCCGTCGCTCTCCGGATCGATGCCGACGAGGACGCCCATTTCGAGCACGCTCGACAGGCGCATGATCTTGATCATCAGGTCGGTGCCGATATTGCCCGATCCGATGATGGCCACTTTGGTTTTCGCCATCCGTTCAGGCCTTTGCATAGGTAAACGAGCACGAGCCAAGGCCGCCGACAAAGGCTTCCACCCTGTCGTCCACGTTCAGCGCCACCATCGGCCCCAGCGCGCCAGCGAGCAAGATGTCGCCCGCCTTCAGCGGTTCGCCCCGCGCGGCCAACGTGCGCGCCAGCCAAGCGGCAGCGTTCAGCGGATGGCCCAGCGCTGCCGCGCCAACGCCCAGCGAAGCCGTCGCGCCATTGATCTGCATGACCATGCCCGCTGTCCAGATATCGAGCCCTTCCAGTGGCTTGCCATCCTGCGCGAGCACGAAGAAGGCCGATGAACCATTGTCCGCCACCGTATCGGCAAAGGTGATCTTCCAATCGGCGATCCGGCTATCGACGATTTCGATCGCCGCATGCACCGTGGCAACTGCCGCCGCGACCTGTTCGGGCGTGGTATCCGCGCCCGGCAAGTCCGCCCCCAGCACGAACGCGATCTCCGCCTCCGCCTTGGGCTGCAGGCACTTGGCGGGGTCGAGCCTGCCACCATCATCCACGCGCATGTCGTCGAACAGCACGCCGAAGTCGGGCTGATCGACACCTAACTGCACCTGAACCGCCTTTGCCGTCAGCCCGGCCTTGCGCCCCACGATGCGGCGACCCTGCGCTTCCCAAAACCGCGTGTTGATCGTCTGCACCGCATAGGCGCCGGCCGCGTCCTGCGGTTCCAGCCCATCGCGCAAGGGCGGCACCGCGCCTTTGGCATAGGCATCGCGCAGCCGCAGGGCGAGCGCTTCGTGGTTCACCGCTTCCATTTCAATCTCCCCTGCCCGGTTGACTTCCGTCTTCTGGAACTTTACATAACAGGCGCACGGTTTGTTGTAAAGCACCGGCAAGAGGATGCAAGCATGGCGGATTTTCCCCGGATCATCGACGACACCGCGACGAGTCGCTTCCTCGTCCCGCGTCAGGCGTTCACCAGCAACGCCACGTTTCAGCGCGAATGCGCCGCCATCTTCGACCGCTGCTGGCTCTATCTCGGCCATGCGTCGGAACTTGAACCCGGCGCGTTCCTGACGCGAAAGGTCGCTCGCCGCCCGATCCTGTTCACGCGCGACAAGGACGGCACCTTCCACGCTCTGTTCAACGCCTGCCCGCATCGCGGCGCGCTGGTGTGCCGCGAACGCAAGGGCGCCGCGCGCGCCTTCATGTGCATGTACCACGGCTGGACGTTTGGTTCGGACGGCCACCTGATGACCCTGCCCGGCAGTTCCGGCTATCCTGAAGGGTTCAAGACCGATCCGCAAAAGCAGATGGTCCACGTGCCCCGGATGGAACGATTCGGCGATTTCTTCTTCATCAGCTTTGCCCGCGATGGCGAGGATCTGGCCACTTATCTGGCCGAAGCGGGCGATTATCTCACCCTTGTTTCCGAACATTCGGCCAGCGGCATGCAGATCGTCGGCGGCACGCAGGAATATGCGATCCGGGGCAACTGGAAGCTGCTCGCCGAAAACAGCTTCGATGGCTATCACGCCGCCTGCAACCACTCGACCTATCTCGAATATCTCAAGAACGCCAATGGCGCGCTGGGCGCGACCCCGCTGGTCGGCGTCGCGCACAATCTGCGCAACGGCCACGCGATGGTCGAGTATACCGCACCATGGGGCCGCCCCATCGCGCACTGGGTTCCGTTGTGGGGCGATCAGGGCAAGGCGGAAATCGCCGCCATTCACGCCTCGCTCGAACAGCGCGTCGGCCCGCAGCGCGCAGACCGCATTGCACACAAGAACCGCAACATGGTGATTTTCCCCAACCTGGTGGTGAACGACATCATGGCCGTCACCGTGCGCACGTTTTACCCCACCGCGCCCGATTATATGGAGATCAACGCCTGGGCGCTCGCCCCGCGTGAGGAAAGCGAGTGGCTGCGCAAGTACCGGCTTTATAACTTCACCGAATTCCTCGGCCCCGGCGGCTTCGCCACGCCCGACGACGTCGAGGCCATCGAAAAATGCCAGCAAGGCTATGCCACCGGCGGCGATGCGCTGGTCAACGACATTTCCAAGGGCATGAACCGCGAAGGCGGTCCCCTGTTCGACGATGAGGAGCAGATGCGCTGCTTCTGGCGCGAATGGGACAAGCGCCTCGCCAGCGTGGAGGCCTGATATGCAGACCGCAGCCATCTCCGAAACCACGCTGCTGCGCTTGCAGGTGGAAGACCTGCTGTTTCAGGAAGCCGACCTGCTCGATCAGTGGCGGCTCGATGAATGGCTGGCGCTCTACACCGAAGATGCGCACTATTATGTGCCTCCCAGCGACGTGGATGGCGATACCGCCGATCCCGATACCGCATTGTTCTACATCGCAGACGACCACGTACGGATGCGCGAACGCGTGATCCGGCTGAAAAAGGTGGGCGCGCACAGCGAACACCCGCGTTCCAAAGTGCGGCACATCGTTTCGAACGTGCGCGCGCACCGCGAAGGCGATGTCATCCACGCGCGCTCCTCGTTCATCGTTTATCGCAGCAAGGACATCACCAGCGATGCCTTCGTCGGCCACTACCTCCACGAAATCGTGGAAGCCGAGGGCGCGCTGAAGATCGCCCGCAAAACCTGCGTGCTCGATATGGAAGCGCTGCGTCCGCACGCCCGCATCAGCATCATCCTGTGACGGAGAACGCCACCATGACGCCGTCGACGGCCCCGGCCATCCGCTTCGCACGCCTCGGGTTCTGCCGCCTGCAATGCCCCGATATCGCCGCAACCACGGCGTTCTACCGCGATCTTGTCGGCCTTGATGGCGAAGGCCGCGCGGACGGCACAGTGTGGCTGCGATGCAGCGACAAACCCTATGACATCGTGCTCACCTCCGGCCCGGCAGGGCTGGTCGGCGCCGGCTTCGAACTGGAAACGGACGCCGATCTCGACCGCGCCTTTGCCCGGCTCGAAACGCTTGGCACCGATGTGCGCTGGCTTTCACCGGCGGACTGCGAGCGACAGCAACTTGGACGCGCGCTGACGTTTACTGACCCCGTGTCAGCGTTGAACTGCACGTTCTACGCTGGGCAGCATAACGCCCCCACGCCTTACGTGGCCCAAAAAGCCAGGATCGCGCAGATGGGGCACCTCGTCCTCAACGTCCACGACCTTGAAGCAGCGCACCGCTTCTGGGCCGATGCGCTCGGCTTCGCCGTGTCGGACCGGGTGGAAGGCACCGCCGAATGGCTGCGCTGCTGGCCCAATCCGCTGCACCACAGCCTCGCGCTGCTGCAGCATTCGGCCAACACGCTGCACCACATCAACTTCATGGTCACCGATATCGACGACATCGGCCAAGCCATGAACCGGATGAAACAGGCCGACGTGCCGATCGTGTTCGGCCCCGGTCGCCACCTGCCCTCGACCAGCGTGTTCCTCTATTTCCTCGATCCTGACGGCAACACCAACGAATTCAGCTTTGGCATGGAACTGTTCGGCGAACACGATGCCCGCCCCCCGCGCGAACTGGAACACAAGGCCGAAGTGATGGACACTTGGGGCAGCCGCCCCGATCCGCGCTTCGGAAAAGGCAGCCCGATCCTTTCGCGAACCGAGCCGGTCCATGGCTGATCCCGCCCCGCTCGGTGGGCAGGTCGCCATCGTCACCGGCGCCGGGCGCGGCATCGGCCTCGCCATCGCGCGGCAGCTGCTCGATGATGGCGCCAGCGTCGTCGTTGCCGATCTTGCTGGCGAACAGGCGCAGGCCGCCTGCGATGCGCTCGGCGCAGACCGCACCATGCCTTTTGCCGGCGACCTCTCGCTTGAAATCGCCGCACGCGCGCTGGTCGATGCAACGCTGGCCCGGTTCGGCCGGATCGACATCCTGATCAACAATGCGGGCGGCGGCATCCTCCGCCCGTTCCTCGATCACACACCCGAAACGCTGCGCGCCACCATCGACCGCAATCTATGGACCGCGATCTGGTGCTCGTGGCTGGTGCTGCCGCACATGAAAGCAGCAGGCTATGGCCGCGTCGTAATGATCGGCGCCGATTCGGTGCGCAACGGCCTGTTCGATCACGCCGCCTACAACGCCGGAAAGGGCGGAATGCACGGCATGACCACCGGCCTCGCCCGCGAATTTGCGCTGGACGGCATCACCGTCAACACCGTCGCCCCGTGCGCGGTGCAGACGCAGCAACTCGAAGACGTGCGCGCCGTGAACCCCGGCCTGATCGAAAAAGTCTGCGCGATCATCCCGATGGGCCGCCCGGCCGAGGAAGCGGAAGTCGCCTCGATGGTCGCCTACCTCGCCTCGCCGCAAGCGAGCTTCGTCACCGGCCAGGTGATCAGCGTCAACGGCGGCACCACGATGCTATGAAAATCAAACCGGGAGTACGCGACGATGACCGATAATCCCGAAATCGGGCTGCGCATCGATGTCGACGGCATCGGCACGAACTACATCCGCGCAGGCGAAGGCCCGCCACTGATCCTGATCCACGGCTCCGGCCCCGGCGTCACCGCCTATGCCAACTGGCGCGGCGTCATTCCCGATTTCGCCGAACATTTCACCTGCTTCGCGCCCGATACGCTGGGCTTCGGCTACACCGATTTCCCTGCCGACATCGCCGGGTTCTCGATGGATCGCTGGGTTGCGCATCTCGTCGGTTTCATGGACGCCCTTGGTCTCGCAAAGGCCCACTTCATCGGCAATTCCTATGGCGGCGCGCTCACGCTCGCGCTCGCTACGCGGCATCCCGAACGGGTGGAAAAGATCGTCCTGATGGGCGCGGCAGGCCTGCCTTTCCCGATCAGCGAGGGCCTCGAAAAGGTCTGGGGCTACCAGCCCTCACTCGAAGCCATGCGCGAACTGATGACCATCTTTGCCCACGATCCCGCGCTGGTGAAGGACGAGATTGTCCGCTCCCGTTTCGAAGCCAGCATCCGCCCCGGTGCGCAGGAGGCCTATTCCAGCCTGTTCCCCGAACCGCGACAGCGCTGGCTGGATGCGCTCGCCACCGCCGAGGCAGATCTCCAGGCCATGCCCCATCCCACGCTGGCCATTCATGGCCGCGAAGACGTGATCGTGCCGCTGGCGCAATCGATCCGGTTCAACCAGCTCATCCCCAACGCCGAACTTCACGTGTTCGGCAATTGCGGCCACTGGACGCAGATCGAAAAGCGCGACCGCTTCGTCGCGCTGGTGGTTCCATTCCTGCTTGGCGGCTGACGCTGCAGGGCCGTCGGCTTGACTTGGCCACCGGGATCGCGTTCGACAGTGCCCGTGTCGTCGCCCCCGCCTCCCGCCCGCCGAACGCAAGTAGAGCGAACAGAAACGATGCGCGCCCGGCTTGCGCTCGAAGCCTATCGCATCGTTGCCGAAGGCGGGGTGCGGGCGCTGACGATCCGCTCGCTGGCCAAGGCGGCAGGCGTGTCACAAGGCGCAGTGCTCCACCATTTCCCCGATAAGAACGCCATCGTCCTGCTCGCCATCGAACAGACGCTCACGCTGGCGCGCGACGACAGCATGGCTTGGCTCGCCCGGCCGGGTGACGATGCCGAAGCCCTGCTGCGCGCCATGCTCGCGGAATTCCACGCGTTCTTCTTCAGCGATCGGTTCTGGGTGGCGATGGGCATCACCATCGAAGTATCCAAGGACGGCGACCTGTTTCCGCTGGTCCGCGCCAAAGTCGCCGAATTGCGCACGCCGATCTATCAGGCGTGGGAAGATCGCCTGATCGCGCAGGGCTGGAGCGCCGACCTCGCCCGGCAAGATGTCCGATCGGCGGCAGCACTGGTTTCGGGCGCCGCGATCCGCCGGTTCTGGGCCGACGAGGACGATGTTTCGCAGGCTGTCGAACTCGATTGGCTGGAGGCCCGGCTGGTGCAGGCGCGCAAACGCTGAAGCCGGCGCTAGGTGCCCGCCTTGTCCACCGGGGCGACAACGTCGATCGCATCCCCGCGCGTGGCCCGCCCGATGTTGCGCAGAAACGCCTTGAGCCGGATCAGGCCGAAGAACTCCAGCATCGTCGGCAGCGCGAATTCCAGCATGCTCGCGGCTTCGTCCTCATCGATGCGGCCCTCCACCCGTTCGAGGAACAGCTGCGCTTCCTTGCCGGCCACATATTGCGCCGCCTCTATGTAATAGCCCAGGATTTCAGGCGGAAACCCGCGTTCCTCGTCGAATCCCGCCTCGCGCATCCGGCCCCAGATATTGACGAGGCCGGCGTCGGTCATGCTCAATGCCGGGCCTTCGGGTGTATCGACAAGCTGGATCGCGCCGATGGAATCGAGCGCCTTGGCGTCGTCGGCGGCATGGGGAATCTGGCGGATCAGCACGTCGAGCTGCACCAGGCTGTGCCGCACGCCCACCCGGGCCGAAAGCAGTTCCTCCAGATGCGCGAACGCTGCGGCCCCCACTGGCCGCGTCGCCGCGCCGCCGCGCAGCACATGCTTGATCTGCGGCAGCGTCATCGCCGAATCCCGCTGCAACTTGCGCACCGCCAGCACCGCCCGCACATGTTCGTCGCCATAATCGGCCACGTTCCGGGCCGGACGGCTTGGCTGGGGAACCAGTCCTTCGCGCAGGTAAACGCGGATCGTCTCGCGATTGACCCCCGTGCGCACTTCCAACTCACGCATTTTCATGCGCCCTCCTTAGCGGCTGGCCCCCTGCCTGTCTTCCCCTCGCCGCCGATCTCCGGTCCAAGACTGATTTGCCTGTTTACGACTTTCCATTTTGCGTATATCAAGTACGTGAAAATCAGCCGTTTCGAGCGGTGGGGAGAGAACAATGGACTACAGTCGTTATTATCTCGGCGTGCTGCTCCAGCTGGCGGTTATCGCCAGTTTCCTGATCGGTGGGCCTTGGGTTTGGGTCGGCATCGCCTCGCTGCCGGTGTTCGGTATCATCGATTCGCTGCTGCCCAACGATTTCGCGATCCGCCGCATGGCGAACAAGGCGCTGGCCGATATCCCGGCATGGCTCTGCTCGCTGCTCGGTCCGGTGGTCTACGTCGCCGCCGCCGTGTGGGTGGCGCGCAACCCGGCGGCCACGGGCTGGGAATATGCCGCCGTGATAGCATCATGCGCCTGGCTCAGCGTCATCCCGCTGGTCCCCGCCACGCACGAGCTTTACCACCAGCGCGGCAAGCTGCGCCGCTTCGTCGGCCGCTATGCGCAGATCTGCTACCTCGATTGCACGCGTGAAATCGCGCATGTGGTAGGCCACCACATACACGTCGCCACCACCCAGGATGGCGACACCGCCCCGCGCGGCACCAGCCTCTATGCCTTCACCCCCAAAGCCGTGGTCCACTCCACGCTTGAGGCATGGAGTTCGGAAAGCGACAACCTGCAGGCAATGGGCAAGGGCCGATGGTCGATCGGCCACCGCCTGTACAAGGCCATCCTGATCCAGATCGTGTTCCAGACCGGCATCCACCTGATCGGCGGGTGGACGGCCAACGCGGTAGTCCTCGGCGGCATGGTCGGCGCGCGCTTCTGGGTCGAAAGCTTCAACTACTTCCAGCACTACGGGTTGATCCGCCTGCCCGGCGGCCAGATAGACCGCCGCCACGTGTGGAACCACCTGAAGCCGCTGTCGCGCACATTGGGTTTCGAGATCACCAATCACGCCGATCACCACACCAACAGCTATGCCGCGTTCCACGAACTGAAGCCCGATACGAAGTGGATTCCGATGCCATCGGTGTTCGTATGCTTCTTCTCCGCACTGATCCCGCCGGTGTGGCACAACATGGTGATCAAGCCCGCGCTCAAGCGCTGGGACAACGAGCTCGCCAGTCCCGAGGAACGCGCCCTCGCGCGCGAACAAAACCGCCGCGCCGGCTGGCCTGACTGGTTTGAGGAGCAGGCTGGTCAGGGTGCTGCCGCTGCGGCCTGACGGCTAGGATCGTTTTAGGGAAGGGGTGCGCCGGGATGCCGGTGCGCCCTTTTTTTGGCCGTGGTGTCGCTTGCTAAACGGGCAGGATGTCGGGAACGGGTGGGACGCACCCTTAGGGTAGCGTGACTAACTTATGAGATTTGATTACAAAAAGTATCACCGCTGCAACAAAGCAGGCGACCGCAATACCGACAAAAAAGAGGATATCGAGCCAGGCACGTCCCAGTATTGTATATTTGTCCGGTTCGACAATCACGGTGCTCATGCTCTTTGTCGGCGCAATCCGGCGCAACAGCATGGTTCGACCCTGTCACAGGAACGGTATGCCCGCTAGCGGGTCGAGTGCCGAACTTACAGTTTTTGCGTTTAAAGTTGACGCATGAGGAGCCCCTCCCCTGAAGGGAAGTGCAGAAGTTTATCTGGTTTCAATAACTAGCGGGATCAATCAAATGGTCTTGCCTGTCTAAACCGCTTCAACCGCCAAAGTGGGCGCGCCGCAACCGGAACGCCCACTTTCATATGCCGCCCCAACCTCACCCCATCACATAAATCGACTTCGTGTTCTGGTACGCGTCAATCGCCTCAGGCCCGAACTCGCGTCCCAGCCCGCTGGCCTTGATGCCGCCGAACGGCGCGCCCAGCGACGGCATGTAGCCGTTGACGCCCACGGTGCCGCTTTCCACCCGGCGCGCCACGTCCAGCGCATGTGCGCCGTCGGCCGACCACACCGATCCGCCAAGGCCGTAATCGCTGTCGTTGGCGATGCGCAGGGCCTCGTCCTCGCCATCATAGGGGATCACGGCCAGCACCGGGCCGAAGATTTCCTCGCGCGCGATGCGGTCGGTGTTGGCCACGTCGGCAAAGATTGTCGGTTCCACGAACCAGCCGCGATTGGTGCCCTTGGGCCGCCCGCCGCCTGCAACCAGCCGCGCTTCGCCCTTGCCGATGGCGATGTAGCTTTCCACTTTGTCGCGATGCGCGGACGATGCCATCGGGCCGACATGCGTTTCGGGATCAAGCGCCTCACCCACCTTCAATGCCCCGGCGAAAGCTGCCAGCCCATCGACCACGTCGGCATAGCGGCTGCGCGGCGCAAGAATGCGCGTGGCGTTATAACAGGCTTGGCCGTTGTTAAGCATCGCGGCGAATGGCACGCCTTGCAGGAAGGCACCGATATCGGCATCTTCGAGCAGGATTGCCGCCGATTTTCCGCCCAGTTCCAGCGACACCGGCCGCAGCAGTTCACCGCAGGTGCGCCCGATGGCACGGCCCGCGCCGGTCGATCCGGTGAAGGCAACCTTGTCGACGCCGGGATGCGCCACAAGGTACGCGCCCACGTCGCGGTCCGCCGCCACCCAGTTGAGTACACCCGCCGGAACCCCGGCTTCGAGTGCGGCCTCGGCCACCAGATAGCTATCGAGCACCGTGCCGGGCGATGGCTTGATCACCACCGTGCAACCCGCGGCCATCGCCGGGGCGACCTTGTTCAGCGCCAGCGTGACCGGGAAATTCCACGGCACGATCGCCGCGACAACGCCCACCGGAGAGCGTTCGACCAGCGTTTCCTTGCCCATCTGCGAAGGCCGCACATCGGGCTCACCCAGCGAACGCGCGAGCGCGGCGTAATACTGCACCACGCCGACCGAGAACTGACCCTCAAGCTGGCTGCTGACCATCAGCGGCATGCCGTTTTGCGCACTGACGGCGCGGGCAATCGCCTCTCCGCGCGAAGCGAGCGCCCCCATGAACCGCTCCATCACGTCGGCGCGTTCTGCCGGGCTGGCCTTGGCCCACGGTCCTTCGACCAGCGCCAGCCGTGCTGCGGCGACGGCAGCATCGACGTCGGCCTCGCACGCTTCGGGCACGGTGCCCAGCACCTCCTCAGTCGATGCGTTGATCAGCGTGAACGTGCGGTCGCTGGCGGGCTTTACCCACGCGTTGCCGATGAAGAAACTGTCTCGCGATTGGGTCATTTCGTTCCTCTCTCGTTTATTATCTTGCTGCAGTGCTGGCATCGGTGAACTTGTCATAGAAAATGCTGGTGAGCGGCACGCCGGCCGCAGTCAGCGCGGCAATGCCGGCGTCGATCATGCCGGGAGGTCCGCACAAGTAGGCCTGCGTGGCTGCGGGATCGCCGAGTTCGGAGAGGGCCACCGGGATCTCGCCCGTGACCATGCCGAACCGATGCTGCGGCGCCTGCTCCTCCGAAAGGACCGGACGGAAATCGAAGCGCCCTTTCCAGTTTGCACCGATTTCGGCGATCTCGGCCTGGCAATACAGGTCCCGCTCGGTCCGGCCGCCGAACAGCAGGATGGCATCGCGCTGCACCCCCTTATCGACCGCGTGTTCCAGCACGCTCATCAACGGCGACAAGCCGCTGCCGCCGCCGATCAGCACGATCGGCCCGGTGCCCTCGCGCAGCCAGAATGTGCCGTGCGGAGCCTCGATGGTAAAGGACTGCTCGTCCATCGCCCCCGCAAACAGGGCATCGGTGAAAGCGCCGCCCGGCACGCGGCGGATAAACGCGGACAGGCGGGTGCGCCCGCCCTCGGCAGGGGCGGTGCTGAACGAATACGACCGCGGCCCGGGCGCGCCGGGCCAAGTGACGTTCATGTACTGGCCCGCGCGATAATCGATCGCGCCATCGGCTTCCCACGTCACGCAGCGGATATCGTGCGTCAACTGGCGCTGCTCCACAATGCGGGCAGGCACGGCGCGCACCACGCCCGATTCCAGCGGCACCTCGATGACAAGATCCGATTCGGGCACCGCCTGGCACGCAAGGATATAGCCTGCCAGCAATTCCTCGCGGCTCAGCGTGTAGCCGAACGGCGTGATGGCATCGACCTTGCCCTGCAACAGGCGCGAGCGGCACGACCCGCAGGTGCCCACCGTGCAATCGTGGGGATAGGCGATTCCGGCCTTCAGCGCGGCTTCCAGCACGGTCTCGTTCCGTCCCACCTCGAACGACGGTCCATCGACGAGTTCGACCTTCCGCGCCGCCTTCTTCGCAAACAGCTTTCTAAACATCCCGCTCCCCGATTTTTTAGCTCAAAACCGCCGATTTTTCAGTTTTGCACCGCAGCATTCGATACTATGGATGCAAATGTTGTAAATCAGTTGACATTATCTCCCTCTATCTTAAATTACGTACCAAGGTCACGCAAAATATGTCGAATGAGACGCGACCTTGGTGATGGGAAGTTAGGGAGGATTTTATGAAAGCTTTTGGGCAAGTGAGCCTGTGCGCCATCGCCGTCGCGTTTTCCGCGCCGGCTTATGCTGCCGAAACCGCTGCGCCGGACCAGGCCGCCGAAGGCGCCACCAGCAGCGGCGGACTTGAAGAAATCGTCGTCACCGCGCGCAAGCGTTCGGAAAATCTCCAGGACGTGCCGGTCGCCGTGTCGGCCATCTCGCAGACCGCGCTGAAGGCGCAGGGCGTTTTCGAAACGACCGACCTCAACCACTCGATGCCCAACCTGCAGGTTTCATCGCCCTATGGCCAGCAGCAGCCGAACTTCTCGCTGCGCGGCGTCGGCGTCGGTACAGAATTCAACGCCAATGCTGCCTCGCCCGTCGGCGTCTATGTCGATGAGGTTTATCAGGCGTTTCGCGCCAGCCATGGCCAGCAGCTCTATGATCTCGAACAGATCGAAGTCGTGCGCGGCCCGCAGGGCACGCTTTATGGCCGCAATACCACCGGCGGCGCGATCAACTTCATCACCCACAAGCCTGATCTGCATGGCGCCAACGGCTACCTGACGCTGGGCTATGGCAGCTACAACCGCATGAACATGGAAGCGGCGCTCGAATTCACTCCCGTGGAAGACCGCGTCGGCGTGCGCATCGCCGGCACCTACGTCCATTCCGAACCCTATGTGCGCAACCTGCTCAAGGCAGGCCTCAACAAGTCCACGCCCGGCCTGCCCGATGCCGCGGCCTACGGCAACCGGTCGACGGGCCGCGATCCCGGCATCACCGAAAGCTACGGCATCCGCGGCACGCTGGTGATCAAGCCGGTCGACGACGTGACGCTGACGATCAAGGGTTATGCCGCCAAGGCCACCGGCAACACTGAAACGCCAATCGCCACCGGCCAGTCGAAGACCAACGACACCATCGACTATCTCAGCCCGAACTTCCTGCTGGGCGGCCTGTTCGGCGCACTTTCGCCGGTGGGGCTGCTGCCGACCAGCTACAGCGCTTCGGGGCGTGGGCTGTCCGATCTTGAGGTAGAGGCCG
>DAICYJ010000045.1 GCA_027311705.1 Novosphingobium sp. | reverse complement strand
CAGACCGACTTTGCCTTTGAAGACAACATCAACCAGGAGATCAACGGCAGGATCTATCAGGATGCGGTCGGCTTCGAATATCACGCCGGCAGCACCTCCACCGTTTACTTCGGCGGCACGGGCTTTGCCTTCAATGCTGCGCAAACCGAAGTCACCGCAGGCACGGTCACCGGCATTGCGCAATTCGATGGCTTCCTGGGCGACTTTTCCTCGCCGGATTATGTTCTGCAAGGCATATCGCTCAGCGCACAGGCCCTCGCCGCAGCGGCCGAGACAAGATCCACCGCCGACGACACCGAATTGCTTATCACCGCGCTGGCAGGCAACGACAAGTTCCTGCTTTCTGGCGGCAACGACTACGTCAAGGGCTTCGCCGGCAACGATACGATCAAAGGCTATGGCGGGTCAGACCTGCTGGTCGGCGGCGCGGGCAACGATCTGATCTATGGCGGCGCCGGTGACGATTTTCTGATCGGGGATGAAGGCGACGATGTGCTCAATGGCGGTGGCGGCTATGATATCGCCAGCTATCTGCAAAGCACCGCTGCCGTCTCGGTCGACCTGCGCATCACGGCCCAGCAAGACACTTTGGGCGCGGGCCGCGATACGCTGACCGGCGTCGAGGATCTGGCGGGTGGTCGCTACGCCGACACGCTCATCGGCAACAGCGCGGGCAATTACCTGATTGGGAACGAGGGTGCCGACGTGCTCGCCGGCAACGATGGCAACGACGTGCTGTTCGGCGGCAGCGGCAAGGATACCCTGACCGGCGGGGCCGGCCGCGATTTCTTCGTATTCGACGGCCCGCTCGCATCGTCCAGGATCGATTTGATCACCGACTTCAGCCGCACCGACCGGGATCGCATCGAATTGAGCAAATCGATCTACACCGAGCTTTCCGGAACGGATGGGTCGCGACTGGATTTCGCCGAATTCCATTCCGCCGCCGGGGCCACATCGGCACACGATGTCAGCGATCGTGTGATCTACAACACCTCCACCGGTGCGCTGTATTACGATGCAGACGGTCTTGGCGGCGATGCAGCAGTACAGATCGCCACGTTGGGCACGACCACTCATCCCGCACTGGTCTATAGCGATGTGTTGATCGTCGCCTGATTTCAGCAGCGCGTCGCATTACGGCGCGCTGCTTCATTTTGACAAAACGCAATGCGTCATTCTAGATATCCCGATTGAATCGCAGTCGATTTGCATCCGGGGGATACTGAGTCATGGCATTATTCTATGCGTACCAGCCGATTTTCATCCTTGATTTCAATCTCGCACCGCTCGAATTTTTGCAGACGGACTTCGTGTTCGAAAACAACGTGAACCGGGTGATCAACGGCAAGACCTATCAGGATATTGCCGCTTACGAATTCAGCCTGGGGATTTCGCGCACGTACTACTTTGGCGGGAAGGGTTTCTCGTTCACCGCCGATGGTACGGTCACCGGCGGCACCGTTACCGCTATTGCCAGCTACGTTGGGAATATCGGAGAACTGTCGAGCCCGTCGTTTCTATTCCAGGGCATCTCGGTCGGTGCAACGGTACTTTCGGCCGCCGCGCTTACGCAAGACGCGACCGACGATGCGGAAGTGCTCGCCCTCGCTCTTGCCGGCAAGGACAACTTGTACCTGTCGTCAGGCTCCGACTACATGTCGGGCTTTGGTGGCAATGACGTGATCTATGGCTACGGCGGGTCCGACTATCTCTTCGGCGGGGCCGGCAACGACAAGCTGTTGGGTGGCGCGGACGATGACGTGATGGAGGGAGAAGCCGGCGACGACCTGCTGAAGGGCAACGGCGGGATCGACACCGCATCGTATCAGACGGCCGAATCCGCCGTCACGGTCGACCTGCGCATCACCGCAGAGCAGAATACACTGGGTGCCGGCAGGGATACGCTCTCCAGCATCGAACGGCTTTACGGTTCGGCATTCAACGACACTCTGAACGGCACCAACGGCAACAACGAGATTGTCGGCCTTGGCGGCAACGACAGCCTTTTCGGCAATGGCGGCACCGATACGCTGATGGGCTTCGACGGCACAGACACGTTGACCGGCGGCGCAGGCAAGGATTTCTTCCGCTTTTTCTTCGCCCCCACGGCAAGCGACGTCGATACCATCACCGATTTCTCGCATGTCGAAGGCGATCGGATCCAGATAGAGCAATCCAACTTCTCCGGCATTACCGGCGTTCGTGGCAAGGCGCTTTCTTCGGCGCAGTTCTATGCGGCGGCCGACGCCACGCAGGGCCATGATGCTTCGGACCGCATTGTCTATAACACCACCAGCGGCGCGCTTTATTACGATGCCGACGGGATCGGCGGAACCGCCGCCATCCAGTTCGCCACGCTGGGCATCGGCACGCATCCGGCACTGGTGGCGGGGGACATCGTGCTGGCGATCTGACGTTTCGCGGGGTGGCGCAGGCGTGCGCCATCCCGCGCGAATCAATTGTTTGGAAACACTTTCCATTATTGCTCCGGTTCGGTTAGTCTCGCGATTGTCTTTGAATTTTCAACGTAATTTGGCAGTGCCTGTTTCCATCATTGCTGTTATTGTGGCCACTGCCCGGGGAAGGCACACGGATCTTGAGATCCAGGGGAGACCACGAGATGAAATCGCGCCTGCTAGCATTGCTCGCCTGCACCAGCGTGGCGACGTTTGCCGCCATTCCCGCCGCATATGCGGAAGACGTCCTCACCGCCGAACCCGGTGCCGAAGTCGGCATCGATCCTGTCGATGTCGGCACGCCCGACGTTAAGATCGACGACGGTGCCTACATCCCGGTCGAAGATGTCGTTGGCGGCATCGACGAAGCCCACGGCGTGGATGTTCCCGTCGATGTGGTCGATGAAAAGGTCGAACTTCTCGATCCTTCCGATCCCAGCATCTACGAAAGCCACATCCCGCTTCCCGAAGAGCGCATCTACACGATGACGGGCGGCGATATCGGCGAAGCATCGGCAGACAGCGCGGCCGAAAACGCCGCTGAACTGGCGGCGGACCGCGTGGTCGAACGTGTACAGGCCAGTGCCGCCACGCTGACCTCGGCAGACCCGCAGTAACTTCTGCCACTCCCGTCTGACCATCCACATTTGACAATGCAGGAACGCGGAAGAGGGCAACGGCCTTTTCCGCGTTCCCTTTTGAACGGGGCGACCATGCAATTCGGCCATCGCTGCGGCGCAATCGCGCTTGCACTCGGCATTGCCACCGTGCCGGTTGAAAGCGCGCACGCCCGCACAGACCCCATCGCCATCACCCTCGGCATCGGCGCGCAATATCAGAGCAACGTTTCAATCGACGAAGCCGATTTCAACACGCGGCAGGGCGATCAGGGCCTGCTGCTGTCGGCCAGCGCGCGCTACACACCCGTTGCCACCAAAAAAACCTCGATCAGCATCGGCTATGCGTTCGACGATACGATCAATGCCGATCTCACCGATTTCAACCTGTCGATCCACACCGGTTCGGCCAGCGTCACCCATCGCATCGGCAAAGTCACACTGGCGGCGGATGGGCAATATACCCGCGTCGTGCTGGGCAGCCGCCGTTATCTCGATATCGCGATGGCCTCACCGTCGGTCTCGGCCTTCGTCACCCCGCGCCTGTTCCTGCGCGGCGCCTTCACCTGGCTGCGCAAAGATTTCACCACGGCGGATCGGCTCGACGCCGAAACGCTGATCGTGGCGGCAGATGCTTATCGCTTCTTTGCCAAGCGCAAGGGCTATGTCGCGTTGGGCGTGCGCGCCGATGATGAAAGCGCCACCGACCCGGCCTTCAGTTTCCATGCCCTGCAGGCCAGCCTGCGCGGGCAAGTGCCGCTGCGCATCGCCGGAACCGACATCAAGGCCCGCCTCGGCTATGCCTGGCAGCTGCGCGATTACCGCGCGCCAACGCTGTCCATCGGCGCCAACCGCCACGAAAACCGCTCGACCATCACCGGCTCGCTCGAAATCGGCCTGGCCAAGGGCCTGATCCTGCGCCCGACGCTGCGCTACGTCGATCGCCGCTCCAACGTGGCGGTCTATCGCTACAAGGAACACACCGTATCGACGATGATCGTGTGGAAGATCTGAACCGCCATATCGGTCAATTTCTCTGGAGCGCCGTTGTTGTCGCGGAATACTCCGTTAGGTAACGTTGCCGGTGGAGCGAGGGGAGCGACAATATGGCAGTTCTGCGTGCATTTGCGACATTCGACGCCCGCTCGATCAATTTCCTGCCCTTGTCCGAAGATGTCTCCGACCTGACCCTTGCCATCGGCTCCAACGTCGCGATCGGCAATCGAACCTATGCTGATACGCTCGACATCGATTATTGGCGTCCCGGTAGCTATTCCTTCGGGTTGTTGCACACCCGGCTCGGCGGAACTGCGCTCGCCCTCTCGCCAGATGGGCTGCGGATGGATGGAACGATCAGGGCTATTGCCCAGTTTGGCGATGCGCGGGAATCGCCGGATTTCATCCTTGATGGATTGCGCATCCCCGCCAGCGATCTCAGCGCCAACGCGCAGACATATTCGTACGTCGCGCTGGCCCTTCTTTTCCGGGGCAATGACAAGCTCGTCCTGTCGCCCGGTAACGACACCGCCCTCGCTGGCGATGGCGACGATGTGGTTCTGGGTAAAGGCCGCAACGATATTCTCGATGGCGAATTTGGCAATGACAAGATTTACGGTGGTGCCGGAAACGACGTCCTTTCCGGTAGCGGCGGCGATGACCTTGTCGATGGCGGCGCGGGTCGCGATACCTTCTATTTCACCTCAGGGTTCAACGAAACCATCACCGTGGACTTGCGCCTTGCTGGCGTTCAGGATCTGGGAAGCCTTGGCCACGATACGCTGATCGGCATGGAATCCATTGTGGCAGGCATTGGCGAAGATACACTGATCGGCAACGACGTGGCCAATTCGCTGTTGGGCGGTGCCGGCAACGATACCTTGATCGGCAGTGGCGGGAGCGATTGGCTGCAAGGCGATGGCGGCGCGGACATCCTCACCGGCGGCACCGGCAAGGATCGCTTTGTCTTGAACGACTTCGGCTTCGGCCCCACCTCACGCGATACTATCACGGATTTCGACGCCGCATCGGGCGATCGGATCGTGCTGCCGGGATACGCGATCACCAACACCTATACGCCCAACCTTTCCCGATTGGATTTCGCTCTGTTCCATTCCGCGCCGGGGGCGAAATCGGCTCACGATGCCAGCGACCGCATCATTTACGACACCGCCAGCGGCGCGCTCTATTTCGACGCTGACGGCATTGGCGGCAAGGCATCGGTTGCCATCGCCTTGCTGACCGGGCCGGACAATACTCACCCAGGCCTGTCGTACGAAGATTTCCTGCTCATCTGAATTTCCGCGACGCTGCCTAAATCCGCTCCGCCTGCGCCACCGCATCGCTGGCGCGCATGGCGCTGATGATGCGCGTCAGGTGCGCCAGGTCGCGCACTTCCAGGTCCACCTCATAGGTGTGGAACGGGTTCTCGCGCTGGGTCATTTCCAGATTGACCACATTGGCGTGGTTCTGGGCAAAGATCCCCGCCATTTCGGCGAGCGTGCCCGGCCGGTTGTAAAGCTCCGCGCGCACCCGGCCGATCGCGCCGTCGGTCCGCTCGTCCCATGAAAGGTCGATCCAGTCGGCATCCACGCCATCGGCCAGGCTCATACAGTCGATGGCATGCACTTCCACGCCCATGCCCGGCCGCCGCAGGCCGACAATGCGGTCGCCGGGAACCGGGTGGCAGCAATCGGCCAGCTTGAACGCCACCCCCGGCGTCAGCCCGCGCACCGCGATGGCGCGCTGCTGGCGCGGCCATTCCTGGCTTGCGGGGAAGTTCGCCGCACTGCCCGGCACCAGCGCTTCCATCACGGCGCGGTCTTCCACCTTGGCCGAACCGATGGCGACCATCAGGTCTTCCTCGTTCTGGAATTTCAACCGGCGGACGGCATCGGCCAGCGCCTTCTTGCCGATCTTGCTCGGCAGGCGTTCGGCCAGTTCCTCGTACAGCTTGCGGCCGATCTCGGCGATTTCGGCGCGTTCCTTTTGCCGCACGAAGCGGCGGATGGCGGCGCGCGCCTTGCCCGTCACCACAAACCCCAGCCATGAAAGCTGCGGTTCGGACGTGCGGCTCTTGATGATTTCCACCACGTCGCCGTTGGTCAGCGCGGTGCGCAGCGGCACATGCCGTCCGTTGATCTTGGCGCCCACCGCCTGCGCACCCAGATTGGTGTGGACGGCAAAGGCGAAATCGATCGGCGTCGCGCCCTTGGGCAACTGGAACAGCGCGCCCTTGGGCGTGAAGGCAAAGATGCGGTCCTGATAGATCGCCATCTTGGTGTGTTCGAGCACTTCGTCGGGATCGTGCGTCGCTTCGAGAATTTCGACCAGATCGCGCAGCCAGCCGACCTGCCCATCCGGACGCTCGCCCTGCTTGTAGGCCCAGTGCGCGGCCAGACCGAACTCGTTGGTGCGATGCATTTCGTGAGTCTTGATCTGAACTTCCACGCGCATCGCGTTGTTATAAATCAGGGAAGTATGCAGGCTCTTGTACCCGTTGATCTTGGGTGTGGAGATGTAATCCTTGAACCGGCCGGGGATCATCTGCCACGTGCGATGCAGGATCCCCAACGCCTTGTAGCAATCGTCCTCGCTGTCGGTCAGCACGCGGAAGGCCATGATGTCGGTGATCTGCTCGAACGAAACGTGCCGTTCCGCAATCTTTTTCCAGATCGAGAAGGGGTGCTTCTCGCGCCCCGAAACCTCCACTTTCAGCCCGGCTTCGGCCAGCGACTGCTTAATCTGCAAGGCGATCGAGCCGACCTGCGCGCCTTCTTCATTGCGGATGGCAGAAAGGCGGCCGGTGATCGTCGCATAGGCCTCCGGCTCCAGTTGCTCGAACGCCAGCAACTGCATTTCGCGCATATATTCATACATGCCCACCCGCTCGGCCAGCGGGGCATAGATTTCCATGGTCTCGCGCGAGATGCGGCGGCGCTTTTCCTCGCTTTTGATGAAATGCAGCGTGCGCATATTATGCAGTCGGTCGGCCAGCTTGACCAACAAAACGCGCAGGTCCTCGCTCATCGCCAGCAAGAACTTGCGCAAGTTCTCCGCCGCACGCTCGTTGTCGCTCATCGTCTCGATTTTCGAGAGCTTGGTCACCCCAT
>DAICYJ010000017.1 GCA_027311705.1 Novosphingobium sp. | reverse complement strand
ATCGGCCTTGGTGACGGTAACGTTGCGCGTGCCTCCAGCATTGCTGATCTGGAGTACGCGGACGGTGCCCGCCGTGTTCGGGCCAAGCGCTGTGGTGACGGCCGAACTGCCGCCGCTGGCAATCAGCGATGCGACCGTTTGAAGATTGGCCTCGGTGGTGCCGATCGCGACGATCTGTGTGCCGCGATCGATCCCGGCGGCGAGCGCGGGCGCGCCTTCGAAGGCTTCGGCGATGATCAGGCGTTGCGATGAATCAAATGCCAGGCGGACGCCAAACCCGGCGCTTGATCCTGAATTCAAAAAGGCGTTCTCGCCGGCAATCGAGGTCAGGAACGTGAAAAACCGGTCGCGGTTCTGACCGCGCGCCGTCGCGGTCAGCGCGTCGAGATAGGATTCGACGGTCGTGAACGGCGTCGGGTCCAAGTTTGCCGGCAGCGTTTCGGGGAACAGATACCATTCGCGCATCTGCGCCAGCACCCAATCCTGCCGCGCACGTAGCGAGCAGGCAGATGAGGTCGTCGGGGTGGGGGTTGGCGTTGGCGTGGGTGTTGGCGCCGGTGGGACGACCGCCGTGATGCCGCCAGACGACGAAGGGCTGCTACCACCGCTACAGGCCGAAACAAACGCCATCATGCTCAGTGCCGAAATCACGCGATGGCGAGTACCCTTCATGTCCTTTAACTCCGCAATTTCAATATTGTATATCCGGCAAACCCGGAAAATCAATCCCACGAGTTAACGCCGCTTGGTCCGGCTAGCGATAGTGAATCTGTGCGTGCGCCTCTCAGATCACACGAACGGCACGCGTATGTTACCGCTCATATGCCTTGGGGAGTGCGCCTTCTTGCGGGGTCATGTAGCGTTTGAGCAACTGGCCCTGCCGCGTGGCGAGCGGTTGCTTGACCCCGTCGATCCATACCGACAGCGCGGCGGTATCAAGCTCAAGCGGATCGCCTGACCAGATCACGACGTCGCCCGCCCGACCTGGACGCAGCGACCCGATCTGCCCGCCGAGTCCAACCGCCTCGGCAGGCACGGAGCTGATTGCGGCAAACGCGGCGTTCCAGTCGAGACCGGTCGCGCCGGGCACCTTGGTGAGCGCGACCAGATTGCCCGCATATTGTTTTTCGAGCCGGGCCTGGCGCGCCTCATCGTCGTTGATGGTGCCGATGCCGACGCGAACTCCGGCGGCCTTCATCCTGCCGACATTGGATTGCGTGGCGGCAATCGATTCGAACGAACTCGGCAAATCGTTGAGCGCGCTCGCAATGACCGGAATGCCAGCGGCTGCTAGCTGTTGTGCGACCATCCAGCCCTCCGACACGCCGACGAACACCATTTTGATCGCCGGGAAGTCACGCCGCAGCTCGATCAGCGCGAGCATATCCGACGCCCGCTCGACATGGACCAGCAGTGGAACCTTGCCGGTTGCGACGGCGCCCAATGCCTCGGCATCGGCGCGGGTCAGCAGCGCGTCCTTGCCCTGATCGGCATAGCTGCCCGGGTTGCGGGCATAAGCGCGCGCCTGGAACAGCGCGTTCTTGAACATCACGAGCGCGGCCGGGCGACTGCCGCCTGCCGCGCGCGCACCGCCCTCACCATATTCCATATACTGGAAAGCGCGCGGGGTGCTGACGGGGTCAGCGTCGCTGCCTAGATCAATGACGGCGCCCATCCCGGCGAAGATCGAGCCCCGACTCTCCGGCGCGACGATTGCGCGCGTCACCCCTTCGGCCCGGTTGAGTCCGATCGAGCTGGTCTTTGGGTTTACCGCCGGAGAAATATCGATCGCGGCATGAAACGGGCTGCCACTGGCACCTGAATCATTCGTTTGCGACACACCATCGACCTCGATGATGCCCATCCGGGTAAAACCGGCGACGATGCCTGGCGTTACCCATTTGCCGCCGGCGTCGATCACCTCGACACCGGCAGGCACGGCAACCCCTGCACCCGCGGCGACAACTTTGCCGTTACGAACAACAACGGTGCCGCCCTCGATTGGGGCAGAACCATCGCCGATGACGAGCTTCGCGTTGGTGATGGCCACCGACTGTGCGGCGGCAGGCGCCAAGGTCATCGGGGTGGCGAGGAACGCCGCGGTCAGCAGGAGCAGGCGCTTCACTTCACATCTCCCGAGCCGGGCTGACCAAGTTCGAAATCGGATACCGGGCGCAGGCGCGGATCATTGGCGTCATATAGCAACGCGCCATCGATCCAGACCTTGTCGGGCCGCGAATAGACGCTGAACGGGTTGCCGTTCCATAACACGACATCAGCCATCTTGCCGGGTTTCAGGCTACCGGTGCGATCGCCGATGCCGAGCGCCTTGGCGGGATTATAGGTCAGCCAGGTCCACGCGGTTGCATCGGAAATGTCGATCCCCGCGCGCCTGCCAGCGGCAAGCGCCTTGGCGACTTCCTGGTTGAGCCGCTGAATGCCGTTGGCGTCATCGGAATGGATCATGCCGCAAGCGCCCGCCTTTTGCAGCAGCGCAAGGTTCTCGCTGATCGCGTCATAGGATTCCATCTTGAACCCCCACCAGTCCGCCCAGACGGCCGCGCAAGTGTCATTGCTCTTCAGCAAGTCGCCGATCTTGTAGGCCTCAACCGCGTGGTGAAACGCGGTCACTTTGTATCCGAACTCCTTGGCCATATCCATGACGAGCGCCATTTCGTCGGCGCGGTAGCAATGGTTCTGAACCAGGATTTCGCCCGAAAGTACGCCGCGCAACGTATCCATGCCGATGTCGCGCGCGGGCGGTTCGCCGCCATCCTTTTCATACTTGTCCCAACGGCGCTTATATTCGGCAGCGCGCGCCCAGGTCTGGCGATCAACGGCGATATTGCCCATCCGGGTCGAGGGCTGGCGACCCTTGCCGCCATAAACGCGCTTGGGGTTTTCGCCGCACGCCATTTTCATGCCGTAGGGTGCACCGGGGAACTTCATTCCCTGCGCGGTGCGGGCATAAACGTTCTTGAGCACCACCGAGCGCCCGCCGAACAGATTGGCCGAACCCGGCAGGATCTGCAGCGTCGTTACGCCGCCATTGGCGAGCGCGCGACTGAAACCGGGGTCCTGCGGCCATACGCTATGTTCGGCCCAGACATCGGCGGTGACGGGGCTGGTCGCCTCATTGCCGTCCGAATGCGCCTCGACACCGGGCGAAGGATAATTGCCGAGATGGCTGTGAATATCGATGATGCCGGGGGTCAACGTCTTGCCGGTGCCGTCGATCACCACTGCGCCCGCGGGGGCGGCGATCGTCTGGCCGATTTCGACGATCTTACCATCGGCAAACAGCGCCGATCCGCGCTCGATTTTGCCGCCTTCGCCATCGAAAATGGTGACATTGATGATCAACGTCGGTTTACCGGGATAGGCGCGATAGGTGGAGGGAAAGGGGTTATGATCGAAGCCCTTGCCCATGCCGGGGCCGGACTTTGTGGGGGCGCTCGCCGCGTTCTTCGGCTTGGCATCGCCCGTCGTGGCACAGGCGGAAAGCAGCGCGGTTGCCCCCAATGCTGCAAGGAGGCCCCTCATCATCCCAGTCGTCATGCTAACCCCTTTTGGCCCGTTGTTCAGGCCTTAAGGGGCCAACATTCCGGCAATATGTACTCGTGTCAATCGCGGGCAGTTCCAATCAATCAGCCGATCAAAGCGACCGCCCGATCAGTTCCTTCATGATTTCGTTGGTGCCACCGTAAATCCGGCTGACGCGTGCGCCGCGCCACATCCGGGCGATCGGATATTCGTTCATGTAGCCCGCACCGCCGTGCAGCTGCAGGCACTTGTCCATCACTTCCCATTGCAGATCGGTATGCCAGAGCTTGGCAGCCGCACCCTCGGTCGGGGTTAGTTCCTTTGCCAGGTGGCGCTTGATCGCCCAGTCGAGATGCGCCCAGCCGACCTGCAGCTTGGCCTTCAGGTCCGCCAGCACGAAGCGCGTGTTCTGGAAATCGAACACGGTGCCCATGAACGCCTTGCGATCCTTGGTGAAGGCAACGGTATCGTCGAACGCGCGCTGGGCGGATGCCTGCACGCCGATCGCGATCGACAGCCGCTCCTGCGGCAACTGGCTCATCAGATAGATGAAGCCCTTGCCCTCTTCGCCCAAGCAATTGGTCATCGGCACGCGGACATCTTCGAAGAACAGCTCTGACGTGTCGGCGGCGTCCTGCCCAATCTTGTCGAGGTTGCGGCCGCGCTTGAATCCTTCCCGGTCGGCTTCGACCAGAATGATCGACATGCCCTTATAGGCAGGCTTGGCATCGGGATCGGTCTTGGCGACCACCAGGATCAGATCGGCATTCTGGCCATTGGTGATATAGGTTTTGGAGCCATTGATGACGTAGTGATTGCCATCCTTCTTCGCACTGGTGCGGATCGATTGCAGGTCGGAGCCGGTGCCCGGCTCGGTCATCGCGATCGCGGTGATCGTTTCACCCGAAACGAGGCGGGGCAGCCACTGCTTCTTCTGTTCTTCGGAGCCGTACTGGACGATGTAATCGCACACGATGTCCGACTGGAGCGAGAAGCCGAGCGGCACGCCGATGTACGACACTTCCTCGTCAACAATCGCGTTATAGCCGAAATCGAGGCCCAGGCCGCCATATTCCTCTGGCACGGTCGGGCACAGCATGCCGATCGCACCGCCCTTTTTCCAGATTTCCTTGTCGACAATGCCGGCGGCTTCCCAGTCATTCACATGCGGCACCGCCTCCTTCTGCAAAAAGCTGCGAACGGTCTGGCGGAAAGCCTCATGACCTGTTCGCTCCCAAGAACCTGCACTCTTGGCAACTGAG
>DAICYJ010000015.1 GCA_027311705.1 Novosphingobium sp. | reverse complement strand
CCGCTCCGCCGCCGCCACCGTTTCCGCCATCGGCAGATCCGCCTTCCCCGCCGGTAGCAGAGCCGCTGGCGGCAACCGCCGCCTCGCCCGTTACCGCACCCCCGATCGTGGCGGCACCGCCAGCGCCACCGGGTCGCGCGGAATTGTGACCTCCGCGTCCGCCTTGCGCTTCAATGGCGACAAGGAGGTGGGCAGCTGCATGGACCGTTACCGTTTCAAGCGCTGTTGCAGACCCTCCGAGGCCCGCGGCACCGCCGCCGCCAGCTCCACCAGCTCCGCCGTTCGCGGTGACATTGAGTGTCAGCGTGCCGCCGATTGACGAGCCTGTTGCGGCATTGTTGAGCGTAACGGCCCCACCGTTCCCGCCTGCAGCGCCCTGCGAGCCCATGCCTCCCGCACCGCCCGTGGCGACAACAGTGGCGGTTGCAGACTTGGCGTTATCGGCATTCGCCTGCGCGCTTGCGGTTGCAGTGGCGCCGGCTCCCGCAACGGAGCGCAACCCGTAGGTGTCGCCCCCGGCGCCACCCGTCGCGACCGCTTCGGCAAGCACAGGTCCGATCCCCGTTGCCATCGCCGTGGCGCTGGCCTTTCCGCCCGCGCCGCCTGCCAGGTCCGAAGATTGGCCGCCTTTGCCGCCCACCGCGACAGCGTGGGAGGAGGCCGCATCCCTGCTCCTGATGATCGACACCGCGACGCCGGCACCACCGGCACCTGCAGAAATGCCGCGCCCCGAAACCGAAGAGCCAGCGCCGCCCTGGCCCATGACCGTGGCGTTGATCCGCGCGCTGCCCGTAGCGTCGGCCGTGTCTCCAAAGTTGAGACTGCTGCTACCGACGCTTGCAGTTCCCCCCGCCGCACCGGTCGCATCCCCACCCTTGCCGCCTTTGGCGGTCTGGTTCAGGATCAGGGTTCCATCGTGGGTATATCCGCGGACGGCATTGTTCAGGTAACTGGAGGCCCCCTTGCCCCCCGTTGCTCCACCATGGCCTGCGCCACCGGCTCCGCCGGTTTGGGTCACGCTGGCGACAGCAGTGCCATTTCCGGCCAGAACCGCCAGCGCCGTTGCGCGAGCAATGCCGCCGTCACCACCGGCATGGGCCGCGCCGGATCCGGCACCACCCGTGCCGCCCGTGGCATCGGCGTGCGCGCTGACGGTCTCGTTGGCAAGAGCGCTAGAAATGGCCTTTACGCCTGCGCGCGCCACACCGCCGATCCCGCCGGAAGTGGCACGGTTGACCGTCTCGCCGCCGCCGGACCCGCCTGTGGCGGTTGCGTCGGCGTCGACCGCATGGCTGCCGGTGCCGGCGGCGAGGGACAGGCCTGACCCGCCCTTTGCATTCGTTCCAGCCCCGCCCACGGCAGCGTCACCGCCGCGGGCACTCGCGGCCAGTTTGACAAACGCACTTTGCGTCGCGCTTTTTCCATCATCAAAGGTCAGGTAACTGATCGCGCTGCCAGCGGCCCCGCCGGCGCCATTGCGGGATGATCCCCCCGACCCGGCAAAGGCGTTTTGGCTCAACGACAAGGTTCCATCCAAAGTCGAACCTGACACCACATTCTTCAGCGTGATCTTGGCGCCGGCACCGCCTGCCGCGCCGATGAGAGAACCGTAACCACCGTGTCCGCCATAAGCATCGGCACTGGCAATTGCGGTTCCTCCACCAGCGTGATGCGCGCTGACGCGGGTGATAGAAGCCTTGCTTCCGTTACCGCAATTTCCATGGGTTGCTTCGCTGTCATTGCCGTTGGCACCGAAAGCGATGGCCGTTGCCTCAGCCCGCGTTGCCGCAGAGGTATCGATGGTCGAGGCATCGGCCGCAGCGGTGGCTGTGCCACCACTCAGCGCGCTGGTGCCGCTGCCGCTGGTAGCGCTGGCCTTTGAGATGACCGTTCCCTGCCCCTTGGCGGAACTGGATGCTTGTGCAGATCCTCCCGATGCCCCGTCTTCGGGCGAACCGGCGCCGCCGCCGTTGCCGCCGCGCGCGGTACTGTTCACGACGACCAGCGCGCTTTTATCGAGGTTCAGGGTATCATCGAAGATCAGGCTCGACACGGCCTTGCCGGCCTTTCCGGCAATGCCCGACGTGCCGCCGTCACCGCCCAGGGCAATCTGCGACAGTTCAAGCGTGCCGCCCCTGGTGCTGCCACTGACGGCATTGCGAAGGATCGATGCAGCCCCGGCACCTCCGGCCACCTGCCCCAAACCACGGCCACCATTTCCACCGGTCTGGGTCAGATTGACCGAGATGGCGCCATTTCCGTCAGACCGCCCGCTGGCCGTGCTGCCCGCTGCGCTTCCGCCATCGCCGCCCGCCTGTCCGCCGCTTTCACCCCATCCACCGTCGCCACCAGTCGATCGCGCAACGACCTTCACGTTGCCGCCAGTGGCTGCCGTGGCTCTACCTTGTGCGGTGACGGTGGCCGCCCCGCCAAGGCCGCCTCCATTGCTGGGGCGCAGCTGGCCGGTACCGTCTGACGAGACGCCGCCATCGCCGCCGCGTGCAACCACTTCCACCGTCAGCAAGGTTTCCGCGACAACGCGCGCCGCTGCGTTTGCGGTTCCTCCCTGTCCCGCAGATCCGGTCTCGGTCGCTCCGCCGGTGCCGCCGAATGCGTTCGAAAAGCTTTGCACTTCCGCGCTGTGCGCCGTGTTGATCGTATCGTCGAAAGTGAGGGACGATACCGCCTTGCCGCCGACGCCGGCATGTCCCGCGTAACCCGACCCGCCACTGCCAGCCTGGGCGCGCTGGTTCAACTGCAGCAAGCCGCCTGCAGTCGTTCCGCCTGCTCCATCGACAATTATCGCGTTGCCGCCGACGCCGCCGTCGGCACCGTCGAAACCGGTCCCGCCGGAACCGCCTGTCTGCACCACGTTCGCACTTGCCGTGCCTTTGCCATTCGAAGCGGCAAAGGCACGGCTGCTCTCCACCACTCCGCCTGCACCGCCGACCCGCCCGGTGCCGTAAGCGTTTCCGCCGTTGCCCCCTGTTGTCGTGGCCACAACCTGCGCCGTATCGGCTCCGGAACTGGTGGTGGCACCCCGAATCTGCGTGGAGGCGGCGCCGCCATTGCCACCACTGCCTGCGCTATCGCCTTGTCCGCCCGAACCGCCGGTCGCATAGGCGTAGCTGGTGACCACGTGCGTGCCGGAGATGTCTCCACCGGCAAAAGCCGTTCCCCCATTACCGCCGGAATTATCGCCCTGGCCATTGCCTCCCGGCCCGCCATTCGCCTTTATATCGGCGGTGATCGCCGTGCTTTGGGTCGCGTTGCTGGTGTCGTCAAACGTCAGGATCGATCGGCCATTGCCGGCTGTCCCGGCCCCCTGGCCCGAAAGATAGCCCGCGCCGCCACCATAGGCGCTCTGGTTAAGATTCAGCGTACCGCCATTGGTCCGGCCGGTAACCGCATCGACCAGTTCGGAGTCCGCGCCGTTGCCGCTCGCGCCATCGGCACCGCCGCCAGCCGCGGTGCCGCCGTACTGGAGAACCGTGGCTGTAGCCGTACCGTTTCCAGCCGTGATCGCGCTCGCGCGCGTGCCGGATGCGACACCTCCATCGCCGCCCCTTGCCGCAATTCCGGCCGAACCGTTGCCAAATCCGCCCCAGACCGTCGCACTGGCCAGAACGGAATCATCGGTCGCGGCGGTGTTGGTGGCTGAGACGGTTGCAGTCGTGGTGCCGCCCGCGCCGCCAGCACCGCCCGTGCCGGTAGACACTCCGGCACCGCCGGCCCCGCCCAGCCCGCCGGTTCCGCCATTGACCAAGGCGATCGCTTCGGCGTGGCCCGCGCGTGATGTGGTGACCTCGGCGGATACGGCACCGCCAACGCCGCCAGCGCCGCCGCCGCCGCCGGTCCCGGTGCTATCCTTGGCGCCCGCTCCGCCTGCACCGCCCGTGCCACCAAAGATGACCACATCGTTGGTCTGGTCATCCGGCGAGCTGGTGACCAGCGTCAGGTTTTCCCCGTTGCCCCCTGCTGTGCCTGCAGCACCACGGGTTGAGCCCTTCTGACCAGTGGTTCCCGTTGAGCCGCCCATGCTGATTGAACTCATACTGATCCCGTCCCCCTCACAACGGCCAAATCGCATAGTGCAGGTTCGGTCAGGCTAGAGAAAAACCACAACCATTGCGACAGTTGATGAGTCCCTTATCCCCGATACCGATATAGATTATGCCGTGCCGATCTTCGGGCAGCGTGTTCGCGAAAGCAGTCAAAGCTTTGCGAATATCCTGCGGCTTAACGCCCTGTGCCTTACGTTCAACAAAGTTGTCCTCGGAGGCGCCCAATTGGGCCAATAGGTCGTCCTGTGTCATTTATCCCCCAAGATGCCCGATCCGCTTATGCGCCTCACTGTTTGAGTCACGGGGCAGCATGCCGATTCTGTTCCTTGCTTGCTTCTCGACTGATAGCATACGGAGATGGGGCCAGTCCAAGACCAGTTGCCCGCCATGTCCCACACATCGCAAAGCATCTAACTGACGTGGAATTCCGATCAGTTACTGAGCGGCAGCTTTCACGATCAGCGCTGCAAACACCGGGATCGCAGCGCGACGCGGTCCGAGAAGCTCATGAACGAAATGACGTCGTGTCCGTAACGTCCGATTGGCGGATAGCTGACGTTACGGCTACGACGAATTTGTGCATCCGACCTAACTTCACAACTGCCGCGCCTGCCATTTTAATCTCCACCACAAATGGTCTAGGAACGTTGTGGCTCATCCGCGCCCATCTTCAGGATATGCGTCCGGCTTGTTCAATAGCGCAAATGCATGCCCCAGCTATGTCGGCGGCACCCAATACCGATGGTTCTGGCCAGTGCTCGACCACTTGCGGCGGCGCTCCCACCCCAGAGCAAGCAGCACAGGGCTCAGCAGCCTGCCCGGCGCGCCCACTGCCTGCTCGATTTCGGCCATACCGTATGGACGGCTACGGCTGACTTCAGGCTGGCTATCAAACCATGCCAAAAATCTCTGTTTCAGGTCCGGGTTGGATAGTTGGTCTGTTTCCGCCTCCTCTTGCAATTCCCTG
Organism: Novosphingobium sp.; assembly: GCA_027311705.1. Taxonomy (GTDB): domain Bacteria; phylum Pseudomonadota; class Alphaproteobacteria; order Sphingomonadales; family Sphingomonadaceae; genus Novosphingobium. Next base: position 7,554 of record DAICYJ010000015.1, on the reverse strand, counting down.
CCCCAAGCAGCCGTCATGGCACTAGTCATCCGTCAGTTCTCGCTCGCTGTGATGGTGGTGGCAGGGGTTTTGCACTGAGAAGCGTCAAAATCGTCTTCAGGGGCAGCAGGGTGGAAAGGGCGGGGATTTCCAGAAAGTACCTTCGTGAAATTCGCTTTCTGGAAGTTTACGGAATTGAAGAGCAAAGTCGCCCTCCTCACCCTGCCCCCCATTCACGGAACCGCGCGCAGCCCAGAATAGTATTTACGCCCGTTGCTCGGTTTGTTCGGGAAGCCTCGCTCAGCCAGTCGCTGGGTAAAGGTGGTTTTCGTCCCCGGCTTGTGCCCATTGACGTCGCACCAGTGCCCCCACTTACCAAACAGTTCCTTATCCAGCATCCGGCTCGCCGGATCCGCGACAGTGCAGTCGGCCAGGAACTCTCCCAGAAGGTCGCTCTCGCGTCGATACTGGCGCTGCTCGGCAAAGATCACCGGGCTGAGGGTGAGGTTGCCCGAAGCAAGATACTGACGCGCACCCTCGATCATCCATAGCAGGATACCGTCACGTTCAGCCCAGAGCTTGGCTTCAAGCTGCTTGTCGCACCTTGATCCTTCGAATTTCTGCCGGAACGGCAGGACCACAATCCTGCGCCAAATGCCATCATCGTCACCCTTGATGATTGGCCGATGGTTCGTCCGCACCCAGACCGTGAAGCGGGGATCAAAGGTGCGGAAACCCTCGTACAATTCTCGTGCTGAAATGGGCTCACGGCCGGCCAATGCCTTAACCGCTTGTTCGTCAAGTTGCATCCCGCCCGGCAACTCGTTGACAGAGACCAGCCGCGCACCTTCCAGCATCGCGATGTCACCTCGCGGGCTGTGATCGTCACGCCGCCGCGCGGCGAGCAAGGAATGGGGGGCAACCTTGCTGTACCTGCCAACGATCCTGTTGGCGATGTTACCGAAAATCGACTTTCCATTGGCTCCAAAGCCAATACAGAATACGATGATTTCCTCCGTATTCAGCCCAGTAAGCGTGTATCCCAACAACCGCTGCACCACGTCGATAGTTGCATTGTCGCCAGCGAACACCTCAGTCAGAAACTGGAGCCAGCGCGGACAACTCGCCGCCATGTCGTAGTCAGCCCCGCAGTGCCGCGTTATCAGCATGTCCGGGCGATTGGCGACCAAGGCCCCCGACTTCAAATCCACAACGCCGTTGCAAACGCCAAGCAGCATGGGATTTGCGTCTAGCTCCGCCGATACGGTTGACATACCCGGCTCGGATTGCGCGAGTTCCAAAGTGGCCTTTAGGCGCGAGATACTGTGCGCCGCCACCGCCTCCCTGACGCGCCCTTTGCCCCTGTCCTGATCAACTGCGAGGCTCGCAGTTGCATCCACCATCATGGCTTGTGCCGCTTGCTTAGCAGCTTCGATCTCCTGCCCCTGATCACACATCACCCACCGATCATTGGACCAGCGCAGCCACGTGTTGTGACCGTGAATGAAGAGCATCCTTCCACCGAACATCGAAGCGAAATGCCGGGCGTTGCGGATATCGCCATGCACCGACCAGTCTACGGGCTGATAAGGCGTCAGATTGCCGAGCACTGGCGCTGGGGGTGCCGAAGGGATAACAGCCAGCGGATATTGCTGGGGCATATTCCACCCATTCTGCTTCGCGTGGTGGAACAGGGTGGCCAGCGTAATGCCCTTAATCGGGTCGAAACTCCGGATCAGCGTGTCAGTGGCAACCCTGTCATACCGAGAAGGCGCGCGCTGGCTCCAGCCATGCACAATCTGCGGTGCGCACCTCCAGCCCGTCGCCATGATGGCCCAGCCGATATTACGCCACGTGGGATAGTCAGTGTCCGGGGACGCGTAATCAAGCGCCGACTCCACCACTGTCAGGCCCCAGAGGTTTTCCTTCAAGGGAGCAAAGTCCGGAGAATGTGCGAAGCTCTGGGGAGCGAAACCGGGCGGCAGTGTCAAGGGTGCCGCCATAGCGCCGCCCTTCCCCCGGATCGACAATTCAACCTGCCATTGCAGAAAGAGCGCTTCGGGGATGATAGGCAGATTGCGCCAGTCTCCCGGACCGCCCCACTGATAGGGCTTACCAGTATCGGGGTGGATCGATGGGGGGAGCACGTCCTGGACGGATTTGCCCCCGGCGTCGGCGCAACGAAACTCTAGGATAACTGCCTCATCATCACCCTTAATCTGCAAGGTTTGGGCAGGGGCACTGACACTCGAAGGCAGCCGAAAGAGCAGCTTACCACGACCGGCGCGCCCAGAGGCGATCTCCACACGGTCAGGCGCAGCGAACAATTGCCCAAGATTCACTCCGCGCGCCAGCAACCATTCCGAGGCCGCAGCCCAATCATCCACATCCAGCGCCATCGTGCCCGACCATGCGTGAAGCAGGCCGATGTTGCCAGTTAGCGTAGCCGCCGCCGTGGGGCTGGTGATGGCGTTCTCAAGCGAATTCCATCCTTTCCCGGTCGGGCCTTTTCGACCGAGCGGGATCGCACACACCGCCAAGCTGTGGCGCACATACTCAGCAGCTTGGGTGCCAGTATTTGTGCTAGGCTTAGCTGTCATGACCTGCCTCCCAAGGAATAACGAGTGTTGAGGTTTTGGCTTCATGGTCAGGCCAAGGCCGCGCAAAACCCGTGAAGGGCGGCGCGTCCTCAGCATGTGCAATGGCCGTCCGCGCCTGCATGGCGTTGAGCAAGTATTGTGCCCGGATGATATCCAGCCGCGTACCTTTGGCTTCAGCGTGCCGCATGTCCCGTTGCAGCGCGTCAATGAACTCCGGGCAGTCATTTAGCCCAGCACTGTCCGCGCTCCACCGCTCGATTGCGGCGGCCACTTCAAAGGCGGGATAGGGGGTGTCGTCACCCCCGATCCAGCTCTGGTCACTATTCGTGGCGAGGACCACAAAAGCTGTACAGCTTTCATCCAGATAAACGATCCAGCGAGCGGCACCGGTATAATGCCGCGCACGTTCCCCGCAGCGCCACGCCTCCGCGATCCGCTCGTCGATCCATGTGGGGGCTGCTTGCGTCACGCCTCCTCCCGCTGATCGGATTCGACCCCGGCGAGACGCTTGACGCTGGAAATCCGCACAAGTCGTCGCGTGCCGATGCGGACAGATTCAAGCTCGCCGCGAGCGATCAATTCGCCCAGTTTGGTCTTGCCGATCGCGAGCATCTTTCCGGCTTCGACCTGCGAACACAGGATTGCTTCCACTTTGGGATACTCCGCTAAGGACCGCACGGAATTGTACGGCATCGCGGAATGGTGGCAGCGACATAGGCGCCTAAATAGGCGTCACGATTTACTTGGTGCTCTGATTGGATTTCGGATGCCCAGCCTTGTCGCGCCCGTACAATGTAGCCACCCTAGCCCATGCCCGGCTGAATCCTCTCCCGGAGAGTCGGTTGCCGAAATGCTTTTTCGCATCAGCATGCAATGACCCTTTCCGCCTAAGTCGTGCAGGATCGGCCGCGAATTCCTGACGCAGCCACGCTTCACATTCGCGCTCCGCCTTGCTGGTGCTAAGATTGGACGCTGCCAGCAATCGATCCAGTTCAGCGCGATCAACGCAGACCGCATCGAAGCCACCTATGCTGGCTTCCGCCGCAAACATGTCGGAAAATTCATCGCTGCCGCCACTGCCGGGCCGCAATGCGTCTCGGTTATGAACCCGCAGACGGTTGTGCAGGCATTCGGCTTGATCGAGTTTTTTTGGTGCTCCCATGCGAGAGTGCAAGTCCGCCGACTGCGTGACGGGACTTCCCCAAATCTTGAGATCGCCCCGGTAACCAGCGTCGCAAAGAGCATGAACAGCGGCATTTAGCCGCATCAAGGCATCGGCGGAGCTGCAACCCCAGCGCTGATTTTTTATGGCATCCGGCACCATCGCTACCGGTATCGGATCATCGAACGCTATTGCAGTAAGTGCCTCCGAGAGAGAGCAAGTCGTTTGGCTACTCATTTGCTGCCCTCGCCTTTTTGATCGGCACGACCTTCGCGCTGCCAGCCGAGCCGCTGCCGCAGTATCGCCCCCAGTCGGCCATGAGTTTCACACGCTGGCCCGGCTGGCCGGGTGTGCCGAGATAGGTTGTACGGCGATAGGCGGCCTGCACCGCGTCAGGGGTCTTGTGCGCTAGGGCGGCTTCCACCACGGCATCGGGATAGCCTTCGTTCGCCGCCCAGTCCGTCAACGCGGAACGGAACCCATGGACGTGGAACGGTTCACTCATGTCGCGAAGCACCTTCAACAGCGTCATGTCGGACATCGGGCCACCACCGGCACCGGGAAACACCTGATCAGTGCCCTCCTGCTTCAAGGCTGCCGCTTTCGCCAGCACCGCCAGCGCCGCATCGGACAAGGGCACCAAGTGCGCCTTATTCCGCTTCATGTGTGCAGCTGGGATCGCCCAAAGGCGGGCTTCAAGGTCGAATTCACCCCACGTCGCTAGTCGCACCTCTTGGCTGCGCACGCCCGTCAGGACGAGCAGTTCCAGCGCCAGCCGTCCGTATGAGGGTTTCCGGCGCAAGGCGATAAGGAAGCCGGGCACGGCGACGTAGGGCATGGCCTTGCGGTTCTCACGCTCCTTGACCTGCCGGGGAAGACCGCGTCCCGCTTTCAGGCTGCCATTGCCCGAAGGGGCTTCGGTGGAGCGCCAGCCCTTCGCATGGGCGTAGTCTAGCACCGCGCAAATCCGGTTGCGCACTTGGCGCGCGGTTTCGGGAATTTTCTGCCAAATCGGCGTCAGCACCGTGATGATGTCTGACGCCATGATGCTGCCAGTCGGCAAGTTGCCCAGCTTAGGGAACGCGTAGTTCTCCAAGCTGGCAAGCCACTGGCGCTTATAGATCGCGCTTTTCCAGCCCGCCTCGTTCTCGGTGTGATACTGGCGCGCGGCATCTCGGAACGTCACCTTTGCTGCGGCCTCGTCCTTTTTTTCAGCCAGAACGTCGCGGCGCTCGACCTTGACGGCCTTGCGAAGTCCGTTGGACTTGTCGCGAGCTTCGGCCAGCGTAAGCAGCCGGGCGGATCCAAGCCCGAGGTCCTGGCGCTTTCCGTCGCGCTGAAGTCGCAAGGTCCACGACGCACCGCCGCGTTTATCCACTTTCAGGAACAGCCCATCGCCGTCCTGATAGGTGCCGGGATTCGCCAAAGCCGCCTTCACCGCAACCGCTGTCAGCTTGCCCATGTCATTCCCCCACACTTTCCTTCCCTACAATCGGGGAGCAGAGTGTGGGGGAAAGCCAATCCTCCCCCACACTTCCCCCACAATCCGGCCCGGCTAGAGGCGGAATGCGACGGGCGCAGGCGAGCCTGCGCGGAGAGAATAGCCCAGTGTTAACGGGACTTCTATGGGTTTCGGCGTGCCATTACGGGAAGGCTGGTGGTGGACAGGGCTGGATTCGAACCAGCGTACGCTCTCGCGGGCAGATTTACAGTCTGCTGCCATTAACCACTCGGCCACCTGTCCACACCAGTGCTGCCGGTGCGGGGCTTTCCCGAAGGATTGCCCCGTTTGTGGCCCCAAAAAGGGCCCCTCCGGCCGAGGGAGGCGACCCTTTGGCGAACCATCGCTTGCCTGTCAATGGGGCGGCTGGCACAGGGCTCGGGATATTTTCATCACACACCCAAAGGGAACAGATGCCCCCGCACGACCAGGATCGAAACGACCGCCCCAAGGGCAAGGCTCTGCGCGGACGCGCGGGCCGCATGCAGGGGGGCCGCGGCTCGGGCCGCGCCAGCACCGGAACGGTGCGCGTCTGGGGCCGCCACGCGGTCGAAGCCGCGCTCACCAACCCGAACCGCACGGCCAAAAAGCTGTGGGGAGAACGCGAAGCGATCCAGGCGCTGCTGGATGCGCATGATGCGGAACTGCCGCCCTCGCTGCCGGTCGAATATGCCCAGGCCGCCGATCTCGGCCGCCTTGTCGCGCGCGATGCGCCGCACCAGGGGCTCGTCCTCGAATGCCTGCCGCTCGAAGACGTGGCGCTCGACGACGTGCTGGAAAGCAGCGAGGGGCGCACCCTCGTCCTGCTCGATCAGGTCACAGATCCGCACAACGTCGGCGCCATCCTGCGCTCGTGCGCCGCGTTCGATGTGGCCGCGCTGATCACGCAGGATCGCCACGCTCCGCCCGAATCCGGCACGCTGGCCAAAAGCGCATCGGGCGCGCTCGAACTGGTGCCATGGGTGCGCGTGGTCAATCTGTCGCGCGCGCTCGAATCGATCGCCGAGGCCGGATACTGGCGCATCGGCCTCGATGGCGATGGCACGATGACCTTTCCCGGCGCGGTGCCTTCAGGCCCGGTCGCGCTGGTCCTCGGCGCGGAAGGCGAAGGTCTTCGCCATGGCGTCATCCAGCATTGCGATGCCATCGCACGGCTGCCCATTGCTTCGGCCATCGAAAGCCTCAATGTATCGAATGCGGCCGCCATCGCGCTCTATGCTGTGGCGACTCGCGGCGGCGAGGACTGATCCCCCTCGTGCCGCTCTTGAGGGGGACGGTGCGATGTCATTCAGGAATTTCTCGATCGGCGGTCTGGTCGTCGCGATGGCGCTTGTGCTGGCGGGCTGCATGCTGCTGCCCGGCCGCTTCGTCAGCGACGTGGCGCTGCGCCGCGACGGCACGTTCGCGTTTCACTATAAAGGCGAGATCGTTCTCGCCGCTCTGGCGCAAGGCACATCTTCGAAATCCGGCTCATCCGCCGAGTTGGACGATGTGTTCGAGGAAAAGACCTGCACCAGCGACGATACCGGCGAGGACCGCCCATGCACTGCCAACGAACGCGCGGCGCAGCGCAAGGAATGGGAAGACGAGCGCGCCGCCCGCAAGGCTGACAAAACGCGCGAGGATGCCCAGAACCGCAAGGTGATGCAGGCGATGCTGGGCGGCATCGATCCCGAGGACCCCAAGGCGGCGCAGGAGTTCGCCACGCGGCTTTCGCGGCAGGCCGGCTGGCTCTCCGTCATTCCCAAGGGCGCGGGCAAGTTCGACGTGGAATATGCGGCGGCGGGCAGGCTCGACCACGATTTCTCGTTTCCCATCGTCGAAGGCCTGCCGATGGTGATTCCTTTCGTCACGCTGATCCGCCGCAACGACGGAACCGTGCGGATGGACGCCCCGGCGTTTTCTCCCACGGCTGCCAGCCCGCCGATCCCCGGCCTTGCCTCGATGCCGGGCGAAAAGGGCAAGACCGACGTTCCGGTGATCGACGGCGTGTTCACGTTGCGCACCGACGGCGAAGTGCTGGCCAACAATACCGACGAAGGCGCTCAGGCAGATCCCGCCGGCAAGCGGCTCGATTGGAAAGTCAGCCCGCGCACAACCGCAGCGCCCACCGCGCTGATCCGCATCGGCAAATAAGGCCCCTGCCCCTTGCGCGAAGAGTCGGAGGGGTCGGCTGCTGGCTTGTGGGCACGTGTTCCGCCCATAAAAAAACCGCGTCGCCACCCGGCCACGCGGCTCCTGTCATGCCCGTTCCGGCGTGCGACCATTCGCAGCCGAAGCAGTCATGCGGATTAGTTGACGGCGTCCTTCAG
>DAICYJ010000219.1 GCA_027311705.1 Novosphingobium sp. | reverse complement strand
AAATAAAGGTTACACGGTGTAACCTCTGTCACCTTTTTTCCAACTTCCCCAGCGCCTCGTCCAGCGCGGAAAGGAACCGTGAACGGTCGGTTTTGGAAAACGGGGCAGGCCCGCCCACAATATCGCCGCCCGCGCGCAAGTCCGCCATGATCGCCCGCGTGGCGATCTGGCTGCCGATGGAACTGGTGGTGAAAGGCTTGCCGGTCGATGAAATCACCGTCGCGCCCGCCTTCAAACAGCGGTCGGCCAGCAGGATATCGGCCGTGACGACCACGCTTTTCTTGCCGGCACTTTCGGCGATCCAGTCGTCCGCCGCATCGAACCCGTCGCTCACCACCACGCGGCGGATCAGCGGGTGCACCGGCACGCGGAACGGCGAATTGCTGACGACCACCACCGGCACATTGCGCCGGTACGCGACCTTGTAGATCTCGTCCTTCACCGGGCAGGCATCGCCATCCACCAGAATGCGCAGGGAATCGGCGGCAGTTTTCATCCCGCGCCATTGCCACAATCGGCGGGGCAGGGCGAGGCGGCGTTACGAGGGCGAAATGACCTCGCCGGACGTCACGACATCGCCGACGTCGTCGGGAGAGACAGGCGCGGAACCGTCCTCGTCATCGGGCGCATGGTCATCGGCCATCGCGCTGTCGAGCTGGTCGGATGCCGCATCGTCGTGTACTTTCGGCGCATCGTAACCCGCGTCGAACGGCGCGTCATACGGGTTGGGGCGGTCGATCCGCGCGGTGTAGGTGCTGCCGCTGGCATAACGCATGGGGTAGCTGTTCGGACCCACCATCGCCAGGCTGGCATCGAAGCGCGTGGCACCGGTATCGTTCAAAGGTTCGGCATCGGCGGCCTGTCGCGCGGCCGCCGTCACCGGGCCGACCATGTTCACCGGGCTCAATGCTGCACCGATGGCGCCAAGGCCAAGTGCTGTGGCGGCAAGGGTAAGGGCCAGACTGTCGTGTCGCATCGCATTCGCTCCGCTGTCTCGTCCCTCCTGAATGCTGCGCAGCATGGATCGGTTCCGGTGCGGTCGTCCGGAACTCAAAGGCATGGTGGATCATTGCATCCCCACAAGAAGAACCCGGCTGGCACACGCCGGCGATATTGCGGGTTTGCCACACGTCCTTGAAAGGACCGATGTCATGACCAAGGCTTTGCTTATCGGCGCGGTTGCCGCCGCTGCCCTTGTCGGCGGGTGCAGCACCACCGGCTATGGTGATCGTTACGGCTACAACGACAGTCGCCAAGGCGACGACTGGGGCTACTACGATCGCTCGTCCTATGATCGAAACGGTCGCTATGATTACAACAATCCCGATCCTAGCTATGGCGGCTATTACGCTGATCGCTATTACCGCGACGATACCCGTTATCGCGAACGCCGCCTTTCGAACGACGACCGCGTTTATCGCGGGCGCGACGGTCGCTATTATTGCCGCCGTTCGGATGGTTCGACCGGTCTGATCGTCGGCGGCCTCGCCGGCGGTGCGGCGGGCGCGATTATTGCCGAGGGCGATTCCAAGCCGCTGGGCGCGATCATCGGGGCCATCGGTGGTGCGGCTATCGGCGCTGCAGTGGATAGCGGTAACCGCAACAATCGCGACGTTCGCTGCCGCTGAAGGAAACAAGCCACCGGATCGGGTGAAATGTCCGGTCCGGCGGCGTTGATTTGATGCCTTGCGGTCGGCAAGGTTGTTCCTGATTTGACAGGGAGCTTCCAAACATGACCGACCCCAAGGCGATGATCCAGACGATGATCGCACTCGCCTCCGCCTCGCTCGGCCTCGTCGCCGCTTTGGCCTGGAACGAAGCGATCAAGGCCACGCTGGCGATGCTGGGCATGGGCGACAACCTGGCGGGGCTTTACAGCTACGCCATCGTGGCGACCGTTCTGGCGGTGGTCGTGCTCTCGGTGCTGGGCCACATCAGCGCCAAGATTGGCGGCGAAGCGAAGTTTCAGCGTGAGGCCGAGGGCTGATTATCGTTCCGCACCAATAAGCTCGCGGCCGATCAGCATTCGCCGGATTTCGTTCGTGCCTGCGCCGATGTCGAGCAACTTGGCATCGCGCAGGAACCGCTCGACCGGCCAGTCCTTGGTGTAACCCGCGCCGCCCAGTGCCTGTACCGCCTCGCCCGCCACGCGAAACGCGCTTTCGCTGGCGAGCAGGATCGCACTCGCCGCGTCGAAACGTGTGGTCTGCCCTGCATCGCAAGCCTTGGCCACGGTGTAGACGTAGGCACGGGCGGATTGGAGCGAAACGTACATGTCCGCGATCTTGGCCTGCATCAGCTGAAATGCGCCGATCGGCTTGCCGAACTGCCTGCGCTCGCGAACGTAGGGGATGACCACATCGAGGCAGCCCTGCATGATTCCGATCTGCATGCCGGCGAGCACCACGCGTTCGTAGTCAAGCCCGCTCATCAGAACGCCGACTCCGCCGTGAAGCGGGCCCATCACCTGCTCTTCGGGTACGAAGCAATCGTCGAACACCAGTTCGCAAGTGGGGCTTCCCCGCAAGCCCATCTTGTCGATCTGTTGGCCGATGGTGAAGCCGGCCATGCCCTTTTCGATCAGGAACGCCGTTATGCCCTTGCTGCCCGCATCCGCCGCGGTCTTGGCATAAACCACCAAGGTATCGGCATATGTGCCGTTGGTGATCCAGAACTTGGTGCCATTCAGGCGGAATCCGCCCGGCACCGCATCGGCACGCAGCTTCATCGCCACTACGTCGGACCCCGCGCCAACCTCAGACATGGCGAGGCTGCCGAGATGTTCACCGGAAATCAATTTTGGCAGGTAGTTCGTCTTCTGCTCCGGGTTGCCCCAGCGGCGGATCTGATTGACGCACAAGTTGGAATGCGCGCCATAGGACAGGCCGACTGATCCGGATGCGCGGCTGACTTCTTCAACCGCGATCACATGGTCGAGGTAGCCGAGGCCGAGGCCGCCCCATTCTTCTTCCACGGTAATGCCGTGCAGGCCCAGTTCGCCCATCGGCTGCCACAATTCGCGCGGAAAGCGATCGTCGCGATCGATGGCGGCGGCCAGCGGCGCGATCTTGTCGTCGGCAAACCTGCCGGCGGCTTCGCGTATCACCAGCGCACTTTCGGTCAGGCCGAAATCCAGTTCGGGGGTTGCACGCACGCCTTGGTCTCCTCGGTTCCCACGGCCTTGTAACGCTGCACAGACCACGCGAAAAATTAAATCTACGCGGGCATTCGCATAGGGTTAATCTATGCAAATGCCCGCTTGGTGCAGGTTTCCCCAAGCCGCTTGACGTTAGTAAGCACTGCTAATAAGTGCATGGCGTGCCTGAAAACATCGCCTTTCTCGCGACCGACGTAGGCCGCCTGTTTCGCAAGCGCTTTGACGTAGTGAGCCGCCAGTTGGGCATCACCGGGCCGCAATGGCGCGTGCTGGCGGCGGTAAATCGCACTCCGGGCATAAATCAGGGCGGGCTGGCCGGCTGGCTTGAGGTGGAAGCGATCACCGTGGGTCGCATGATCGATCGGCTTGAAAAGCTGGGCATGGTCGAGCGCCGTGCCGATCCGGCGGACCGGCGCGCATGGCGGATTTATCTGACCCCCGCCGCCGATCCGCTGATTGCACAACTGCACGAATTTGGGCGCGGTGTGTTCGATGAGGCGTTGGACGGGTTGAGCTCCGCCGAACATGCGCAGTTGCAGGCGTTGCTGCAGCGGGTTCGGGCAAATCTGATCGACGATGGCCCGGCCAAGGGGAAAACCGTCGATGGCTGAGGCAGATCCGTTCCCAACCGGTGGAACCGGCACGGCGACGCGTGCCACCGGCACCAAGCGCCAGCGGATGCGCATGCTGCTGATGTTCGCGGTGCCCTTTCTGCTCGTCGTGGCTGGGCTTGTGTATTGGTTCGGCAATCCGACGCGTGTTTCAACGGACAACGCCGTGGTCAAGCAAGACATTGTCAGCGTGGCCGGCGAAGTGACCGGCCTGATCGTTTCGGCAAACGTTCGGGAAAACCAGTTGGTGAAGGCCGGAGACGTGTTGTTCACCATCGATCCCGCGCCCTATCGCGTGGCCATTGCCCAGGCCGATGCCCAGATCGCATCGGCACAGGCCAATATGACGGCCCTGCAGGCAGACGTCGGCGCAAACGCAGCAGACATTGCGGGCGTGCGCGACGATCTTGTCCTCGCCGAAGCAAATTATGCGCGCGAAAAGGCGCTGATGGACAAGGGGTTCAACACCCGCGCCCAGATGGATGTGGCGAGGCACGCGGTCGCCACCGCCCGTGACCGGCTGGCTTCGGTGGGAGCAGCCGTTGCCAAGGCCCGCGCGCAATTGGCCAACGGCGAGCAGGTGCCGGGGGTCAATCCTGAAGTGGCTGCGGGCCAGGCGACCCGCGCCAAGGCCGCGCTCGACCTTTTGCGCACCGTGGTGCGCGCGCCAGCGGCTGGGCGAATTTCGCAATCGTCGCGCCTGCAACCGGGCCAGATGGTGTTTCCGGGCGTGCCGATGGTCAGCATCGTTGTGAGCGCTTCGACCCGGGTGGACGCCAATTTCAAGGAAAGCGAAATTGGCCGGATGCGCCCCGGCCAGCCAGCGGAAGTTAGGGTGGATGCCTACCCCGGCCTTGTGCTGAAAGGCCATGTCGAGAGCATCGGGGCGGGCACGGGATCGGAATTTTCGGTTCTTCCGGCGCAGAATGCCACGGGCAACTGGGTGAAGATCACGCAACGGGTGCCCGTGCGCATCGCCATCGACAGCCAATCCTCCCGGCCTCTGCTGGCGGGGTTGAGCACGCAGGTTACGGTCGATGTCGGCCAGCGCTGACGCGCGGGGGGCGGCCGACCGCCATGATGACGAACACGGCCCGGTCACTGGGCCGGTGGCGCATCGCGGGGTGCTGGTGGCACTGACGATGACCGCCATGATCATGACGATCCTGGACAGCACGATCGCCAATGTCGCGCTGCCGCATATGCAGGCATCGCTGGGGGCGACGCAGGAAACGATCGTGTGGGTGCTGACCAGTTACGTGCTGGCATCGGCGGTGGCTCTGCCGGTATCGGGGTGGATCGTCGACAGGTTCGGACTGCGCGCCGTTTTCCTCGGGTCGATCCTGGGCTTCACGGTGGCATCAGTACTGTGTGGGCTGGCCCAGAACCTTACCGAAATCGTGCTTTTCCGCGTGATCCAGGGCATTTCGGGCGCGTTTATTGCACCGCTGGCGCAAACGCTGCTGATGAACGTGAGTTCGCGCAGCGAACAGCCCAAGATGATGGTGCTCTATTCGCAGGTCGTGATGATCGGTCCGATCGCCGGGCCGGTTCTGGGGGGTTTTCTTACCGAAAACTGGGACTGGCCACTCATCTTCCTCGTCAACGTACCCATTGGCGCGATCTGCCTTGTAGGCCTTTATGCCCTGATTCCCAAGTTCGAGCGGCACACGCGCCAATTCGACATGCACGGCTGGTTCTACGTTGCGCTGACGATGGCAGCGTTCCAGCTGATGCTGGATCGCGGGCCATCGAAGGAATGGTTCGGTTCAGGCGAGATCGTGACTTATGCAGTGCTGAGCGCGAGCGGTGCGTGGATGGCGGTGATACACCATGCCTTCGCGCCCAAACCGCTGTTCGCCAGGGAACTGTTCGCGGATCGCAATCTGGTGACCGCACTGATCCTTTACATGGTGACCGCGATGGTCGCCATTTCGGTTACCGCATTGCTGCCGGTGGTGTTCGAAACGCTTTATGGGTATCCGACGGTCACGGCCGGATGGCTGCTCGCGCCGCGCGGGGTCGGCATGTTCATAACGATCGCGATATTCGGACGCTTGTTCGGGCGCATCGATCCGCGCGTGCAACTGTCGTTCGGGTTCGGAGTCAACGGGTTGTCGTTCCTGATGATGTCGCGTTGGTCTCTCGATACTGGATCGACTGATATCATCGTGGCCGGGCTGTTGCAGGGCGTGGGCCTGAGCTTCACGTTCATCCCGCTGAACCTGATCGCATTTGCCACGCTGCCGCCAAGATCGCGAACCGATGCGGCAGGCCTGATGAACATTTTCCGCAATCTCGGCGCATCGGTCGGCATCGGCGTGGCGACCCTGCTGGTCACGCGCAGCATTCAGGTGAATCATGCGGAACTGGGTGCGGCGGTAACGCGCCTGTCTGCACCGGTCGATCTCGACCGCATTTCCGCGTTCGGCAACATCGGGCCGGCGGCACTGAGCGCGTTGGATGGCATGGTCAATGCCCAGGCCGCCATGATTGCTTACATCAATGCGTTTTACGTCATGGGGCTGGCATGCTTTGCGGTCATTCCGTTGATGTTCGTGTTCAAGAAAGCCGGTGTGAATGCGGCCGTTCCCGCAGAGGCTGCCGCAGCGCACTAGGTGTTAACGGAAAATCCCGCTACCGGCGCAGGATCCGGGCATCGCGCGGGTGGCCGAGATCGGCATCAGCTACGCGGGGGATGGTGCATCACGATGATGGCAATCCCGGCGCGTTCGCGGCCATAACGCAGAAGACCGGGGCCATCCTCTGGCTTCCGCTGGCGCCTCAGCTTCTGGACGCCATCGTCGCTATGAATCCGCAGGACACCCGCCCCTTCTGCCGCCTGATAACGAACTTCAAGCGGCCATTCACGAAGGAGAGTTTCGGCAGCTTCTTCAAGAAAGCCTGTGTCGCCGCCGGCCTGCCGCACTGCTCGGCACATGGACTGCGCATGGCCACCTTTCGTCCCATCGCCGAACCGGAAATGGCAAACAGGTCGATGAAGTCGATCAGCGGGCAATCGAGCAACAAGACACCCGCGATCTATACCAAGAAGGCGAACAAGAGACGCTTGGCGGAGAGCGCAATGAGCAAACTCTCGGCATGAGAAACGCAGGATCGCGCTGATAATTCGAACGCAGAAGGC
>DAICYJ010000213.1 GCA_027311705.1 Novosphingobium sp. | reverse complement strand
GCGCTCTGTGCCGGCTTCGGCGTGGCGGCCGCCCTGTGCACAACCTTGTGCAAAAGCGACGCGCAACACGTGGAAAACCTGTGGACCCGCGCCCGCAGCCTTTTCGCCGGATGGATGCTCAACGGCAGCGAAACCGCCCGCTGGCATGGCAACCTGAACATTCGCCGCGAAGGCCTCGATGTGGCGCGCCTGTTGTCGGAATGTCGCACTGTGGCATTTTCCGCAGGGTCTGCGTGCGCCAGCGGCTCCGGCAGGCCCAGCCATGTCTTGCGCGCGCTCGGACTTTCGGACAAGCAGGCACGAACCGCGATCCGGATCGGCTTCGGACGCTATACCGGAGTGGATGAACTGGAAGAGGCTGCCGCCGCGATCAACGCGGCTGCCGGGTCACAGGGAGTCTAGCCTATGGTTCGCGTCACCTTCGTTACTGCCAAGGACGAAAAGATCGAAGCGAATGCATTCGAGGGCCAGCGCCTGCTCGAACTGGGCCAGGCCGCCGGGATGCCGCTTGAGGGCACATGCGAAGGCCAGATGGCCTGCTCCACCTGCCATGTCGTGGTGTCGCCCGAATGGTTCGACAAGCTGCCCCCCGCCAGCGACGACGAGGAAGACATGCTCGATCTCGCCGCCGCCGTCACCCGCACGAGCCGCCTGTCATGCCAGATCAACGTCACCGCCGATCTGGACGGCCTGACGGTGCATATCCCCGAAGAAGCGCGGGACATGCACCGGGTTTGAAGCGCGGCCTTAAAGCTCTTCTTCTTCCTCTTCGGTTTCTTCCTCTTCTTCCTCCTCGTCTTCCTCTTCGGCGGCTTCCAGCGCGTCGATGATGGCTTGCGAGAAGGCGGGAATGTCTTCGGGCTTGCGGCTGGTGATGATGTGGTCGTCGATGGCGACTTCTTCATCCACCACATCCGCGCCCGCGTTTTCCAAATCGGTGCGGATCGAGGGCCAGCTGGTCACGGTGCGGCCGTCGATGATATCCGCCTCGGCCAGCAGCCACGGCGCATGGCAGATCGCGGCGATGATCTTGCCGGCATCGTCGAAGTCTTCGATCAGCGCGATCACGCGATCGTCCATGCGCAGCACGTCGGGGTTCATCTGGCCGCCGGGCAGCAGCAGCGCGTCGAACTCGGCGGCGGTCACTTCCTCGATATGGGCGTCGACTTTCACGGATTGGCCCCAGTCGCCATGGTTCCAGCCCTTGATCGAGCCTTCCTTGGGGCTGGCCACGACCGTCTCGTAGCCCGCTTTTTCCAGCGCCTTCTTGGGTTCGATGAGTTCGGATTGCTCGAAGCCGTCCGTTGCGATGATGAGCACGCGCTTGGCCATGCGATTTTCTCCGTGATTCGGGGGATTGGGAAAGGCCACCCCACAATGAGCGGTGGATGTGACAGTTCCTGAGGTTTCTATCGGCCCGGCCGATTGCTAAGGCGTTCGGCATCATGGCCACCGATACGACAGAACCCGATCCTTTCGACGCCATCGTCGATGCGCCGTTCGATTCCGCGCTTTCAGAGCGCTACCTCGTCTATGCGCTGTCCACGATCACCGCCCGATCGCTGCCCGATCTGCGCGATGGGCTGAAGCCGGTGCACCGCCGCCTGCTTTGGGCGATGCGCCAGCTGAAGCTCGATCCGACAGGTGCCTACAAGAAATCGGCGCGCGTCGTGGGTGATGTGATCGGCAAGTATCACCCGCACGGCGATGCCTCGGTCTATGACGCGATGGTTCGCCTCGCGCAGGATTTCGCGCTGCGCTATCCGCTGGTGCAGGGCCAGGGCAACTTCGGCAACATCGACGGCGATAACGCCGCCGCCTATCGTTATACCGAGGCACGGCTGACCAAAACGGCCATGCGCCTGATGGCCGGGCTGGACGATGGTACCGTCGATTTCGTGCCGACCTACAACGGAGAGGACGAGGAGCCGGAGATTTTCCCCGGCCTGTTCCCCAACCTGCTCGCCAACGGGTCCAGCGGCATCGCCGTGGGCATGGCGACCAACATTCCCAGCCACAACGTCGCTGAAATCGTCGACGCCACGCTGCTGCTGATCGACAATCCGGCGGTCGAACACGCCGAACTGATGCAGGTGTTCCACGGGCCGGACCTGCCGACCGGCGGCATCGTCGTCGATAGCCCGGCGGCGATTTCCAACGCTTATGAAACCGGCAAGGGCGGCATCCGCGTGCGCGGGCGCTTTTCCACCGGGCGCGATGAAGCCGGCGAGTGGGAAGAAACCGGCATCGAAAAGCTTGGCGCCGGCACCTGGCAACTGGTGATCTCGGAAATCCCGTATCAGGTGCAGAAGGGCAAGCTGATCGAACAGATCGCCGCCCTGATCGCCGATCGCAAGCTGCCCATCCTTGAAGACGTGCGCGACGAATCCGACGAAGCGATCCGCATCGTGATCGTGCCCAAGAGCCGCAACGTCGACCCGGACCTGCTGAAGGAATCGCTCTACCGCCTGACCGACCTCGAAAACCGGTTCGGGCTCAACCTCAACGTGCTCGACGCGCACCGCACGCCGGGCGTGCTGGGGCTGAAGCTGATGCTGCAGCAATGGACGATCAGCCAGATCGACATCCTGCTGCGCCGTTCGCGCCACCGGATGGACAAGATCGCCAACCGGCTGGAATTGCTGGGCGGCTACATCATCGCTTACCTCAATCTCGACCGGATCATCGAGATCATCCGCACCGAGGACGAACCCAAGCCGCTGATGATGGCGGAATTCGAACTCAACGACCGACAGGCCGAAGCCATCCTCAACATGCGGCTGCGCAGTTTGCGCAAGCTTGAGGAAATGGAACTGCGCAAGGAGCGCGATGCCCTGATCGCCGAGCAGGAGGAGCTGCAGAAGCTGCTCGACGATCCCAAGCTCCAGCGCAAACGCCTGAAGGCGGACCTGAAGGCACTGCGCAAGGAATACGGTCCGGATACGCCGCTCGGCCGCCGCCGCACCACCATCGCCGAAGCCGCGCCCACCCGCGAATTCAACATGGACGCGATGATCGAAAAGGAGCCGGTCACGGTGATCCTTTCGGCGCGCGGCTGGATTCGCGCGGCCAAGGGCCACTTGCCGCTGGATGGCGACTTCAAGTTCAAGGACGGCGACGGCCCCGCCTTCGCGCTCCACGCGCAAACCACCGACAAGCTGCTGGTCGCGCTCGACAACGGCCGGTTCTACACGCTGGGTGCCGATAAACTGCCCGGCGCGCGCGGCTTTGGCGAACCGATCCGCACCATGGTCGATATCGATTCCGAAGCCCACGTGATCGCGCTGCTGGTGCACAAGCCCAAGGGTCAGTTGCTGCTCGCCGCCAACACCGGGCGCGGCTTCGCGGCGGAAATGGACGAGCTGCTGGCCGAAACCCGCAAGGGGCGCGGCGTCGTTTCGACCAAGCCCGGCGTAATGCTGACGATCGTGCGCGAGATCGCGCCCGAACACGATCACGTTGCCGTGGTGGGCGATAACCGCAAGCTGGTGCTGTTCGCGCTCAGCGAAGTGCCGGTGCTCGGCAAGGGCCAGGGCGTGACCCTGCAACGCTACAAGGACGGCGGCATGGCCGATGCCATCACGCTGCGGCTGGAAGACGGCCTGTCATGGGCGATGGGCGGCGACAGCGGCCGCACCCGCACTGAAAAGGATCTGATGCCGTGGAAAGTCGCACGCGGTGCCGCAGGCCGCCTGCCGCCCACGGGCTTCCCGAGGGACAACAAGTTCTAGGCGCTCACTTTTCCCGCAAGGCCTTGAACCGCGCCGCGCCTTCCTCGCCATAAATGTGCGGAATGTCGCGGCCGCCGTAAAACACCTCGAACGCCGGCACGCCCTCCGGGACCGTCACCCACGCCAGCTTGCTGCGGGTGAAGATGTGCACTGCCGGCGGGCACCGCGCCGGATCATCCATCGTGCCCACGCGCACGAAAGCCGCCTTGCTGCCCACGCCGCCGAAATGGCTCCACAGCGCCACCTTGCACGTGGGGCAGCGCAGCACTTCCTGCCCCTTGCCGCTTTCGGACGGGGTCAGCACGCTTTCCGGCGTCCCGCCCGTCAGTTCCAACCGCTCGGTCTCGATCACGGCATTCACCGCAAAGGCAGTGCCGCTCTCGCGCTGGCACGATGTGCAGTGGCAGCAATGCACGACATAGGGCGCATCCAGCAGCCGATAGGCCACATCGCCGCAGGCACAGCGCCCGGTGATCGCCTCAGTCAATGGCCCGACCCTCGCACAGCGCCTGCAACTGGTCGGCGCAGGCACCCCAGCCTTGCTCGAAGCCCATGTCGGCGTGCTGCTTCATCGCTTCCTCGGTCCAGTGCCGCGCGCTGGCGGTATAGCGCGTGCCCTCGCCTTCGGGCGCGATTTCCCAGATGCCGATCATGAACGGCCCGGCTGGCTGCAGATCCGCTGTCACCGCATCGGTGCTCACGAACCGCCGGCCTTCGTCGAACGCGAGGTAGATGCCTTCCTGCGGCATCACCTCCCCATCGGGGCCGAACATCGTCAGCGAACAGCGTCCGCCCGCCCGGCGATCCTGCTCCACCACTTCGGCGCGCCACGGTTTGGGGCACCACCATTCGTTCTGCCGGTTGGCCAGCACGTCCCACACCACGTCGGGCGCGGCAGCGATGTGGCGCGTGATGCTGAGTTCGTTGGTCATGGGATCAAAGCTCCTCGATGTTGCCATAAGGTTGGGTGATCAGTTCCAGCACATGCCCGTCCGGATCCAGGAAATAGACGCCGCGCCCGCCCCAGTGGCGGTTGATCTCGCCGGCCTCGGTGCGCGCCGGATCGGCCCAGAAGGTCAGCCCCTCGCGCTCGATGAAGGCCATGCCGGCGTCGAACCCGGCGTCGTCGACCAGAAACGCATAGTGCTGCAAGGCAACGTCGCCCGGCTTCTCCATGAAATCGAGCGAAACGCCGTTGCCCAGCTCGACCACCAGGAAATGCGAAAATGCCCGCGCCGCTGGCAGGCCGAGCACGGAAGTCAGAAACGCCGCCGACCGCGCCTTGTCATGGCACCAGACGATCGTGTGGTTGAGCTGGGCAGGCATGGCAGCGGCTCCTTCAATCGCGATCCGGCGCGCCCAGCGGGAAATAGGCGCGGAATGGCCGCGCCGCCTCGATGCAGCGCGATACTTCAGGCAGCGCGTTCAAATGCGCGCGCCACGCCTTCAGGCGCGGGTATTCGTCGCCGATCTGGTCCACCCAATTGGCATAGAACAGCGATGGTGCCGCCGCGCATTCGATCATGGTGACACCGTCCGGCCGTGCATAGCCTTCCAGCCAGCGCTCCAGCCACGCATAGGTCCGCTGCAACTTCGCGCGCACATCGGCCAGCACCGCCGGATCAGGGTTGCCGGGATGTTTGATGGCCTCGGCCACGCCGCCCTGCATCACGTTCATCACATAGTTGTCGAACACCCGGTCGAGCATCCGCACGTCGGTTGCGGTCTCCGCCGGGATCAGCAGCTGCTTTTGCTCGTCGAGATGCTCGATGATCGCGCTCGCCTCGAACACCACGCGCTCGCCATCCGCCAGCACGGGGAACAGCCCTTGCGGCCCGCCCCGTTCGGCCACGAATGCGCCATGTTCCGGGTGCTCCTCACCCAGTTCGCGAAAATCGTAATCCAGCCCCAGCGCATGGAGCGCGATCTGCGCCTTCCAAGTGTAGGACGAGAACGGATGGCCATAAAGCGCCAGCTCTGCGGTTCCCGCCATCGCCTCAGCCCTTCCGCGCCGCTTCAATCGCGGCGATGTCGATCTTCTTCATCGTCATCATCGCGTCGAACACCCGCTTGCGGGTTGCAGGGTCCGGGTCCGCCATGCCGTCGGTCAGCGCATGGGGAGTGATCTGCCACGAAACGCCCCACTTGTCCTTGCACCAGCCGCACTGGCTTTCCTGACCGCCGCCACCAACAATCGCGTTCCACAGCCGGTCGGTTTCCTCCTGCGTGTCGGTGGAAACCATGAACGAGAACGCCTCGCTCTGCTTGAAATGCGGCCCGCCGTTCAGCCCGACGCACGGGATGCCCAGCACGTCGAACGCCACAGTCAGCACATTGCCTTCCTTGCCGTCGGGATAATCGCCCGGCGCGCGCATCGTCTCCTTCACCCGGCTGTCGGGAAAGGTTTCGGCATAAAAGGCGGCGGCCGCGCCGGCGTCGCCTTCGTACCACAGGCAGATCATGACGGCGGTCATGATGCGTTCTCCTTCGCCTTTTCGATCAGCGCGCCGTCGATGCCCTTGGCCGCCTGATAGGCCGGCCGTTCGCGCAACCGCGCGGCATAGGCTTCGAGCGCCGGGCTGGAAGGAATGGAACCGAACATCAGCCCCCAGTCCACCTGGCTGCCGACATAGACGTCCGCCATCGTGAACCGCTTGCCGCACACGAAATCGCGGCTCGCCAACATCCCGTCGAGCGTCGCAATCGTCCGTTCGAACGTGCCGAAGCCGACCATGCCCTCGCGGCCTTCGGGCACGGTCCAGCCCATGCCCTTGGCCACCACGGCCT
>DAICYJ010000193.1 GCA_027311705.1 Novosphingobium sp. | reverse complement strand
AAGAGAGCGTGGTGCCCTGATTGCGGCTGATCAGATCGAGCCACGCCAGCGGGCGGCGGGCGAAATCCTCGGTCTTGAGGTAATCGACCGAAACCTGGTTGGCGATGGGCGAGAGGAAGCAGCCGACGAGGCCCATGTCGTGATACCACGGCAGCCAGCTGACGCAGCGGTCGCCGGTGTCGATCAACATGCCGTGCGAATGGCCGGCAAGGTTGGCGAGCAGCGCGCGATGGGTGACCGCGACGCCGTGCGGAAAGCGGGTGGAGCCGCTGGAATACTGGAGGTAGCAAATCGCATCCGGGTCTGCGGCAGGCAGCGGCGCTTTGGAAGGGGCGACTAGGGCGATTTCGGCCCATGTCAGGCCGGGGCAGCTGTTGCGCGCAGCGGCGGCACCGGCCATTTCGGCGATTTCATCGGGGTAAAGGAGCAGCTTGGGGTCCGAGCTTCCGAGCTGGACCGACAACTGCTCGATGTAGTTTTCCTTGCCGCCAAAGCTGGTGGGCAGGGGCAGCGGCACCGGCCATGCGCCAGCATAGACTGCCCCGCAGAACAAGGCGGCGAACTCCGGGCCGGTTTCGGCCACCAATGCCACGCGGTCGCCCGGCGCGATGCCGTGCGCGACGAGGCGATGGGCAGCGAGCAGTGCGTCGTCACGTAGCTGCGAATACGGATAGACCTGAGTCAGCTGTCCGCGCGGATCGTGAAAGTTTAGCCCGCGTTCGCCCTGCGCGGCATAGTCCAACGCATCGCAGAATGTATCAAAGTCCGAATAGCGACGCGGTTGCGCATCGTCATTCGGCGTGGGAACCAGCGCCGTCATGGCGACAACTGTGTCCAATACGGTCATGCGCTACCCCGATACTTCTGTTTTTGTTCCTGCGGTGCGATAATTGCTGCCCGCAAGTGAATGATCCATGACTGCGTGCGCTTGTCTGCCCGGCGGTGCGATTGCACCAATCGGCCCGATAAGGGAACGCGCACGTTCTCATTTAATCCGGACTGTGGCACGAATGTGGCGTGACGTTTTCCCGCCGCCCCTCCCGGTCATCCGGACCACGCGAAAAACGCGTGCCGCCGCCGCTGGAACCGGCGCGGCTGGAGGAAATCGCGCTGGCATATGTCGCGCGGTTTTCCACCAGCGCCGGCAAGCTGGCCGATTACCTGAAGCGCAAGCTGCGCGAGCGCGGCTGGGGCGGCGACGTTCCGGCGGACGTGCCGGCGCTGGTCGAGCGTTTCGTCGAGCGCGGCTATGTCGACGACGCAGGCTATGCGCGGGCGAAGGGGCAGGGGCTGCTGCGGCGCGGCTTTGGCGCGCGTCGGATCGATCAGGCGCTGGGCCATGCGGGCATCGCCGAGGATTTGCGGACCGAGGCGGTGGGCAGCGAGGCGGAAAGGCGCAGCGCCGCCGTTGCGTTCGCGCGCAAGCGCCGGATCGGTCCGTTTGCGCGCGATGCGGATGAGGAAGGGGAAACCCGTCTTGATCCTGCAACGCGCGAAAAGCAGGTGGCGGCGATGCTGCGTGCGGGCCACCCCCTTGCCACCGCGCGCCGCTTGGTCAATGCACGCAGCGTCACCGATGTGGAAGAATGGGTCGATGAAGAACTGGATTAGGTTTGCCGCGCTTTCGTGTGCGATGGCCATCGCCGCCTGCTCCCCCGTGGCGGCGGAGACCAAGGCGCCTGCGCCCGCAGCCGAAGTGCACGCCACGTCCGGCCTGCGAATCATTCCGCTCACCGTCACGACGTCCAGCGGCAAGCATGTGTTTCGCGTGGAAGTGGCGGATACGCCTGCCGCGCAGGAGCAGGGCCTGATGTTCCGCACCGCGATGGGCGCAAACGAAGGCATGATCTTCCCGTGGAATCCGCCGGGGCGCACCGCGTTCTGGATGAAGAACACGGTCATCTCGCTCGACATCATCTACGTCGGACCAGACCGCAAGGTGCTGAATATCGCAGCGAATGCCGTGCCTTATGATCGTAAGCCGCTCTATTCCGCCGGGCCGGTTTCGGGCGTGCTGGAACTGAACGCCGGCCGGGCTGCGGAAATCGGTCTGAAACCGGGCGATGTCGTTACCTGGTGACATCTCCCGCTTGCCCACTCCCCCCTTCAAAGGCTAAGCGCGACGCCCATGAGCATCCTCGGCAAGATTTTCACCTGGTGGGACGGCGCCACCTTCGGCACCATGCTCGACAGCGCGCGTAACGGCGAGCAAGTCGGCACAGATGCGCAAGGCAACGCCTATTTCCGCGCGAAGAAGCCGTTCCCCAAAGGCCACCCCTTTGCCGGGCGCGAGCGCCGCTGGGTGATCTATAACGGCGCGAACGATGCCAGCCGCGTGCCTTCGGAATGGCATGGCTGGCTGCACGGCAGCTTTGACAACGGCGCCGTGCCCGAAAGCAACCTTCCGCCCGCCCGCATCTGGGAAGTGGACTATACCCCCAACGCAACCGGCACATCGGCTGCCTATCGCCCGCAAGGCGCGCTGGAACGCGGCGGCAAGCGCGCGCCCGCCACCGGCGATTACGAAGCCTGGTCGCCAGAAGGCTGATGCGTCCCATCGCAACGCGGGCCTGCGCGCTTGCCCTTGCAGGTGCGTCGGCATTGGCGCTGGCAGGCTGCGGCGGGCAATCCGAGGCGCCCCCGCCACCCGAAGCGACGCAGACCGGCCAGCCGGCGGCTTCCGCCAGCGGCGGCGCGGTGGAAAGCGATTATGGCACGCCGGTGAAAGACCGCGTGGCGACGCTGGGCTTCCTCAACAAGCGCAACAACATCACGCAGGACGTGGTGCTCAAGACCGGCGAATCGCGCCGGATCGGCAACGCCATCGTCAAGCTGCTGACCTGCGAAAAGACCGCACCGTGGGAAGATCCGCCCGAAACGGGGGCCTTCGTGCAGTTGTTCGTGCAAGAGCGCGCCTCCACCCAGGAAAAGCTGGTGTGGCATAAGGTGTTTTCTGGATGGCTGTTCAAGAATGCGCCGTCACTGAACGTGGTCGAGCATCCTGTTTATGACGTGTGGGTCAAGGATTGCGCGATGAAGTTTCCGGGCGAGGAATACGGACCGGAAGACGCCACGTCGTCGAGCAGCGCGGCAAAACCTTCGGGCAAGCCGGGCGCTTCGGTCCGCACGGCTCCTGCTGCACCGGCGCCTGCGCCGGCCGCTGCTGCGGAAGAAGACGTGGTCCAGTAAGGCCGCAGCGCCGCGTCGAGCAGCGCGAGGTATTTCGACTGCGGGATTTCCACCGCGCCGAGCGAGGCGAGGTGCGGGGTGGAAAACTGGCAGTCGAGCAGTTCCGAGCCCGCCCGGCGCAATGCCGCGACCAGCCAGGCCAGCGCCACCTTCGACGCATCCGGCACGCGGCTGAACATGCTTTCGCCGCAGAATGCCCGCGCAAAGCCGACACCGTAGAGCCCGCCGACCAGCCTGTCGTTGCCATCGGGATCGGCCTGCCAGACTTCGATCGAATGGGCGTACCCCTCGCGGTGCAGTTCGCGGTAGCTATCGCGGATGCGCATGCTGATCCAGCTCTCCTCGGCTTCCGGCCGGGGGGCGGCGCACTGGTCGATCACCGCGTCGAACGCGGTGTTACAGGTAACCCGAAAGCGCTCGCGGCGCAGCGTGCGGGCCAGCGATTTAGACAGATGGAAGCCTTCGAGCGGGAGGATTGCGCGCTGGCGCGGCTCCACCCAATAGATCTCCGGATCGTCGCGGCTGTCGGCCATCGGAAAAATGCCGGCACGATAGGCCCGCAGCAAAAGCTCGGGCGGGATGATCGAGGTGTCGTCGCGGGCCATTTTACGCGAATGTTCTTCCGCCGGTTGCATCCCCCGCGTCAACCCACTAAGGGCGCTTCTCCGGCGACAAAGTCGCTGTGCAGGAGTGTAGCTCAGTTGGTAGAGCATCGGTCTCCAAAACCGAGGGCCGTGGGTTCGAGTCCCTCCACTCCTGCCATTTTCTGATTTCACCGCAAAAAAGGGGCAGGCGTTTCCGCCCACCCCTCTCGTCACACGCAGATTTGCTGCGATCAGGTTGCGTTCAAAGGCCGGGGTTAAGCCCGCCGGTGACACCACCGACTGCACCCGCCGTGCCGCCGATTGCACCGCCAACGCCGCCGGCACTGCCCATTCCGGACATGGTGGAATCAACCGCGCCCGTAGCGCTACCGCTCAGGCTATCGGGCGCTTCGGTGCCACGCACCCGGCTTGATGCCTGCCCCGACGAACCAAGATTGCCGCCGACCTTATCGGCTCGATCACGCCCCTTTACGCGGGCATGGGTATTGGTGCGATCCTTTGCCGTGCCATCGACACCCTTGGCCGTACCGTGGGTGGTAGCCGATGTCTCGGCGCTGCCGCCAATCGACGCGCCCGGAACGCTTGCGGTGCTGGAAGCGCCGGTTGCGGACGTGGAGCTATTCGCAGAACCGGCAACGCCACCTGATGCGGTTGCTGCCGCCCCGCCGGACGCATCCGGCGTTGCCTGTGCGTGGGCTGCCGTGCCTGCCATGAGCAGGGCGACGGCCGGAATGATGAACTTTTTCATGATGATATCTCCAGCAAGTGCGCATGTGCACTGCCTAGTCCGGAGCCAACCTGCCCCGGCGGGCGTTGTTCCGCCCGATCCGCTGAAGCGTGCCCCAAACGCCCGGACTTGCCATTGGGGGTGCGATCGCCTAAATGAGCCTTCTTCCGACATCGGATAATTCGCCAGCCCCTCCCGAACCTGTTCGGGGCGGCGATTTCCCCTAGCCGGAAGCCGCGTAATTCTTCGATTTGATTCTTCGACCACAACCTTCACGGAAAAGCGAAAGCGGGACGAACGATGGCCAAGACCACCCCCGGCGAGTTCATCAACCAGGTGCGTGCGGAAGCGCGCAAGGTCGTGTGGCCTACGCGCAAGGAAACGATCAGCACCGCTATTTTCGTCGGCATCATGATGACGATCCTCGCGGTGTTCTTCCTCGGCATCGACAGCCTGTTTGGCGCGGCCGTGCGCTGGCTGCTCTCGCTCGCCTGATCCAGACTTACATAACAGGACTGCCCATAATGGCCCGCTGGTACATCATCCACGCCTATTCCGGTTTCGAAAACAAGGTGCGCGAGGCGATCCTCTCGGAGGCAGAGCGAATCGGCCTGTCGCAGCTGGTCGAAGCGGTCGAAGTGCCGACCGAGACGATCACCGAAGTGAAGCGCGGCAAGAAGGTCCAGGTCGAACGCAAGTTCATGCCGGGCTATGTGCTGGCCAAGCTGGCGATGAACGACGACATCTATCACCTCGTCAAGAACACGCCCAAGGTTACGGGTTTCCTGGGCAACAACAACAAGCCGCAGCCGATTTCCGACAAGGAAGCCGCCCGATATTTCGGCGCGCGCGATCAGGCCGCCGCCGAACCGCGCAAGCAGGTTTCGGTCGATTACGAGATCGGCGATTCGGTCAAGGTCAACGCCGGCCCGTTCGCGTCGTTCAACGGCATCGTCGAGGAACTCGACTTCGACAAGCAGCGCGTGAAGGTCGCCGTCTCGATCTTCGGCCGCGCAACGCCGGTGGAACTGGGCTTCGAGGAAGTCGAACTGGTGCGGTAACCGAATGCGGGCAGTTCGCCCGCGTGGTTGCATTATCACGCCGATGTGAGTATCGGCGCGCTCTTCACGAGCGGGATTCGTCCCGATCGCGATTCCGTGCGGGAGAGGTTTCGGCCTTGCTTGACCGCTCACTCTGAGGTTCCCGCCGGCAACGGTGGGGCCGACAGGAAGAAAGGAGGCCCATCGTGGCCAAGAAGATTGAAGGTTACATCAAGCTGCAGGTGAAGGCGGGTTCCGCCAATCCCTCGCCGCCGATCGGTCCGGCGCTGGGCCAGCGCGGCGTGAACATCATGGAATTCTGCAAGCAGTTCAACGCTGCCACGCAGGAACTGGAAAAGGGTATGCCCCTTCCCACCGTGATCACCGTCTATGCCGACCGTTCGTTCACGTTCATCACCAAGACGCCGCCTGCCACGTTCCTGATCAAGAAGGCGCTGGGCATCACGTCGGGCTCCAAGACTCCGGGCAAGGAATCGGCCGGCACGATCAAGCGGTCGCAGCTTTCGGAAATCGCGGAAGCGAAGATGAAGGATCTGAACGCGAACGATATCGAACAGGCAACGAAGATCATCGAGGGCTCTGCCCGTTCGATGGGTCTTCAGGTTGTGGAGGGCTGATCCGATGAAGCTGACCAAGAAGAGCAAGGCGCTGGGCGAAAAGCTGGGCGACAACCAGAAGCTCTATGCCATCGACGAGGCGATCCAGCTTCTGAAAGATTTGAAGAGCGCCAAGTTCGACGAATCGTTCGAAGTCGCGCTGAACCTCGGCGTCGATCCGCGCCACGCCGACCAGATGGTCCGTGGCATGGTGACGCTGCCTTCGGGCACGGGCAAGGACGTGAAAGTCGCCGTGTTCGCACGTGGCGACAAGGCTGAAGCGGCTTTGGCCGCTGGTGCCGACAAGGTTGGTGCCGAAGACCTGCTGGAAGACATGCAGGCCGGCAACCTCGATTATGGCCGCGTGATCGCCACGCCGGACATGATGGGCATCGTCGGTCGTCTGGGCAAGGTGCTGGGTCCCAAGGGCCTGATGCCGAACCCGAAGCTGGGCACCGTGACGCCAAACGTTGCCGAAGCGGTCAAGGCTGCCAAGGGCGGCCAGATCGAATTCCGCGTTGAAAAGGCCGGCATTATCCATGGCGGCATCGGCAAGGCGAGCTTCTCGAACGAGGCGCTGCGCGCCAACTTCGACGCGTTCGTGGATGCCATCGTCAAGGCGAAGCCTGCTGGCGCCAAGGGCAAGTACCTGCGCAAGGTCGGCCTGTCGTCGTCGATGGGTCCTGGCCTGAAGATCGACGTTTCGGAAGTCTACAGCGGCTGATCGCTTTAGATCGAACGCATTGAAAAAGGCCGGAAGGGAAACCTTTCCGGCCTTTTTCTTGTGTGCCCCTTTCGCATTCCGACGCGGACGGGCAGGAGGCGGGGATGGCCGACGATCCCGAAGCGATGAAGAATCCCGTGCGGCGCGCACGTTTGCAGGTGGAGGCCGAAGTGCCGCCCGAACGGCGCGGGCCGGGTTGGGACCGCCACTGGCGCGAGCTGGAAGCCTATGCCGAGGATACCGGCGAATGGTCGAATTTGCCCGAACCTAAACGCACCTGAACGACACCTAACGGCATCGAAGCTGCATTTCAGGTGCCCCGATGATCCTTCAGGATCGCCGGGGTGTAGCATTCGACGACCATGCTGATCGCGCGGCCATCGGCCAGCCGCAGGACGGCTTGTTGGGCGAGCACAGTATCGGGTGGGCAGGTGTCGCTCTGGCCCCGGCGGCTGGCCAGGCGCTCGCGGTGGAAATCGAGCGCGGCGACGACTTTGCCGAAGGGCGTGTCGGTGGTTTCCAGCACGCGGTTCATGTCGGCGGTGAGGCGGGCGGGGACATACCAGTTTTTCGCCACCGACAGCACGCTGTCGCCGCAGACGAGGCGGACATGGCGGAAGGCAACGAGTTCGTCTGCGCCGATGCCCAGCACCTTGCGTACTTGTGGCGACGGGGCTTCGGCGGCGGTGCGATCGGCGATGGCGCGGATTTCGGGGACGGGGGCGAGGCCCTGCAGGCCGCACCATTCGGTGAGCGCCTGCGTGGCGCTGTCATGTGCGGCCAGCACCGTTTCGAAGCGGCGGACGGTGGGCGTGCAGGCGGTAAGTGCCATGACGGACGCGATGGCCAGCGCGGTCCTCAAATGCCGCCGGGAACCGGCATGCGGCCAATGGCGGCCAGCCCTTCTTCCAGCACTTTCTGGCAGGCGGCGAGCAAGGCCTCGTCGGTCGACCGGATCACGAAATTCGCGCCGACCTTGCCTTCGCGGAAGAACGGGTAGCTGCCGATCTGGCAACCGGGATGCGACTTTTCGGTTTCGCGCAGCAGGTCTGCCACTTCGCTTTCGGCGACCCAGCAGCCGACCGTGGTGGCGACAAGCGGCAGCCCGCCTTCAAGCTTTCCGGTGAGACCATCGAGCATCTGCGCGGTGATCGAGGGGACGCCGGCCATCAGGTAGACGTTGCCGGCTTGAATGCCTGGCGCGCCGGAAATGCGGTTTTCGATCAGGCCGGCGCCTTCGGGAACGCGGGCCATGCGCAGGCGGGCTTCGTTGATGCCGCCGCGCGATTCGTAGTATTCTTCGAGCACCTTGCGCGCC
The DNA here is from genome assembly GCA_027311705.1 of Novosphingobium sp. GTDB lineage: Bacteria > Pseudomonadota > Alphaproteobacteria > Sphingomonadales > Sphingomonadaceae > Novosphingobium. Next base: position 7,949 of record DAICYJ010000193.1, on the reverse strand, counting down.
ACCGGATGGACCACGACCGGCACGCCGAGAGCCTGCGCCACCGCGTCAACCGTGATATCGTCATGCGTGGGGCCGATGCCGCCGGTGGTGAACAGATAGTCGTTGCGCGCGCGCAGCGTGTTCACCGCTTCGACGATGGCGTCCATGACATCGGGGACAACCCGTACTTCGCGCAGGCGGATGCCCTGCACGCCGAGCCAGGTGGCGAGTTGCGCGATATTCTTGTCCTGCGTGCGGCCGGACAGGATTTCGTCGCCCACCACAACAAGAGCGGCGGTCCAGATGCGGGATTCGTCGGTCATCGCGGCTACCGATACCGGAATCCGGTGCCTGCGCAAGCGCCCCTATTCGGCCTTTTGGGCCATCCCGGCCGAGGCGCCGGCGGGTTCAAGCCGCAAGATGCCATCCTCCACCGGATTGCGCTTCATCCAGCGCTTGTCGTGCAGGTAATCCTGATTGAGCCGCCACGGCAGGACGGGCGCGCTTTTGGGCATCATGTGCAGGCTGCGCCGCAAGTAGCCGGAGGAAAAATCGAACACGTTGTCCTCGCCGGGATTTTCATCGGCAGGCAGCACGGGAACGGCGACGTCGGACCGGCGCGCCTTCATCGCGTTCAGCACGCGGCAGATGTAATCGGCGGTGAGATCGGCGCGCAGCGTCCACGAGGCGTTGAGGTAGCCGAACGCCATCGCGAGATTGGGCACGTTCGAGAACATGCAGCCCTTGTACCAGTAGTGATCGGCGAAATTGACCGGCACGCCGGCGAGGCTGATCGCGATCTTGCCGGCGGTGGCGATGCGCAGGCCGGTGGCGGTGACGATGATGTCGGCACCGAGATGGCTGCCGGAAGCGAGGCGGATGCCGGTGGCGTCGACATGATCGATATGATCGGTGACGACATCGGCCTTGCCGGCGCGGATCGCGGCGAAGAGATCCCCATCGGGCACGAGGCAAAGGCGCTGGTCCCACGGACCATATGGCGCGGTCCAAGTGGCCGAATCGTATTTGTCGCCAAGTGCTTCCTTGATCTTGGATTTGAGGAAGCCGCCGACCTTGGCCGGTTCGCTGCGTGCCTTGCGGAACACGAAGTCCTGCATCCGCGTGTTCTTGAGGCGCACCAGTTTGTAGGCGAGGCGGGCGGGCAGGAAGCGGCGCAGCATGATCGCGGTTTTGTCCTGCGCGGGCATGATGCCGCACCAGGTGGGCGTGCGCTGAAGCATGGTGACGTGGGCGGACGTTTCGGCCAGCGCGGGCACCAGCGTGACGGCGGTGGCACCCGATCCGATGACGACCACGCGCTTGCCCGCATGATCGAGACCGGCGGGCCAGAACTGGGGATGGACAACGGTGCCGGAAAAATCCGCAATGCCGGGGATCTGCGCATCGTGCAGCGCGTCGTAATCGTAATAGCCCGCACCGATGTAAAGGAAACGCGCGGTGGTGCGATGGCGCTGGCCGTCTGCTTCTTCGCTGACGATCACCCAGCGCGCGCTGGCGGGGTTCCAATCTGCCGAAAGGATGCGCGTGCCGAAGCGGATGTGCGGGCGGATGCCGCGGTCATCGACGATGTGGTTGAGGTAGCGCAGGATGGCGTCGCCATCGGCGATGGACTTGTCGTCCGTCCAGGGTTCGAAGCCGAAACCCAGCGTGTGCATGTCGCTGTCCGATCGCACGCCGGGATAGCGGAACAGATCCCACGTGCCGCCGATATCCGCCCGCCGTTCGAACAGGGCGAAGCTGCGATCGGGACAACGCATCTGCATGTGCGCGGCCATGCCGATTCCGGAAAGGCCCGCGCCGATGATGGCAACGTCGAGGTCCGTTTCGGTTGTGATAGCCATCCGCTCCGACTCCATTATTGACACCGATGTTAGTGTTCGCATCGGCAATTGCCAGCCGGATTGCACTTTTGCGCGTCCCGCGACAGAAGGCCCTATGCCGATCATCGCCGCCCGCCGCTACTCGCAAGGAAAAATCCACGATGTCGAGCTTCCGCTCGACGGCACGCAACGTCATTCGCCGGTCGAAGGCAGCTTCGACTGGATCGGGCTGTGCGAACCCACGGCTGAGGAAATGGATCTGGTGGCCCGGCAATACTGCCTGCATCCGCTGGCGGTGGAAGATGCGCTGAACCCCACCCAGCTGCCCAAAGTGGACGTATACGGCAAGCAATTGTTCGTGGTGGCGCGCACGGCCGCGCTGAGCGGGGACCATATCGAATATGGCCAGACCAGCTTCTTCATCGGTGCCGACTTCATCGTTTCTGTCCGCTTTGGATCGACGCGCGCGCATGTGGCACTGCGCAGCGAGCTGGAAGGCGATGCCGAGCGGCTGACCGAAGGGCCGGACTATGTGTTGCACGCGGTGCTGGATTTCATCGTCGACGGATACCTGCCGATCATGGACCAGTTGGACGAAGTGGCGCAATCGATCGAGGAATCGGCGATCGACAAGTTTCCCGAACAGGGGACCATCCGCCGCATATTCCGGCTGCGCCGCCAGTTGCGCCGGTTCGAACGGGTGATCGGCCCGATGGAGGCGATGGTGGAACGGTTGGTGCAGGCGGACCTGCCGACCATCGACCCATCGGCCCGCATCTGGTTTCGCGACGTGCTCGACCATGTGCGCCGGGTGATGGCGCGGATGCGCGGGCTGAAGGAAACGCTGGCCGCCGTGGTCGAAACCGCCGGCCTGCTGGAGCAGCACCGTCAGGGCGAGATGACGCGGCAACTCGCGTCCTGGGCGGCGATCCTTGCTGTGCCGACGGCGATTGCCGGCATTTACGGCATGAACTTCGATTATCTGCCAGAACTGCACTGGCGGTTTGGATACTTCATGGTGTGGGGGATTATTGTGAGCATTTGCGGCGGGCTGTGGTGGAGGTTCAAGGCCATCGGCTGGCTGTAAGCGACGCGATTGCTCGGCTTGTTTCGGGCAATCTGGTTAATCCTATGCGGCAGAGTGCTCTGCCTTCGTGCGTAGGGGCTGGGTGGTGCGTACTTAACGCAAGCGGGGCAAAGGATTGCACACTTGGCGGCTTATTGTTGGCCGCAGTTCCTTATATGGGGTGCAACCATGGTCCTGCTGGCCAATCTGCGAATCCGAACATTGTCGCTTGTGGGTAATCTTGCCTTGGGTGGGCTGGCCATCCTGTGTGCGGTGGTGGCGATCTGGTCCATCGCCGCATTGGGGGATCGACTGACCCAATCTTCGAAGGACACCGTACCCAGCCTGTTGATACTGGCAGAAGCTGGCAGTGCGATTGCGGATTCGCGGCTTCTGATCGCCAAGCACATCCTGACGGAGAATCCTGCCGAAACGCAGCAGATTGACGGCCAGTTGAAAAAGGCGAGGGATGATGCCGATCAGGCGATCGAACAATACAAGTCGCTGATTTCCGACGAAAAGGATCGCGCCCTGTATGAACAGATGCGGCTTGCCTGGGCTGAGTGGAAAGAAAAGGCGACCGAAGTTCGCAATCTTTCGTTCGTTGGGCGCAACGCAGAAGCGACGGCGCTGATGAATGCAAATCTCAATCCGCTGGGCAGGGCCGCGGACGACGCGATCGATGCCGACCTCGCCCATAACGTGACGCTTGCCAACGAGGCTGGCCGTGAAGGGGAGGAACTGTCCGAGCGCACCCATTCGATCGCCATCGCCATTGGCGTTGCCGCAGGAGCGGTAGCCATGCTGGTGATCTACCTCTTTCACGTGCGGCTGAACCGGCCCCTCGGCCAGCTCGTTTCCGCGATGGACGACATGGCGGGCGGCGCGCTGGATCGGCAAGCGCCATACCTCGACCGCCGCGACGAAATGGGCGACATCGGACGTGCGCTCGAAGGGATCAAGGTTGCCACGGTGCAACGTGCCCAAGCCGAAGCGGCGTTGCGCGAGGCGACGCAGGCGCAGGTCGTGAATGGGCTTGCGGATGGATTGGGTGCCCTGCGCGACGGGCGGATGACCTGGCGCATCGAACAGGCCTTCCCGGCCGAGTACGAATCGCTGCGCAACGATTTCAATCAGACGGTTGCCGAACTGGCCAATGTGCTGTCCGAAGTGACGCGCGCGGCGCAGGCTGTGCGCGTCGGGGCGGGCGAGATTGCCTCAGCCGCGACCGACCTTTCGGTGCGCACCGAAGGGCAGGCGGCGGCGCTGGAAGAATCGGCCGCAGCCGTCCGCCAGCTTTCGGGAACGGTGCAGGCCACCGCAACTACGGCAGGCGAAGCGCGCTCGACGGCGGAGGGCGTGCAAAGGGACGCTACCGATGGCGGCGCGGTGATGCTGCGCGCGGTGGAAGCCATCGAGGAAATCGCCCGTTCCAGCAGCAAGATGGAAGCGATCATCAACGTGATCGATGGCATCGCCTTCCAGACCAACCTGCTGGCGCTGAACGCAGGCGTCGAAGCGGCGCGGGCCGGTGACGCCGGGCGCGGGTTCGCCGTGGTGGCCAGCGAAGTGCGATCGCTGGCGCAGCGCAGCGCCGATGCCGCCAAGGAAATTGCCGACATCATCCGCGCCAGCGGCCGCGACGTGACCAACGGCGTGCAGATGATCGGCCAGACGCAGACCGCGCTGGTGCAGATCGTCGATCGCACGACCCGGCTTTCCACCATGATCGGAGAGATTGCGCACTCCGCCGTCGAACAATCCGAAGCCATCCGGCAGGTGAACACGGTGGTCAACGAAATGGACAAGATCACCCAGCAGAACGCCGCGCTGGTCGAAGAATCGACCGCCGCATCCAAGAGCTTGGCCGACGAGGCCGAGTCGCTGGGCGGGTTGGTTGAGCGGTTCGATCTGGGTACGACACGCAACGACGGTGGTTATCGCATGGCGGCGTGAGGTCATAAACCCATAGCCAACTCCCCGCTTGGCGCGTTAGCTGCCGACAGCAACCGCGGGGGCAAGTAAACGGCATGGCAAGCGGATCGACGCGGACAATCCTGATTGCACTGGTCGCCAACGTCGGCATCGCCGTCGCCAAGTTCGTGGCGGCGGCGATCACCGGTTCATCGGCCATGCTGACCGAAGGCGTGCACTCCCTGGTCGATTCGACCAACCAGTTGCTGCTGCTGTACGGGCGCAAGCGTTCGGGCAAGCCGGCCGATGCGCAGCACCCGTTCGGATACGGGCGCGAGCTGTATTTCTGGAGCTTCATCGTCGCGATCCTGGTGTTCTCGCTGGGCGCGGGCGTTTCGGTTTACGAAGGCGTGCTGCACATGCTCCATCCGGAGCCGGCGACGAACCCGGTGCTGGCGTTCGGTGTGCTGGGCTTTGCCGCGCTGCTTGAAGGGTGGTCGGTGGTGGCGGCGCTGAATGATTTCAACACGGCGCGGCGTGGCTCGATCTGGCAGGAAATCCGATCGACCAAGGATGCGCCGACGCTGGTGCTGCTGCTGGAAAACAGCGGCGCGCTGGTGGGCCTCGCGTTCGCCGCCGCCGGGCTGGGGCTGGCGCTGGTTACCGGCAACCCGATGTGGGATGGCCTCGCCTCGGTGCTGATCGGCATCGTGCTGGGCGTGCTGGCGGTGGTGCTGCTGTATGAGGCCAAGGGCCTGCTGATCGGCGAAAGCGCAGACCCGGAAATGGTCGCCGCGATCCGGACATGCGCAGCTGGCCACGCGGGCATCGTTGCTGTGCACGAAGTGCTGACGCTGCACAGCGCGCCGACGATGGTGACGACGATCATCAGCGCCGACTTCGAAGACACCATGACCGCGCGCGACGTGGAACGCATCGTGCTGGATATCGAACGGCAGGTGGCGGAGCGGTTCCCGATCGTGGCGCGGGTTTATGTGCGGCCCAGAGACAGTTCGGTGGGCAGCGCTTGACATCAGGACCATATGATCCCATTTTCAGGCTCATATGAAACGGAGATGACCGTGGCAACGCAACTGCTTGCGACCGATTACCTGCTTGATGCGCGCGACCGCAATATCGGTGCGCGGCCCAGCCTCGCGCTGGCGCGGTCGATCAGCCAGGGCGTGTCGGTGGCCGCGCTGGAGCGGATTGCGCGCAGGATTGCGCCCGACGATCCCGGCTTCGTTTTTCGCATCGTGCCCAAAGCGACATTGACGCGCCGCCGCAAGGCCCCCGGCCATCGCCTGCATCCCGATGAAGGCGAGCGACTGGCGCGGGTTTCACGGGTGTTCGATTTCGCCTGCGAAGTGCTGGGCGATGAAACGCGCGCGCGCGTGTTCCTGACGCGGGCGCATCCGATGCTGGATGGCGACACACCGCTCGATGTGGCGCTCGCAACCGGGCCTGGGGCCGAAGTGGTGCTGAACGTGCTCGGCCGTGCCGCCTATGGCAGTGCTGCGTGAGCGGGCAGGTTACCGACCGCGTCCTTTCCAGCTACCGCATTGGCGACCCCGCCGGACGCTTTCCGATCTACAGCGCCAAGGGGGCGGAGCTTTTTCCCGGCAGATGGAACACGCCCGCCAGCCCCGTGATTTATACGTCCGAACACTACTCCACGGCGATGCTGGAAAAACTGGCCCATGCGAATGGACTGCTGCCCGCCAACCAGCACTTCATCGTCGTGACCATTCCCAATGGAGTGTCGTACGAAGTGGTGACGGAGGCGAGCCTGCCCGGCTGGGCTGATCGCAACGAAGTTGTCGCCAAGGATTTCGGGCATCGCTGGTTTGTCGAGCGTCGATCGGCGCTGCTTCTGGTTCCGTCGCTGCCGGCGCGGATCGAACGCAATGTGATCATTAACCCCGAACACCCGGACGCTGCCGGGATCACGCATTCGCTGCATGAACCGGTGTGGTGGGATGAGCGCTTGTTCCGGGTTTAGAGACCCATGGACAAGAACAATCACGCCCCCGCAATCACCCCGTACAGATCATGCGCATCGGCATCTTCGACCAGCACTTGCGCGAAATCGCCCACTTTCAGCGTGGCGGGCACGTTGCGCAGATAGACCGCGCCGTCGATTTCCGGGGCGTCTGCCTGTGAGCGGGCGGTGGCGCCGATGTCGCCGTCTTCGTCCGGCTCGCCCACTTCGTCGATGATGACCTGCACCGTGCGGCCGACTTTGGCGGCGAGCTTGGCCGCGCTGATGGCTTCGGTTTTTTCCATGATGCGGGCGTAGCGTTCTTCCTTGATCGCTTCGGGCACCGGATCGGGCAGGTCGTTGGCGGCGGCACCGGCGACGGGTTCGAAGCGGAAGGCGCCGACGCGGTCGAGCTGCGCTTCATCGAGCCAATCGAGCAGGTACTGAAAATCGGCCTCGGTCTCGCCTGGAAAGCCGACGACGAACGACGAGCGGACGGCGATGTCCGGGCAGATTGCGCGCCATGCCTTGAGGCGTTCGAGCACCTTGGCCTCGTTCGCCGGGCGCTTCATGGCGCGCAGCACGCTGGGGCTGGCGTGCTGGAACGGGATGTCGAGGTAGGGCGTGAGCAGCCCTTCGGCCATCAGCGGGATCACCGCATCGACGTGGGGGTAGGGGTAGACGTAGTGCAGGCGGACCCATGGGGTTTCGCCATCCGGCGTGCGCAATTGGCCGAGTTCGCGGGCAAGGTCGGTCATGTGCGTGCGCACCGGGCGGCCCTTCCACAGGCGTTCCTCGTGGCGGACGTCGACGCCATAGGCCGAGGTGTCCTGGCTGATAACCAGCAGTTCCTTCGTGCCGGCGGCGACAAGCTTTTCCGCCTCGCGCAGCACGGCGTCGATCCGGCGGCTGACGAGTTTTCCGCGCAAGCTGGGGATGATGCAAAAGGCGCAGGCGTGGTTGCAACCTTCGGAAATCTTGAGGTAGCTGTAGTGCCGGGGGGTGAGCTTCACGTCGCCGAGATCAGCCTGCGGGATCAGGTCGATATACGGCCCGAGTGACGGCGGGGCGGCGGCGTGGACGGCTTCGACAACCGCTTCATACTGGTGTGCGCCGGTGACCGCGAGGACAGCCGGAAATTTGGCGCGGATCGCGTCGGCTTCATTGC
>DAICYJ010000148.1 GCA_027311705.1 Novosphingobium sp. | reverse complement strand
GGCCAGCATCAGGAATATGTCGTTGAAGGACATGACCAGCGCATCCAGCTGGATCTGTCCATCGAGCATCCGGTAGGCCCCGGCCATGCCTTCCGGCCCGCCACCGAGCAGGGCCGCATTGTCGTTCATGGTCTGCTGCACGGCGATATCGTTGGCGCCGATCGAGGCGTGCATCTGCCAGCGGTGCACGTCGATCCGCTGTTCCTGAAAGCTGGCGATCATGGCCAGCCCGATCGATCCGCCAAGGTTGCGCGCCGCCATGAAGATGGCCGATGCCTCGTCCGCATATTTCAGCGGAACGGCGATGATCGACGATTGCTGCAGCGTAAGGCTGGCGACCGCAGCGCCGCTGCCGAACAGCATCTGCGGAATGACGAAGGCGCTGCCGGTGGATTGGGCGGTCATGCTGCTGAGCAGCCAGGCGCTCGTGCCGGCGATCAGGCAGCCGATCACCACCGATGTGCGGGGATCGAGGAGTTTGACCGTCAACGGGAAGAGCATCATCATCACGACCGAACTGAGGCCCGGCATGAACACCACCTGCCCCGCCTGAAACGCATTGTACCCCGCAACCCCGGCGAGGAATTGCGGCACCACGTAGGACAGGCCGAACAGCAGCGCGCCGAACATCAACATCATGATGACGCAGGCGGAAAATGCCGGGACACGCAACAGCGCCAGGCGGGTGATCGGCCTGGGGCTGCGGAACTGGGTCCACGCCACCGCCGTGAACCCGATGGCCGTGAGCACGGCCAGCCGGATGATGTACGCGGATTCGAACCACTGTTCGCGGTGGCCTTCTTCCAGCAGGACGGTCATGCAGCCCAGCCCCAGCGTTATGCCGAACAGGCCCAGCCAATCGGCGTTGCGCAAGTCGCTCCAATCGGCCGCGACTTTGGGAAGGCTGAAGATCATCAGGCTGGCGAGGGCGATGCCGACGGGCACGTTGATGAAGAACGCATAGCGCCAGCTGAACGCCTCGGTAATCCAGCCGCCCAGCAACGGGCCGGCGAGCGGACCCAGCAGCATGGTGCCCCCGAAGATGGAGATCCCGATGGGCTGTTGCCGTGCCGGCAGCCGGGTGGCGATGATCGTCAGCGCCGTGGGAACGAGCGTGCCGCCGGCCAGACCCTGCCCGGTGCGGCCCAGTATCATCGTGGTGAGGTCGGTCGACAGGCCGCACATGATCGAGAAGAACGTGAACATCGTCGCCGCGATGAGCATGAACCGGCGCAGGCCCAGCATTCGCGAGAGCCAGGCGGTGATGGGCGTGACGACGATTTCAGCGACAAGATAGGACGTGCCGATCCACGTGCCCTCGCTGGGGGTGGCGCCGATCTCGCCCTGAATGGTGGGCAGCGAGGCGTTGACGATCGAAATATCGAGCGTGGCCATGAACGAACCGAGCGCGCCGGCGGCAACGGCCAGCCATGCGGTGAGATCGGCGCGTTCCGGCTGGACCGCGACAGCAGGCGCGGTGGGGTGGGACACAGGCTTCCCCTCCGCCATCAGCACTCCCGCTTCCATTTCCGACCCACTCCCGCCTTAATGGAACGGATTCGTATGATTTTGCCGGGTGGATGTAAAGCGGGAGACTTCGAACGTCAGGCGCGCACCAGCAATGGCCCCAGATAGCCGCCGGTAAAGCTGCGCGGGTTCTTCGCCACCTGTTCCGGCGTGCCTTCGGCCACGACCTCGCCGCCGCGCACGCCGCCCTCCGGCCCCATGTCGATGATCCAGTCGGCGGTCTTGATCACATCGACGTTGTGTTCGATCACGACCACGCTGTTGCCCTGTTCGACCAGGCGGTGGAGGACTTCGAGCAGCTTGCGGACGTCTTCGAAATGCAGGCCGGTGGTCGGTTCATCGAGGATATAGAGCGTTTGCCCGGTGCTGCGGCGGGCGAGTTCCTTGGCGAGTTTGACGCGCTGCGCCTCACCGCCCGAGAGCGTGGTGGCCTGCTGGCCGACCTTGACGTAGCCCAGCCCCACTTCGTTGAGCATGTGCATGCGATCGCGGATGGGGGGCACGGCCTTGAAGAATTCCTCGGCGTCCTCGATCGTCATGTCGAGCACATCGGCGATGGAGTGGCCCTTGAACTTCACCTCCAGCGTTTCGCGGTTGTAGCGGCGGCCGTTGCATTCCTCGCAGGTGACGTAGACGTCGGGCAGGAAGTGCATCTCGATCTTGATGAGGCCGTCGCCCTGGCACTTTTCGCAGCGGCCACCCTTCACGTTGAAGCTGAAGCGCCCGGCCTTGTATCCGCGCGCGGCGCTTTCGGGCAGGCCGGCGAACCAATCGCGGATCAGGGTGAAGGCGCCGGTGTAAGTCGCCGGGTTGGAGCGCGGGGTGCGGCCGATGGGGGACTGGTCGATCTCGATCACCTTGTCGCAGTGTTCGAGGCCGGTGATGCGATCGTGCGGCCCGGCGATGACGCGCGCGCCATTGAGAGCGCGGGCGGCACCGGCGTGGAGCGTATCGATGGTGAAGCTGGATTTGCCCGATCCGGAAACGCCGGTGACGCAGCAGAACGTGCCGAGCGGAATGCTGGCGGTGACGTTTTGCAGGTTGTTGGCCCGCGCGCCTTCGACGGTGATTTTCAACCCGTTGCCCTTGCGGCGCTTTTTCGGCACCTCGATGCGGCGCGCGCCCGTCAGGTACTGGCCGGTCAGGCTGTTCGGGTTGTCGAGGATATCCTGAAGGGTGCCCTGCGCCACGATCTCGCCGCCATGCACGCCCGCGCCGGGGCCGAGATCGACCACATGATCGGCGGTGCGGATCGCGTCCTCGTCATGCTCCACGACGATGACGGTGTTGCCGAGATCGCGCAGGCGTTTCAGCGTTTCGAGCAGGCGGTCGTTGTCGCGCTGGTGCAGGCCGATGCTGGGCTCATCGAGCACATAGAGCACGCCCGAAAGGCCGCTGCCGATCTGGCTGGCGAGGCGGATGCGCTGGCTCTCGCCGCCGGACAGGGTGCCGCTGGTGCGGTCCAAATTCAGGTAATCGAGGCCGACGTTATTGAGGAAGCCGAGGCGCTCGTTTATTTCCTTGAGGATGGCTTTCGCGATCTGGCTTTGCTGCGCGGTAAGTTTTTGATCCAGTGTGGAAAAGAATTCAAGCGCATCGGACACGGCGCGGCGCGTGGACATGGAAATGTCCTCGCCCGCGATCTTCACGCTGAGCGCTTCGGGTTTGAGGCGGGCGCCGTGGCAGGTCTCGCACGGTTGGGCGGTCTGGTACTTGCCCAGTTCCTCCTTCACCCACGCGCTTTCGGTTTGCAGCATGCGGCGGTTGAGGTTGCCGATCACGCCCTCGAACGCCTTTTGCACGGTGTAGGACTTCTTGCCGTCGATGAACGTCAGCGGCACGGCCTTGCCGGCGGTGCCATAGAGGATGACGATCTTCACTTCGGGCGGCAGCGCATCCCACGGGGTTTCGAGCTTGAACCCGAAATGCGCAGCGAGGCTGGCGAGCACCTGCATGTAATAAGGCGACGGCGGGTTGGACTTGGCCCAGGGCACGACCGCGCCCTGTTTCAGCGACAGGTTTTCGTTGGGCACGACGAGCTGCGGATCGAACAGCAGTTTTTCGCCGAGGCCATCGCAGGCGGGACATGCGCCTTGCGGGGCGTTGAAGCTGAATAGGCGGGGTTCGAGCGCATCGAGCGTGAAGCCGCTGACCGGACAGGCGAACTTTTCGCTGAAGACAATGCGGTTGGCGGCCAGGCCGGTTTTCTTCATGCCGCCTTTACTCCCCTCCCGCTTGCGGGAGGGGTCGGGGGTGGGCTGGTCAGAAGCGGCGGCGTCGAATTCGCCCACCCCTAACCCCTCCCGCACGCGGGAGGGGGACTGGTTGTCCAGTTCGGCCACCGTCGTATCGGCAAGGTCGATGAAGGCCATGCCGTCGGCCAGTTTCAGCGCCTGTTCGAAACTGTCGGCCAGGCGGGTCTGGATGCCGTCCTTCACCGCGATGCGATCGACCACGACCTCGATGTCGTGCTTGAGCTTTTTATCGAGCGCGGGCGCATCCTCGATGGCCATCATTTCGCCATCGATGCGGACGCGGGTGTAGCCGGCGCGCTGCCATTCGGCGAGTTCCTTGCGGTATTCGCCCTTGCGGCCGCGCACGGCGGGGGCGAGCAGAAAGGCGCGCGTGCCTTCGGGCAGGGTCATCACGCGGTCGACCATCTGGCTGACGGTTTGCGCGGCGATCGGCAGGCCGGTGGCAGGGCTGTAGGGAACGCCGACGCGCGCCCACAGCAGGCGCATGTAATCGTAGATCTCTGTCACCGTGGCGACGGTGGAGCGCGGATTGCGGCTGGTGGTTTTCTGCTCGATCGAAATGGCGGGCGAAAGGCCGTCGATGTGCTCGACATCGGGCTTCTGCATCATTTCAAGGAACTGGCGCGCATAGGCCGAAAGGCTTTCGACATAGCGCCGCTGCCCTTCGGCATAGATCGTATCGAAGGCGAGCGAGGATTTGCCCGAGCCGGACAGCCCGGTGATGACGATCAGCGCATCGCGCGGCAGATCGATATCGAACCCCTTGAGGTTATGCTCGCGCGCACCGCGCACGGAAATCATGTTCAGAGCCATGCGAGGCGTGTTCCATATTTGTTCGATTCAGGCAAGTGGCCGCCCGGTGGAAGGCGTGAGGTGGTGGTGCGCGCGGCGGATGGCAAGGTGGCGGGTGGGGCAAGGGGGCTTTTGGGCGCGGTGATGCCCCCTGACGCCGTCTTGCCACCGAAACGAAATGAAAGTATTCGTTGACTCCAAGCATTGGCTCGCGCGGGATCTTTAATATGGCACTAATAAATGGCACGGATGTCGACAATGACATTGTCGGGACAGCATTGGACGACAAGATCCTAGCCGGTGCGGGAAATGACACTGTCGATGGCGGCGATGGCAACGACGAGATCGAGGGCGAGACCGGCAACGACGATGTTTCGGGCGGCGGCGGAAGCGACCTGTTGCGCGGAGGGGATGGCAACGATGTGGTGCGCGGCGGCATCGGTGATGACCAGATCCTGATCAGCGCAGGCACCGACCAGCTGGACGGCGGGGACGGCACCGATATTCTGAATCTGGGTGGATTGAAGCTGACGGGTGAAGTGTTTGGCGCGGCGGTGGACTTGCGCAAGACCACGCAGCAGCAGATCGGCACGGATTCCAATGAAGCACCGGTGCTGGTGACGATATCATCGTTTGAACGGGTGATCGGCAGCGCCAGTTCCGATGCCGTGCTGGGCACCGATGGGGCCAACCGGATCGTGGATATTCTGGACGGAAATGATACGTTCAGCGGGCTTGGCGGTGATGACGAAATCGAGGTGCGACGCGGCATTTTTGGCGCTTCGAAGAGTGCTAGCAGCTTGTCCGATCTATCCGGCGGCGATGGCAGCGACCGCATCAGCTTTTATGGCCGCAGCGGCCTGCAGGACAAGATCTTTGCCGATGGCGATGCCGGGGCCGACACTCTGCGGGTGGAGAGCGCGGGCGAGGTGGTGCTGAATGGCGGCGATGGCGACGATTCTATACTGCTCAAATCATCGGGCGGCACGGGATCAATCGGCGGCGGCACGGGCAAGGATTACATTTCGCTGGCCGTGCAATCGGGTGTCTTTACTGTAAAACTAGGGTCCGGTACGGACACCGTCGCGATTGACGAGCTCGGCACCGCGGCCATCGTGGTCGAGGATTTTGTGGCCGGGGTCGATGGCGACGTGCTGGCCCTCTACACCCTGCTGCGCAGTGGCAAGCTGACCGATTATGACGCTCCCGGCTTCCTCGACAAGTTCGATCGGAACAATCCGTTTTCTTCAGGCCATATGCGACTGTTGCAGGATGGGAATGACACCCGCGTTCAGGTGGACCGGAACGGCGGGGCCGATGCGTTCACCGACCTTGTGGTTTTGCGCAATGTAACGGCCAGGGACCTGACATTCGCCAATCTGGATGGTTATGCCTCAGGCATTCGCCGCAATGCGATCCATGGAACGGATGGCGACAACTCGCTTTTTGGAACCGGGGAAGCCGATATCATCTACGGCCTTGACGGGGACGATACGCTCCACAGCCTCAGCACAGCGGGCGACAACACGAACGGTGTCGTCCTTTCTGGCCCTGACCGACTGCTGGGTGGCGAAGGGGACGATACGTATCTGGTGGATTCGCTGTTTGACAGAGTGATCGAGCGTGCAGGCCAGGGCATCGATACGATCAAGTATTTCGGATCATATCGCCTGAGTGCAAACGTGGAGAATCTGGTGCTGTCGGGCAACAGCAACTTCAATGGCACTGGAAACGGGCTGGCCAACAGAATCGATGGAAGCGACGGCAACAACACTTTGAAAGGTCTGGGCGGCGACGACAGACTGGGAGGTGAGCGCGGTGCCGACATTTTGCTGGGAGGCGCTGGAGCGGACCTGCTGGACGGCGATCAGGACAACGATCGCCTGCTGGGCGACGACGGCGACGATCAGCTGTTTGGCGGCGACGGCAAAGACACGTTGATTGGTGGCGCTGGAGACGATCTCATCTTCGGCGAAGCCATGGAAGATCTGTTGACGGGGGGAACCGGCGCAGATGTCTTCTCATTTCTTGCTTCACACAGCACCAACCGGCGAACATCGGCCGACCGCATTTCAGATTTCAGTCACGCTGAAAATGACAGGATCGAACTATGGGGCATTGACGCCAATCTCGCGCTCGAAGGTCACCAATCGTTCCATTTTATCGGGTCCGCCGCATTTTCTGCCGCAGGGCAAGTGCGAACGAGGACCAGCGGAGACAACACGTATATCGAACTGGAGTATACCGGCGACCGCAGGGTCGACATGATCATCCGGGTGGATGGCCTGCCGACGATGGTGGCGGACGACTTCATTCTGTAGGGCCCGTTTGCGCTGGGACGGCGCGCGGACTTTAGAATCCCCTCCATCCCCCTCACCGGTGTCGAACGAACGGGTTCACTGGCGTTGCCGCCAGCGGTGACGACGTTGAGCTGGCCGGCGGTGGTGGTGCGCGCGGCGGATGGCAAGGTGGGCTTTGGGGCGCAGGTCGGACTCAATTGGACGTGACAGGGCAACCAAACCGGATAAAATCGTCGCAGGTGCAGCAGTTTCCTCAGGCCGTCGTGCGTGACAGCCCCGGACGCTGAACCGAATGGGCACAGGGGATTACTTCCGGTTTTGCGGGAAGTGGACCGGGAGAGAGCATGGCAACGATTACGGGCACCGCCGGCAACGACATTCTTTCGGGATCGGGGGCCGATACCATCGAAGGCCTTAGCGGTGCCGACCGCATAAGTTATTCCGAATTCGGTTATCGGGCGGGAGACGTGGTGCTGCTGGAAGGCGGTCGCGGGAACGATTTCATCCAGAGCCTCCTCACCAACACGTCTGGCGGGCCAGTCCCGAATGGAACTGCGACCGTGACCGTGAGCGGTGGCGCCGGCAACGACACGATCCACGTGTTTGGAGCCATCGCGCGGACTGTCGATGCCGGAAGCGGTAACGATCTGGTGCTGGTGAATGTCAGCGGCGCTCCGACAGACCATTTTGTGACCGGTGCCAAAGGTTCGACCATCACGCTGGGTGCCGGTGCGGACACGCTGGCCATCAACAGCTTCTTCTATGCCGGGGCTGTTTCGATCATAACCGACTTCAACCCGGCGGAAGACAGGGTTACCTTCGATGACCTGAACGTTTTCGGCAGCAATGGACTGGGCGTGCCCAACCTGGGCAATCCGTTCAGCAACGGGTACTTGCGGCTGGTTCAATCGGGCGCGGACACCAAGCTGCAGTTCGACCGGGATGGCGGCGGCAACGGGTTTGTCGATGCGATCGTGTTCCGCAACCTTGTGCCATCGGCCTTTACCGACGTCGCCGGTTTCAACGTAACCGGCGGGGGCACACGCGGCCTTGCGATCACAGCGACATCGCCGGGTATCTTCACGTTTGGCGACAGATTACAGGCGATAACACGTGGCGGGGCCGGCAACGACACGCTGACGGGCACCGGCTATACCGATTTCCTATCGGGCGAGCGTGGCGACGACGTGATCAGCGGCGGCGGCGGCAACGATGTGCTGGAAGACAATTTCGGCAAGAACGTGCTGAAAGGCGG